>JAYTTN010000310.1:0-24139 GCA_043745295.1 Fimbriiglobus sp. | reverse complement strand
GCTGGACCGGAGGCCGAGCGGAATGCCGCTGAGCTCGACGTAGTAGCCGCCGGGGGCCAAGTTGGTGAACAGGTAGTAGCCGCTGCCGTCGGTGACCGTCGCCCCGACCGAGACGCTCGCGGCGGTGAACAAGGTGACGGTGACGTTGGCGACGCCCGGCTCGGTGCCGTCGCGCAGGCCGTTGTTGTTTACGTCGAGCCAGACCCGGTTGCCGAGGCTCAGCGGCGGGGTGAAGCCGGCGTCGTAGGTGTGGACGGCCTGGCCGGCGGCCCCTGTACCGAAGGCGATGCGCGGCGCGTTGGCCCCGCTCGGGGGCGACGCGGGGGCAGCCAGGGTCGCGTCGGAGTCCCGGTTGGTGCCGCCGGCGGTGGGGTCGTTGAGGGGCTTCGTCAGCAGCTTGTTAAACAGTGGCCCGCCGGTGAGGTAGTCCGACGCTTTGTCGAGGCGGATTGAGTAGCCGACGGTGTTGGCGACCAGGCCGGTGACGCCGTAGATCGCGCTGGCGGTGCTGGGGCCGGGGCCGTTCGAGAAGAGGTAGTTGCCGTTCGCGTCCGTGACAGCCGAGGCCAGGGGGAACTCGCCGCCGGGGGCGTACAGGTTGACCGTCACGCCGGCGATGCCCGGTTCGTTGGCCCCTTGGACGCCGTCGCCGTTGGCGTCGAACCAGACGCGGTTGCCGACCTCGATCGGGGCGACGTCGGACAGGATGACGAGTTCGCCCATCCCGTTGGCCTTGCCGAACGTGCCGCCGTTGACCGGGTCGTTGTCCGAGGTGGTGTAGTAAAGTTCGTACGCCTTGTCCTTGGCCCCGGTCAGCGTGCTGAAGAACGACACGCCGCCGGCCCGAATGTTGCCGCCGGGGTCCATGGCCGTCGTGAGCACGTTCGGCGAGCCGGGCAATTGCGCCGTGCCCCCGATCGAAGTCTCCTCGTGGAACGTACTGAAAGTGTCCTGATAAAAGAACTCTCCGCCGCCCGGCCCTGCGTTGTTACCTTGCGGGCCGTTTCCGAGTGTGGCGGGCGAGGCCGTGATGTTGTTCGGGACTCGGGCGTTGCTTTCCAGCGTCCACCCGGAGGCGAGGTCATCGACGGTGGTGATCGTGGCCCGCAGGGTGTCGCCGCCGGTGAAGCCTTCAATGCGCTGGCCCGGCTGGAGCGGGTCACTGAGGGTGAAGAAGCCGTTCTGGTCGGCCCCGCGGTCGCGGATGCCGAGGGTCAAGTTGCCCTGGGCGTCGAACGTGATGCCACTCAACATTGGTTGGGGGGCAATCCCGGTGCCGCCAAGGCCGGCGGTCGAGAAGTAGGTCGGGCTCCACGGCTCCCAGTTGGAGGTGCCGCCGTAGATCGCCTGGCTGCGGACGTAGTTGAGCCGCGCGGTGAAGACCGGGGCGGCGGTGAATGTCATCGTCGCCGGGTCGAGGACGTAGACCGCGGCGAGCAACTCGTCGCGCGCCGTCTGCCGCGTCGCCCCGTTGGCCAGCCTCGACTGGGCCGTGTAGACGACGCCGACGTAGACCTTGCCGTCGTGGTACTCGACCGCCATCGGCCGCAGGTCGCCCGGCGCGAACGTGCCCGGCGCGATGACCGCACTGTCGGGGTTGCCGAGCGGGATCGAGACGCGCAAGACCGTCGTCGAGTTGACGGCACCGGTGGTCGGGACGCGGTAGAGTTGCCGGTCGGCCATGTTCATCACGAAAATGAACTGGCCGTCGCTCGACACGTCGAGGCCGCCGAGCGAACTCGTGCCGACCGCGGCCCAGCCGGTGTTGCCGTTGTCGGTGTCGTAGTCCGCGGGGTTGTGGAGGTCAGCCCCTGTCGTGCCCGCGCCGAAGAGGGCGTTCAAGTCGGCGTAGAGCAGCGAGCCGGCCGGCGGCTGGTAGCCGATCGACGGGGCCGCGGGCACGGGGATTTTGTAGATCGCCCCGGTGCCGTCCGGGCCGAAGCCGGCGAAGCGCTTGAAGTACGCCGCGGCGTAGAGGTCGCGGGTGTCCTTGGCGTACCCGAGGCCCAGCGTCGTGCCGACCCGGCTGGCCGGCACCGATACGAGCGGCGTGGCGGGGTCCGGGTTGGTGAACCCAGCCCCGGAAGTGCCGCCGGAGGCGTATGGGAACGCCACGATCGTGTTCCTGTTAGCGTTGGCGGCGCTTTGCTGGTCACCATAGGCGTAAACCGACGTGGCAACGAGCGGGTTGTCCTGGCTGTGATCGACCGGGCGAACGATCCCGAAGTTGACGTTCGTCTGGCTGCCGCTCGGCACGAACTGGACCGACGTGCCCGAGTCGGTCCCACGCGGCCCGGAGGTGAACCCGGTCGGCAGGGTCGTGAACTCGATCCGTAACGGGTCCGTTTGCGCCCCGGAGACGGTCAGGGTGTACGCGCCGAAGGCGTCGGTGCTGGCCGTGCCGCGGGTGACCCCGGCGGCGTCAAAGGCCGTGACGGTCACGGCCGCAATGCCCCGATCCACTGCCGCCGACACCGTTGAGCCGGAGGGGCCAGTCACGACCGCCGTCAGGTCGCGGGTGCCGTTCGAGTTAAAGTCCTGGAAGGCGACGCCGGACACCGTCGGCACGGCCCGGTCTTCGAGGACTTCAATCGTCAGCTTTTGGCCCGCCGTCAGCTTCGACTGGCGGAAGAGTTTCTGCGACCGTTGGTGGAAGACGGAGAGGAGGTTCATCGGGACTCGCAAAATTGTATTGATTTATAAACGATTATACCCGACGGCAATTGCCGTGGTATCTTGGAAGGTTAGGACAAATTGGGGGAGATTGATAGCTAACTTCTGGAAACACCCAAAACCGACACAATAACGGGGCATATTCGTACCCCAAATGGAATAAATTGACTTCGCGGGCATGAATTTACCGTATGTTCAGGCGTCTTTGTCAACGAAAGTGGCCCGCCTCGAAATCGAGGCGGGCCACTTTCAACGTACGATCCAACGACTTCGCCCGACAGCGACGCAAGCGGCCCGGCGAAAGTGATTGGAGCAATCGTCGTGCCAGTCTGGTCCGGAGAGAATGATCGCTGTTCGGACGGAGACTGTCTGGACAATCACTGTTCCGACGCATAAAGTGATGCCATGACTGCGACCGCCACTACCACCACACCCGGGACGCGGCGATTCGACTCGCCCGAGCAGGAAGCGTACCTCGCCCTCTGGCGAACGTACGACCGCCTGCGGGCGTTCGAGGACGACCTGTTCGCCCGGTTCGACGTGACCGCCCAGCAGTACAACCTGTTGCGGCTACTCGCGGCCGACCGGCCGGAGGCAGTGCCGGCGGCCAAGCTCCTCGCCCGCCTCATCTCGAAGGCCCCGGACATCACGCGGATGCTCGACCGGCTGGAGGTGCGCGGGTTGCTCACCCGGTCCCGGTCCGACGAGGACCGGCGGGCGATCCTGGTCGCCATCACCGACGCCGGCCTGGCCCTGCTCGCCGACCTCGCCGGGCCGCTCGCCGACTGCCACGACCGGCAACTCGGCCACCTGCGGCCGACCGAACTGCAATGCCTGATCGCCCTGCTGCACGCCGCCCGTGCCCCGCACGAGCCGGCCGGCAGCCCCTGGAAATGACCCGACTCCCCGAACCCCTTTTCATACCGACCGGAGACGCGTGATGACCACGACCGAGCAACCCGTTTCGCATGTCGATGTCGTCGTCATCGGCGGCGGCCCGGCCGGCAGTACCGCTGCGACCCTGTTGGCCCAGAAGGGGTACAAGGTCGAGCTTTACGAGCGCGAGCACTTCCCGCGCTTCCACATCGGCGAGTCGCTCATCCCGCACAGCTACCACACCATCAAGCGGCTGGGGATGCTCGACAAGATGAAGGCCAGCCACTTCACCAAGAAGCACAGCGTCCAGTTCGTCACCGAGCACGGCAAGCTGAGCGAGCCGTTCTACTTCGCGGACCACCGGCCGGGCGAGGCGTCCCAGACGTGGCAGGTCCGGCGGGCCGAGTTCGACCACATGCTGCTCAAGAACGCCGCCGACCACGGGGTGAAAGTCCACGAGGGCGCGCGGGTCATGGCCGTGATGTACGACGGCGACCGGGCCGTCGGCATCCGCGTCAAGCCGGCCGGACTGCCCGAGCACGAGGTCCGGGCCAAGGTCGTGATCGACGCGAGCGGCCAGTCGTCGATGATCATCGACAAGTTCAACCTGCGGAAGTGGGACGCCGACCTGCGTAAGGCGGCCGTCTGGACGTACTGGAAGGGCGCGTACCGGGACACCGGCAAGGACGAGGGCGCGACCATCGTCCTCCAGACCAAGGACAAGGCCGGCTGGTTCTGGTACATCCCCCTGCACGACGACATCATCAGCGTCGGCGTCGTCGCCGGGCACGACTACCTGTTCTCGGGCCGCGAGTCGAAGGACCTCGAAAAGGTCTACTTCGAGGAAGTCGAGCGGTGCCCCGGCCTGCAACCGCGGCTGAAAAACGCGACCCGCGTCGAGAGCTTCCGGGCACAGAAGGAGTACTCGTACCGCGCGAGCAAGGCGGCCGGCGACGGCTGGTGCCTCGTCGGCGACGCCTTCGGCTTCCTCGACCCGCTGTACTCGTCCGGCGTCCTGCTCGCGCTGACCTCGGGCAGTATGGCCGCCGACGCCATCGGCGACGCCCTGGCCGCGAACGACACGAGCGAGGCGATGCTCCGCCGCTGGGAGCCGGAGTACGTCAAGGGGATGGACCGGATGCGCCGCCTCGTCGTCGAGTTCTACAACGGGCTGAACTTCGGCAAGCTGATCCGCAAGCACCCGCACATGAAGGACACGGTCACCGACGTGCTCATCGGCAACCTGTTCTACGACGGCATCGACGACCTCTGGCCGCTCATCGACGACATGAAGGCCGAGAAGGCGGCCCGGAAAACCGAGGAGTTGGTCGGCGTGTAAGCCCGCGGTGAGTCGTCGCCGCCGGGCACTGTCAGGCTTCAGACGGCCGCGAGCAACTTCAAGATCGCTCCCGACTCGACCGGCTTCACGAAGTGGTGGTCGAAGCCGGCGGCGTGGGTCTTGCGGCGGTCCTCGGCCGACCCCCAGCCGGTCAGGGCGACGAAGACGACGCTCGCGCCCCACGGTTCGGCGCGGGCGCGGCGGGCGGCTTCGTACCCGTTCAGTTTGGGCATCCCCAGGTCGAGCAGCATCACGTCCGGCCGGAACTCCGCCGCGGCGACCATCATGGCCCGGGCGGCTTCGGCCGAGTCGAGTCGGTGCCGGCCGCCGCCAGCGCGGCGTTGGCCGCGACCTGCGCGGCGTTGACCGCCTTGAAACCCGCCAGAGGCTGGTCGGACTCGGCCCGAACCGCGGCCAGTTCCGACTCCAATTCTGCGACCCGGTTCGCCACCGGTTCCGCGAGCGCCGAGGCGGTGCGTTCGACGGTCATCAGGCTCGCCCCCCAGAAACTCTACGCGAACCCAGAGTAGCCGAGTGCCGCCGCGAAACAATCGGCGACCGGCGGGCCAAGAGCGTGAGCGACGGGAGGTCGAGGCACCTCCCGTCGCTCACGCTCTTGGCCCGCCGGGAATCGCTCTTAGCCAGACGGTTCAAACGCCGGTCACCCTCCGTGCGGTCACGCCCGGGCCACGACGAGCACGCCGGCGGCGATGAGGGCACCGCCGAGGGCGAGCTTCCACGTCAGCGGCTCGCCCAGCAGCGCCACGGCCAGGACCATGACGAGGACCACGCTGAGCTTGTCCACCGGGGCGACCAGGGACGCCGGGGCCATCGCCAGGGCGCGGTAGTAGCACAGCCACGACAGGCCGGTGGCGACGCCGGACAGGGTCAGCATGACTAGGCCGTACCGGGAGAGTTTGCCCGGCGACTCCCACTCCCCACGGGCCGTGACGAGGGCCGCACTCACGCCCAGGATCACGACCGTGCGGATCAGCGTGGCCAGATTCGAGTTCACCTCGGTCACGCCGAGCTTGCCGAGAATCGCCGTCAGCGCGGCGAACCCGGCTGACCCGAGCGCGAACAGTTGCCAGCCCTGTTGCGTGACGGGCACGTCGGCCATCGGACTCACTCCGCGGGTTCGGGCTTGGACACTCGCGGGGCGACGACGACGGGGACCGGACGGCCGCCGCGGGGGGCGATCACGACCTCGGCCGTCGGACTGCCGGGGAAGTGCTTCGCGGCGAAGTAGGTCGCGTCGGCCGAGAAGCCGGCGACGGCGACCACACTGTACCGGGCGTCGAGCGGGTTCACCCCCGCCGCGACGACGGCCGTCCGCGGGTGGGCGTACACGGTGCCGTTGACCGTGGCCGACGCCGGGCCGAACGTCACCGGCAGGGCCGCGGCGAAGCGGGCCGTCACGGCGTTCGCCGCCGGCCGGCCGACGAGCAGGACGTGCCGGCCGGCGAGCGCCTCGTCGGTGGCGTCGGCGTCCGCGAGCACGGGGACGAGGACGTTGTTGCGGGCCAGGCGGATCGCGGTTTGGAGTGCCTCGGCCGCCGCCTTGTTGGCGACCACGTCGCACTTCGTGCCGTAGACGATGACCGCCGCCTCGGGGTCGCGGGACCAGCCGGTGACGCTGACCGGCCGGCCGGCGAAGGGGACCGTGAACCCGGCGAGGAACGCGGCCGCGTTCTTGCCGGTCGCCTTGCCGACGGCCTCGGCGAACCCGTCCACCGTCACCGCCTTTCCGGCGTTCGCACGGCCGAACTCGTCCATCGCCTTGGCGAACGGCTCCGCCCCGACGTACCCGCGCAAGCCGTCGAGGGCCAGCACCCCGTACCCGGCCTGCTCGGAGTGCCGGCGTGCCCCGTCGAGTTCCACGGTCAACGGGCTGGCACTCGCCGACCCGGACTTCCGCCAGGCCGGTTCGAGGGCCTTCGCCGCGAGGTAACCCGCCCGGTGCTTGAACAGCGCGAGGGCCACGGCGGCGCGATCTTCCTTGCTCAACCCGTCGGCGGACTTGGCCCGCAGGGCGGTTTCGAGGGCGACCACCGGCTCGTAAGCGGCGAACGCGGCGACCAGCCCGGCGTCGGCGTCGGTCGCCGGCAGGAGCGAGCCGTGCCAGGCCGGGGCGGTGTGCGCCGCGTGCGTCGGTTCCAGCGGCTTGTCGGTGTACGTTGCGACCGATTCGCCCGCGGCCGGAGCCGCCGGCGTCAACAGTGTCCAGTCGTTGGGGACGAGCGACCGCACGTCGTCGTACTTGGCCTCCTCGCGGTCGGTCAGTTCCCAGACGCGGCCGTAGGGCGGGCCGAACAGTGCGTGCGACGTGAGCTTCTTGGCCAAGTCGGAGTTGGTGACCTTGGCGTCGAGGGAGTGCGGCGCGGCCAGCGGGGCGAGGGCGAACGCCAGCTTGCCGAAGTTCACATCGACCTTACCGCGGTGCTTGTCGTACAGCTTCAGCCAGGCCCGATCGCGGTCGCCCGGCACCCACGCCAGGTCGTGCGGCCGGCCCTGCAAGCCGGGCAAGGTGTCGGCCCGGACGCCGGCGTCCTTGGTGTTGTTGCAGCCCCAGTAGAAGCCCTCCGTGCCCGGTGTAACCCACTCGTTCTTGGAGCTGCGCCGCAGCCGGTGCGTCGTCGTGCCGAGTTCGAGGGTGGCGATCTCGTCGGTGTTCGCGTCCGCGATCAGCCAGTCGTTCGTGTACAAGCCGTTGTTCCCCGTCGTCAATTCCTTGACGACCTCGTCGATGGTGCCGCCGTACTGCACGGCCCGCCGGCACCGCGCCGCCAGGGGCAGGCCGTCGGGGTCGAAGCGGGTCTGGCCGATGGTCGTCTCGGTTAGCACGATCCCGGCGGAGTTCAGGTAGTAGTCCTGGGCCGACCAGATCGCGCCGGGGAAGCCCTGCATGACGACGCGGTGGCCCTTGGCCGGCTTCACGTCGATCCAAACGTTCGTGCCCAGCGCGTTGGCCAGCCCGGACATGGTGATGTGACCGATGACCATTTTGCCGTCGGCAGTGGCCGGGCCGGTGGCGGCGAACGCCGAGCAGTGGTCCTTGGCCGGACCGGGCTTCGGTTTGACGGCCGGCCGGGGGAAGCGGGTGCCTTCGAGGCCGGTCGGCAGGGCGTCGAGGGCGTGTTCGAGCGTTTCGTACTCCATCTGCACGTTGGCGGTGACGATGTCGAGCAGGTCCACCGGGCGGCCGTCGAACTTCGCCCCGCCGTCGGCCGCCCCGTCGGCGATGCCCTTCATCTCGTCGAGTTGCTCGCGGTCGAACTTGCGCAGGAACGCGGCGCTCACCAGGGTGCGGGTGATCTTCCAGGCGCTCGCCGGGTCGGCCTTGCTCTGCTGCGCGGCGAGGTTCTTGACGTAGTCGCCGATCTCGGGCGCGAGGAGCGTGCCGTGCTGGTAGCCGCGCTCGTAGGGCTGGCCCTCGACGTGGACGACGACCCAGCCGTCCTGCGGGTAGCGGTAGCCCGGCCCGTGCCGGCGCACCGTCGCGGGGTCGGGCTTGAACGGCTCGCCGGCGTCGGCGAGCGGGGCGACGAGCAAGACGAACGCAACGGCGACGAGACTACGCATACCGGCTCCAGGGTGACGAGCGGGAGAGTGGGAATAGTGTCGCACGCCGGGGCCGCGTTGTCTACCGTTGGCCGAAGCGGACCGGGAACACCACGGCCCAGCGGCCGCCCGTGCGGCGCAGGGTCAGGGTCTCCTTGAAGTGGTGCCGGCCGGCGGCGGTGCCGGAAAAGTCGAGGCGGGCGGTCGCGTCGTCGCCGCGCTCCTCGCACGTGCGGACGTGGGCGGCGGTCGGGTCGAAGCCGAGTTTCTGCCGGTACGCGTCCCCGCGGCGGGCGAACTCGGCCGGCGGCCACACCTTGCGGGCCTCCGGGGCGAGGAGCGCGTAACCCGCCGGCCAGTCGTGGCGGACCACCGCGTCGGCGTAGGCCCGCACGGCGTCGCGCGCCCCGGTGTCGGTCGGCCCCGGCTCGGGCGGACCACCGCACCCGGCCACGGCGGCGAGGAACAGCGGCAGAACCGTGCCAAGTAATCGCGTGGTCACGGGTAGGTCCCGTCCGCCGTCAAGACGACCTTGTCGGGGTACAAGTCGGTCACGGCCGCTTCCCACTTCAAACTGGAGACGTGGCCGTCGAGGTAGAGATAATTTGCGACGGCGGCGTGCCGGTCGGCGGCGAACCACGGCCTGAGAATGCCGGTGCCGAGCCAGATGTCGTGGTCGTCCTGCCGGGGGTCGCCGTCGTTGGCCAGGGTGAACACGGCGGCGTTCCGCTCCGAGAAGCCGATGAACTGGCTCGTGCCGACCTCGTTGACGAACCGCATCAGCGTCCACTTGCCGTACCGCCGCGTCTTGTGGCTGAGCAGCGAGTTCATCAGGTAGCTCGCGCGGTGCTCGACCCCGTCGATCAGGCCCGTGTCCGGGTCCACGAACGGCTTCCGCTCGGACGGATCGGACGGGCAGCGGTAGATCGCCTCACTCGGCAAAATGACGCCGCGTTTCGAGAGGGTTTCGTCCGCCTCCTGGGTGCCGCCGATGTACGGCATCAGCTTGTCCTCCCAGTAGATTTCGGCGAACGAGTTGGTGCTCCCGGTGTTCGCGGCCACGTCCGCGTCGAAGGGGTGGTGCAGGAAGAACTGGCCGTTCGTGTCGCCGTAGTACCCGTGGACGGCGAGGCCGATCTGCCGCAAGTTGTTCTGGCACTTGGCCCGCGCCGCCGCCTCCCGGACCTTTTGCACGGCCGGCAACAGCAGGCCAATCAGGACGGCGATGATGGCGATGACGACGAGCAGTTCGATCAGCGTGAAGCCGGCGCGGCGGCGAGTCATGGCGGAACCCTTAGTGTGATGAACACGCCAATAGTATTACGCCCTCGGCGACCCGCGGCGACCGAATTTCCCCCGTCACCCCGACTCGTCGCGGACGCGGTCGGCGGCAGACGAGGGGGCGTACCCGTCGAGGCGGTTGCCGTCCGGGCGGACCGCCAGGAACACCGCGTCCCGGCCCCGAGTGGCCAGCAAGTCGCCACCGGACTTGCGGTAGGCGAAGACGAAGCGGCGGGTGCGCTCGGGGAGCGTCGCCAGGAGCAAGCCGAGTTCCTTGTCGGTCAGGTGCGCGACCGCCCCCGCGTCGGCGGCCACTTCGGCGACGAACGCCGCGAGGTTGCGCCGGAGGATCGAGACGATGGCGTCGAAGTCGTGCCAGAACTCTTCGGGCAGTTGCCGGCGGACCGCGTCGAGGTCGTCCCCCGCCTGCAGCGCCTCCCACATCGACAGCGGACTCAGTCCGGTGACGAGCCGGTGGACGCGGCAGTACTCGTCGCCCTTGACCTTCAACCGCAGGCCGTCGGCGAAGCGGACGACGAAGCCCTCCTCCGAAGTCGGCAGCGTCTTCGCCAGCACCAACAGTTCCGAGACGGCCGCAAACGCCCGCCGCCGGGCGACCGGCCAGCCGAGTCGCGCCCCGACCTCTTGCAGCGAAGCGTAGTCGAGTTCGGACCCGTCCGGGCGGTAGCCGCCGAGCAGGAACAACCCGGTCACGGGGTAGTGGACGACGATGCGGTTGGCCGGGTAGATCGCCTCGGCCAGGTAGGTCGTTCCCGCGTCGAGGGCCGTCAGGTCGTACCCGGCGACCCACCGCGCGGCCCACCCGGCCTGGTCCGAGACGAGGCTGCCCTTGGTCGCGCACCGCCACGCGCCGGCGTGGTGGAACAGGATGATGAGGCTGCCGTCGAGTTTCTCGAACGCCTCGAACGGCAAGTCCGGGACGGTCCCGGCCTCGCCGACGTTGAAGAACTTGGGGAACGGCGTCGCCACGACCCGCCGCGCGTCGGCGTCGAGGATCAGTCCGCGCGCCAGGAGTGTGACCGCGTCCCACGAGCGTTCGTAAACGGTGGCCTCGGTGTAGCAGTACAGCCGCAAGCCGTCGGCTCCGGCACTCTCGCGGACGCGCTTGCCGGCGACGGCGTCTTGGAGGCCAGCCCACAGTTCGTCGAACGGCATCGCCCGCGCCGGGTGCGTCATGGTCACTCCACTCGCCGAGTCGGGGGACGGCCTGGCGTCAACGACAACCCCCGGCGGGGGCGGGTTCACGGGTAGGAGCGGCTGCTTTCCCACTGCCCACGATCTTGGGGGGGGTCGGTCTCGGGACCGGTCACGCCAGGATGTCGCGGACGACGGTGCCGCTCACGTCGTCGCGTCGCCGGCGGTGCCGTGGGGCGGTCCGGCGAAAGTCGGGGCACCGCGTGAGCGGGTGGCGACGGGTTACGGCGGCGACGGGCCGGCGAAGAACTCGGCCGGGGTCACGCCGTCGATCGTTTCCAGGGTCGTAAGTGACCGCAGGAGTTCGCCGTCGCGGTCCTTCCGGAAGTTGCAATGGGCGTACCGCAGCGGTAGGCCGCGGAGCGGGGCGAAGTCGGTGACCGGCGACCCGACGCACGTGAACACCACCAGCCGCGAGTCGGACAGTGGGCTGAGGTCGGTCACGCCGGTGTCGTTACAGTGCAACCGGTCCAGCCACGACCCCTTGAGCGGCGTCAGGTCGGTCACCTTCGTGTTGCTGACGTTCAGGGACCGCAGCGGCATCCCGGCGAGGGGCGACAGGTCACTCACCGGCGCGTACGCGCACAGCAGCTCCTCCAGCGGCACCCCCTTGAGCGGCGTCAGGTCGGTAGCGGGGACGTTCATGCAGTCGAGGTACTTGAGCTTCATCCCGGTGAGCGGCCCGAGGTCGCGGACCTGGGACGACTGGATCGTCAGGGCGTGCAGGGGCATGCCGGCCAGCGGGCGGAGGTCGGCCACCGTCGTGTGGCGGACGTCGAGGCCGGTCAGCGGCATCCCCTGGAGCGGCGTCAGGTCGGTCACGGCCGCGAAATGCAGGCTCAGGCTGGTCAGCGGCAGGCCGGCGAGCGGGGAGAGGTCGGCCAGTTCGGACTTCCCTGGGGCCGTCGCGTTGCAGTACAGCTCGCGCAGGCCCCGCAGCGCGGCGACGGGGCCGAGGTCGTCAACGCCGTCGGCGCACAGGGTCAGGCCGACGACCGCGCCGCCCTCGACGACGGGCTTGAGCTTGCCGTCGAACGCCGGGTTCAGCTCCTTGAGCTTCGCGGCGACGGCCCGCACTTGCTGGGCGGGGGTCATCGCCGCGACCCGCCGGCCCCACGCCGCGGCCGCGGCGTGGGGCCGGCGGGTCGCGGCGATGACCCCCGCCCAGCAAGTGCGGGCCGTCGCCGCGAAGCTCAAGGAGCTGAACCCGGCGTTCGACGGCAAGCTCAAGCCCGTCGTCGAGGGCGGCGCGGTCGTCGGCCTGACCCTGTGCGCCGACGGCGTTGACGACCTCGGCCCCGTCGCCGCGCTGCGGGGCCTGCGCGAGCTGTACTGCAACGCGACGGCCCCAGGGAAGTCCGAACTGGCCGACCTCTCCCCGCTCGCCGGCCTGCCGCTGACCAGCCTGAGCCTGCATTTCGCGGCCGTGACCGACCTGACGCCGCTCCAGGGGATGCCGCTGACCGGCCTCGACGTCCGCCACACGACGGTGGCCGACCTCCGCCCGCTGGCCGGCATGCCCCTGCACGCCCTGACGATCCAGTCGTCCCAGGTCCGCGACCTCGGGCCGCTCACCGGGATGAAGCTCAAGTACCTCGACTGCATGAACGTCCCCGCTACCGACCTGACGCCGCTCAAGGGGGTGCCGCTGGAGGAGCTGCTGTGCGCGTACGCGCCGGTGAGTGACCTGTCGCCCCTCGCCGGGATGCCGCTGCGGTCCCTGAACGTCAGCAACACGAAGGTGACCGACCTGACGCCGCTCAAGGGGTCGTGGCTGGACCGGTTGCACTGTAACGACACCGGCGTGACCGACCTCAGCCCACTGTCCGACTCGCGGCTGGTGGTGTTCACGTGCGTCGGGTCGCCGGTCACCGACTTCGCCCCGCTCCGCGGCCTACCGCTGCGGTACGCCCATTGCAACTTCCGGAAGGACCGCGACGGCGAACTCCTGCGGTCACTTACGACCCTGGAAACGATCGACGGCGTGACCCCGGCCGAGTTCTTCGCCGGCCCGTCGCCGCCGTAACCCGTCGCCACCCGCTCACGCGGTGCCCCGACTTTCGCCGGACCGCCCCACGGCACCGCCGGCGACGCGACGACGTGAGCGGCACCGTCGTCCGCGACATCCTGGCGTGACCGGTCCCGAGACCGACCCCCCCCAAGATCGTGGGCAGTGGGAAAGCAGCCGCTCCTACCCGTGAACCCGCCCCCGCCGGGGGTTGTCGTTGACGCCAGGCCGTCCCCCGACTCGGCGAGTGGAGTGACCATGACGCACCCGGCGCGGGCGATGCCGTTCGACGAACTGTGGGCTGGCCTCCAAGACGCCGTCGCCGGCAAGCGCGTCCGCGAGAGTGCCGGAGCCGACGGCTTGCGGCTGTACTGCTACACCGAGGCCACCGTTTACGAACGCTCGTGGGACGCGGTCACACTCCTGGCGCGCGGACTGATCCTCGACGCCGACGCGCGGCGGGTCGTGGCGACGCCGTTCCCCAAGTTCTTCAACGTCGGCGAGGCCGGGACCGTCCCGGACTTGCCGTTCGAGGCGTTCGAGAAACTCGACGGCAGCCTCATCATCCTGTTCCACCACGCCGGCGCGTGGCGGTGCGCGACCAAGGGCAGCCTCGTCTCGGACCAGGCCGGGTGGGCCGCGCGGTGGGTCGCCGGGTACGACCTGACGGCCCTCGACGCGGGAACGACCTACCTGGCCGAGGCGATCTACCCGGCCAACCGCATCGTCGTCCACTACCCCGTGACCGGGTTGTTCCTGCTCGGCGGCTACCGCCCGGACGGGTCCGAACTCGACTACGCTTCGCTGCAAGAGGTCGGGGCGCGACTCGGCTGGCCGGTCGCCCGGCGGCGGGCGTTTGCGGCCGTCTCGGAACTGTTGGTGCTGGCGAAGACGCTGCCGACTTCGGAGGAGGGCTTCGTCGTCCGCTTCGCCGACGGCCTGCGGTTGAAGGTCAAGGGCGACGAGTACTGCCGCGTCCACCGGCTCGTCACCGGACTGAGTCCGCTGTCGATGTGGGAGGCGCTGCAGGCGGGGGACGACCTCGACGCGGTCCGCCGGCAACTGCCCGAAGAGTTCTGGCACGACTTCGACGCCATCGTCTCGATCCTCCGGCGCAACCTCGCGGCGTTCGTCGCCGAAGTGGCCGCCGACGCGGGGGCGGTCGCGCACCTGACCGACAAGGAACTCGGCTTGCTCCTGGCGACGCTCCCCGAGCGCACCCGCCGCTTCGTCTTCGCCTACCGCAAGTCCGGTGGCGACTTGCTGGCCACTCGGGGCCGGGACGCGGTGTTCCTGGCGGTCCGCCCGGACGGCAACCGCCTCGACGGGTACGCCCCCTCGTCTGCCGCCGACCGCGTCCGCGACGAGTCGGGGTGACGGGGGAAATTCGGTCGCCGCGGGTCGCCGAGGGCGTAATACTATTGGCGTGTTCATCACACTAAGGGTTCCGCCATGACTCGCCGCCGCGCCGGCTTCACGCTGATCGAACTGCTCGTCGTCATCGCCATCATCGCCGTCCTGATTGGCCTGCTGTTGCCGGCCGTGCAAAAGGTCCGGGAGGCGGCGGCGCGGGCCAAGTGCCAGAACAACTTGCGGCAGATCGGCCTCGCCGTCCACGGGTACTACGGCGACACGAACGGCCAGTTCTTCCTGCACCACCCCTTCGACGCGGACGTGGCCGCGAACACCGGGAGCACCAACTCGTTCGCCGAAATCTACTGGGAGGACAAGCTGATGCCGTACATCGGCGGCACCCAGGAGGCGGACGAAACCCTCTCGAAACGCGGCGTCATTTTGCCGAGTGAGGCGATCTACCGCTGCCCGTCCGATCCGTCCGAGCGGAAGCCGTTCGTGGACCCGGACACGGGCCTGATCGACGGGGTCGAGCACCGCGCGAGCTACCTGATGAACTCGCTGCTCAGCCACAAGACGCGGCGGTACGGCAAGTGGACGCTGATGCGGTTCGTCAACGAGGTCGGCACGAGCCAGTTCATCGGCTTCTCGGAGCGGAACGCCGCCGTGTTCACCCTGGCCAACGACGGCGACCCCCGGCAGGACGACCACGACATCTGGCTCGGCACCGGCATTCTCAGGCCGTGGTTCGCCGCCGACCGGCACGCCGCCGTCGCAAATTATCTCTACCTCGACGGCCACGTCTCCAGTTTGAAGTGGGAAGCGGCCGTGACCGACTTGTACCCCGACAAGGTCGTCTTGACGGCGGACGGGACCTACCCGTGACCACGCGATTACTTGGCACGGTTCTGCCGCTGTTCCTCGCCGCCGTGGCCGGGTGCGGTGGTCCGCCCGAGCCGGGGCCGACCGACACCGGGGCGCGCGACGCCGTGCGGGCCTACGCCGACGCGGTGGTCCGCCACGACTGGCCGGCGGGTTACGCGCTCCTCGCCCCGGAGGCCCGCAAGGTGTGGCCGCCGGCCGAGTTCGCCCGCCGCGGGGACGCGTACCGGCAGAAACTCGGCTTCGACCCGACCGCCGCCCACGTCCGCACGTGCGAGGAGCGCGGCGACGACGCGACCGCCCGCCTCGACTTTTCCGGCACCGCCGCCGGCCGGCACCACTTCAAGGAGACCCTGACCCTGCGCCGCACGGGCGGCCGCTGGGCCGTGGTGTTCCCGGTCCGCTTCGGCCAACGGTAGACAACGCGGCCCCGGCGTGCGACACTATTCCCACTCTCCCGCTCGTCACCCTGGAGCCGGTATGCGTAGTCTCGTCGCCGTTGCGTTCGTCTTGCTCGTCGCCCCGCTCGCCGACGCCGGCGAGCCGTTCAAGCCCGACCCCGCGACGGTGCGCCGGCACGGGCCGGGCTACCGCTACCCGCAGGACGGCTGGGTCGTCGTCCACGTCGAGGGCCAGCCCTACGAGCGCGGCTACCAGCACGGCACGCTCCTCGCGCCCGAGATCGGCGACTACGTCAAGAACCTCGCCGCGCAGCAGAGCAAGGCCGACCCGGCGAGCGCCTGGAAGATCACCCGCACCCTGGTGAGCGCCGCGTTCCTGCGCAAGTTCGACCGCGAGCAACTCGACGAGATGAAGGGCATCGCCGACGGGGCGGCCGACGGCGGGGCGAAGTTCGACGGCCGCCCGGTGGACCTGCTCGACATCGTCACCGCCAACGTGCAGATGGAGTACGAAACGCTCGAACACGCCCTCGACGCCCTGCCGACCGGCCTCGAAGGCACCCGCTTCCCCCGGCCGGCCGTCAAACCGAAGCCCGGTCCGGCCAAGGACCACTGCTCGGCGTTCGCCGCCACCGGCCCGGCCACTGCCGACGGCAAAATGGTCATCGGTCACATCACCATGTCCGGGCTGGCCAACGCGCTGGGCACGAACGTTTGGATCGACGTGAAGCCGGCCAAGGGCCACCGCGTCGTCATGCAGGGCTTCCCCGGCGCGATCTGGTCGGCCCAGGACTACTACCTGAACTCCGCCGGGATCGTGCTAACCGAGACGACCATCGGCCAGACCCGCTTCGACCCCGACGGCCTGCCCCTGGCGGCGCGGTGCCGGCGGGCCGTGCAGTACGGCGGCACCATCGACGAGGTCGTCAAGGAATTGACGACGGGGAACAACGGCTTGTACACGAACGACTGGCTGATCGCGGACGCGAACACCGACGAGATCGCCACCCTCGAACTCGGCACGACGACGCACCGGCTGCGGCGCAGCTCCAAGAACGAGTGGGTTACACCGGGCACGGAGGGCTTCTACTGGGGCTGCAACAACACCAAGGACGCCGGCGTCCGGGCCGACACCTTGCCCGGCTTGCAGGGCCGGCCGCACGACCTGGCGTGGGTGCCGGGCGACCGCGATCGGGCCTGGCTGAAGCTGTACGACAAGCACCGCGGTAAGGTCGATGTGAACTTCGGCAAGCTGGCGTTCGCCCTCGCCCCGCTGGCCGCGCCGCACTCCCTCGACGCCAAGGTCACCAACTCCGACTTGGCCAAGAAGCTCACGTCGCACGCACTGTTCGGCCCGCCCTACGGCCGCGTCTGGGAACTGACCGACCGCGAGGAGGCCAAGTACGACGACGTGCGGTCGCTCGTCCCCAACGACTGGACACTGTTGACGCCGGCGGCTCCGGCCGCGGGCGAATCGGTCGCAACGTACACCGACAAGCCGCTGGAACCGACGCACGCGGCGCACACCGCCCCGGCCTGGCACGGCTCGCTCCTGCCGGCGACCGACGCCGACGCCGGGCTGGTCGCCGCGTTCGCCGCTTACGAGCCGGTGGTCGCCCTCGAAACCGCCCTGCGGGCCAAGTCCGCCGACGGGTTGAGCAAGGAAGATCGCGCCGCCGTGGCCCTCGCGCTGTTCAAGCACCGGGCGGGTTACCTCGCGGCGAAGGCCCTCGAACCGGCCTGGCGGAAGTCCGGGTCGGCGAGTGCCAGCCCGTTGACCGTGGAACTCGACGGGGCACGCCGGCACTCCGAGCAGGCCGGGTACGGGGTGCTGGCCCTCGACGGCTTGCGCGGGTACGTCGGGGCGGAGCCGTTCGCCAAGGCGATGGACGAGTTCGGCCGTGCGAACGCCGGAAAGGCGGTGACGGTGGACGGGTTCGCCGAGGCCGTCGGCAAGGCGACCGGCAAGAACGCGGCCGCGTTCCTCGCCGGGTTCACGGTCCCCTTCGCCGGCCGGCCGGTCAGCGTCACCGGCTGGTCCCGCGACCCCGAGGCGGCGGTCATCGTCTACGGCACGAAGTGCGACGTGGTCGCCAACAAGGCGGCGGCCGAGGCACTCCAAACCGCGATCCGCCTGGCCCGCAACAACGTCCTCGTCCCCGTGCTCGCGGACGCCGACGCCACCGACGAGGCGCTCGCCGGCCGGCACGTCCTGCTCGTCGGCCGGCCGGCGGCGAACGCCGTGACGGCCCGCTTCGCCGCGGCCCTGCCGGTGACGTTCGGCCCGGCGTCGGCCACGGTCAACGGCACCGTGTACGCCCACCCGCGGACGGCCGTCGTCGCGGCGGGGGTGAACCCGCTCGACGCCCGGTACAGTGTGGTCGCCGTCGCCGGCTTCTCGGCCGACGCGACCTACTTCGCCGCGAAGCACTTCCCCGGCAGTCCGACGGCCGAGGTCGTGATCGCCCCCCGCGGCGGCCGTCCGGTCCCCGTCGTCGTCGCCCCGCGAGTGTCCAAGCCCGAACCCGCGGAGTGAGTCCGATGGCCGACGTGCCCGTCACGCAACAGGGCTGGCAACTGTTCGCGCTCGGGTCAGCCGGGTTCGCCGCGCTGACGGCGATTCTCGGCAAGCTCGGCGTGACCGAGGTGAACTCGAATCTGGCCACGCTGATCCGCACGGTCGTGATCCTGGGCGTGAGTGCGGCCCTCGTCACGGCCCGTGGGGAGTGGGAGTCGCCGGGCAAACTCTCCCGGTACGGCCTAGTCATGCTGACCCTGTCCGGCGTCGCCACCGGCCTGTCGTGGCTGTGCTACTACCGCGCCCTGGCGATGGCCCCGGCGTCCCTGGTCGCCCCGGTGGACAAGCTCAGCGTGGTCCTCGTCATGGTCCTGGCCGTGGCGCTGCTGGGCGAGCCGCTGACGTGGAAGCTCGCCCTCGGCGGTGCCCTCATCGCCGCCGGCGTGCTCGTCGTGGCCCGGGCGTGACCGCACGGAGGGTGACCGGCGTTTGAACCGTCTGGCTAAGAGCGATTCCCGGCGGGCCAAGAGCGTGAGCGACGGGAGGTGCCTCGACCTCCCGTCGCTCACGCTCTTGGCCCGCCGGTCGCCGATTGTTTCGCGGCGGCACTCGGCTACTCTGGGTTCGCGTAGAGTTTCTGGGGGGCGAGCCTGATGACCGTCGAACGCACCGCCTCGGCGCTCGCGGAACCGGTGGCGAACCGGGTCGCAGAATTGGAGTCGGAACTGGCCGCGGTTCGGGCCGAGTCCGACCAGCCTCTGGCGGGTTTCAAGGCGGTCAACGCCGCGCAGGTCGCGGCCAACGCCGCGCTGGCGGCGGCCGGCACCGACTCGACTCGGCCGAAGCCGCCCGGGCCATGATGGTCGCCGCGGCGGAGTTCCGGCCGGACGTGATGCTGCTCGACCTGGGGATGCCCAAACTGAACGGGTACGAAGCCGCCCGCCGCGCCCGCGCCGAACCGTGGGGCGCGAGCGTCGTCTTCGTCGCCCTGACCGGCTGGGGGTCGGCCGAGGACCGCCGCAAGACCCACGCCGCCGGCTTCGACCACCACTTCGTGAAGCCGGTCGAGTCGGGAGCGATCTTGAAGTTGCTCGCGGCCGTCTGAAGCCTGACAGTGCCCGGCGGCGACGACTCACCGCGGGCTTACACGCCGACCAACTCCTCGGTTTTCCGGGCCGCCTTCTCGGCCTTCATGTCGTCGATGAGCGGCCAGAGGTCGTCGATGCCGTCGTAGAACAGGTTGCCGATGAGCACGTCGGTGACCGTGTCCTTCATGTGCGGGTGCTTGCGGATCAGCTTGCCGAAGTTCAGCCCGTTGTAGAACTCGACGACGAGGCGGCGCATCCGGTCCATCCCCTTGACGTACTCCGGCTCCCAGCGGCGGAGCATCGCCTCGCTCGTGTCGTTCGCGGCCAGGGCGTCGCCGATGGCGTCGGCGGCCATACTGCCCGAGGTCAGCGCGAGCAGGACGCCGGACGAGTACAGCGGGTCGAGGAAGCCGAAGGCGTCGCCGACGAGGCACCAGCCGTCGCCGGCCGCCTTGCTCGCGCGGTACGAGTACTCCTTCTGTGCCCGGAAGCTCTCGACGCGGGTCGCGTTTTTCAGCCGCGGTTGCAGGCCGGGGCACCGCTCGACTTCCTCGAAGTAGACCTTTTCGAGGTCCTTCGACTCGCGGCCCGAGAACAGGTAGTCGTGCCCGGCGACGACGCCGACGCTGATGATGTCGTCGTGCAGGGGGATGTACCAGAACCAGCCGGCCTTGTCCTTGGTCTGGAGGACGATGGTCGCGCCCTCGTCCTTGCCGGTGTCCCGGTACGCGCCCTTCCAGTACGTCCAGACGGCCGCCTTACGCAGGTCGGCGTCCCACTTCCGCAGGTTGAACTTGTCGATGATCATCGACGACTGGCCGCTCGCGTCGATCACGACCTTGGCCCGGACCTCGTGCTCGGGCAGTCCGGCCGGCTTGACGCGGATGCCGACGGCCCGGTCGCCGTCGTACATCACGGCCATGACCCGCGCGCCCTCGTGGACTTTCACCCCGTGGTCGGCGGCGTTCTTGAGCAGCATGTGGTCGAACTCGGCCCGCCGGACCTGCCACGTCTGGGACGCCTCGCCCGGCCGGTGGTCCGCGAAGTAGAACGGCTCGCTCAGCTTGCCGTGCTCGGTGACGAACTGGACGCTGTGCTTCTTGGTGAAGTGGCTGGCCTTCATCTTGTCGAGCATCCCCAGCCGCTTGATGGTGTGGTAGCTGTGCGGGATGAGCGACTCGCCGATGTGGAAGCGCGGGAAGTGCTCGCGCTCGTAAAGCTCGACCTTGTACCCCTTCTGGGCCAACAGGGTCGCAGCGGTACTGCCGGCCGGGCCGCCGCCGATGACGACGACATCGACATGCGAAACGGGTTGCTCGGTCGTGGTCATCACGCGTCTCCGGTCGGTATGAAAAGGGGTTCGGGGAGTCGGGTCATTTCCAGGGGCTGCCGGCCGGCTCGTGCGGGGCACGGGCGGCGTGCAGCAGGGCGATCAGGCATTGCAGTTCGGTCGGCCGCAGGTGGCCGAGTTGCCGGTCGTGGCAGTCGGCGAGCGGCCCGGCGAGGTCGGCGAGCAGGGCCAGGCCGGCGTCGGTGATGGCGACCAGGATCGCCCGCCGGTCCTCGTCGGACCGGGACCGGGTGAGCAACCCGCGCACCTCCAGCCGGTCGAGCATCCGCGTGATGTCCGGGGCCTTCGAGATGAGGCGGGCGAGGAGCTTGGCCGCCGGCACTGCCTCCGGCCGGTCGGCCGCGAGTAGCCGCAACAGGTTGTACTGCTGGGCGGTCACGTCGAACCGGGCGAACAGGTCGTCCTCGAACGCCCGCAGGCGGTCGTACGTTCGCCAGAGGGCGAGGTACGCTTCCTGCTCGGGCGAGTCGAATCGCCGCGTCCCGGGTGTGGTGGTAGTGGCGGTCGCAGTCATGGCATCACTTTATGCGTCGGAACAGTGATTGTCCAGACAGTCTCCGTCCGAACAGCGATCATTCTCTCCGGACCAGACTGGCACGACGATTGCTCCAATCACTTTCGCCGGGCCGCTTGCGTCGCTGTCGGGCGAAGTCGTTGGATCGTACGTTGAAAGTGGCCCGCCTCGATTTCGAGGCGGGCCACTTTCGTTGACAAAGACGCCTGAACATACGGTAAATTCATGCCCGCGAAGTCAATTTATTCCATTTGGGGTACGAATATGCCCCGTTATTGTGTCGGTTTTGGGTGTTTCCAGAAGTTAGCTATCAATCTCCCCCAATTTGTCCTAACCTTCCAAGATACCACGGCAATTGCCGTCGGGTATAATCGTTTATAAATCAATACAATTTTGCGAGTCCCGATGAACCTCCTCTCCGTCTTCCACCAACGGTCGCAGAAACTCTTCCGCCAGTCGAAGCTGACGGCGGGCCAAAAGCTGACGATTGAAGTCCTCGAAGACCGGGCCGTGCCGACGGTGTCCGGCGTCGCCTTCCAGGACTTTAACTCGAACGGCACCCGCGACCTGACGGCGGTCGTGACTGGCCCCTCCGGCTCAACGGTGTCGGCGGCAGTGGATCGGGGCATTGCGGCCGTGACCGTCACGGCCTTTGACGCCGCCGGGGTCACCCGCGGCACGGCCAGCACCGACGCCTTCGGCGCGTACACCCTGACCGTCTCCGGGGCGCAAACGGACCCGTTACGGATCGAGTTCACGACCCTGCCGACCGGGTTCACCTCCGGGCCGCGTGGGACCGACTCGGGCACGTCGGTCCAGTTCGTGCCGAGCGGCAGCCAGACGAACGTCAACTTCGGGATCGTTCGCCCGGTCGATCACAGCCAGGACAACCCGCTCGTTGCCACGTCGGTTTACGCCTATGGTGACCAGCAAAGCGCCGCCAACGCTAACAGGAACACGATCGTGGCGTTCCCATACGCCTCCGGCGGCACTTCCGGGGCTGGGTTCACCAACCCGGACCCCGCCACGCCGCTCGTATCGGTGCCGGCCAGCCGGGTCGGCACGACGCTGGGCCTCGGGTACGCCAAGGACACCCGCGACCTCTACGCCGCGGCGTACTTCAAGCGCTTCGCCGGCTTCGGCCCGGACGGCACCGGGGCGATCTACAAAATCCCCGTGCCCGCGGCCCCGTCGATCGGCTACCAGCCGCCGGCCGGCTCGCTGCTCTACGCCGACTTGAACGCCCTCTTCGGCGCGGGCACGACAGGGGCTGACCTCCACAACCCCGCGGACTACGACACCGACAACGGCAACACCGGCTGGGCCGCGGTCGGCACGAGTTCGCTCGGCGGCCTCGACGTGTCGAGCGACGGCCAGTTCATTTTCGTGATGAACATGGCCGACCGGCAACTCTACCGCGTCCCGACCACCGGTGCCGTCAACTCGACGACGGTCTTGCGCGTCTCGATCCCGCTCGGCAACCCCGACAGTGCGGTCATCGCGCCGGGCACGTTCGCGCCGGGCGACCTGCGGCCGATGGCGGTCGAGTACCACGACGGCAAGGTCTACGTCGGCGTCGTCTACACGGCCCAGTCGAGGCTGGCCAACGGGGCGACGCGGCAGACGGCGCGCGACGAGTTGCTCGCCGCGGTCTACGTCCTCGACCCGGCGACGATGACATTCACCGCCGCCCCGGTCTTCACCGCGCGGCTCAACTACGTCCGCAGCCAGGCGATCTACGGCGGCACCTCCAACTGGGAGCCGTGGAGCCCGACCTACTTCTCGACCGCCGGCCTTGGCGGCACCGGGATTGCCCCCCAACCAATGTTGAGTGGCATCACGTTCGACGCCCAGGGCAACTTGACCCTCGGCATCCGCGACCGCGGGGCCGACCAGAACGGCTTCTTCACCCTCAGTGACCCGCTCCAGCCGGGCCAGCGCATTGAAGGCTTCACCGGCGGCGACACCCTGCGGGCCACGATCACCACCGTCGATGACCTCGCCTCCGGGTGGACGCTGGAAAGCAACGCCCGAGTCCCGAACAACATCACGGCCTCGCCCGCCACACTCGGAAACGGCCCGCAAGGTAACAACGCAGGGCCGGGCGGCGGAGAGTTCTTTTATCAGGACACTTTCAGTACGTTCCACGAGGAGACTTCGATCGGGGGCACGGCGCAATTGCCCGGCTCGCCGAACGTGCTCACGACGGCCATGGACCCCGGCGGCAACATTCGGGCCGGCGGCGTGTCGTTCTTCAGCACGCTGACCGGGGCCAAGGACAAGGCGTACGAACTTTACTACACCACCTCGGACAACGACCCGGTCAACGGCGGCACGTTCGGCAAGGCCAACGGGATGGGCGAACTCGTCATCCTGTCCGACGTCGCCCCGATCGAGGTCGGCAACCGCGTCTGGTTCGACGCCAACGGCGACGGCGTCCAAGGGGCCAACGAACCGGGCATCGCCGGCGTGACGGTCAACCTGTACGCCCCCGGCGGCGAGTTCCCCCTGGCCTCGGCTGTCACGGACGCGAACGGCAACTACCTCTTCTCGAACGGCCCCGGCCCCAGCACCGCCAGCGCGATCTACGGCGTCACCGGCCTGGTCGCCAACACCGTCGGCTACTCAATCCGCCTCGACAAAGCGTCGGACTACCTCACCGGCGGGCCACTGTTTAACAAGCTGCTGACGAAGCCCCTCAACGACCCCACCGCCGGCGGCACCAACCGGGACTCCGACGCGACCCTGGCTGCCCCCGCGTCGCCCCCGAGCGGGGCCAACGCGCCGCGCATCGCCTTCGGTACAGGGGCCGCCGGCCAGGCCGTCCACACCTACGACGCCGGCTTCACCCCGCCGCTGAGCCTCGGCAACCGGGTCTGGCTCGACGTAAACAACAACGGCCTGCGCGACGGCACCGAGCCGGGCGTCGCCAACGTCACCGTCACCTTGTTCACCGCCGCGAGCGTCTCGGTCGGGGCGACGGTCACCGACGGCAGCGGCTACTACCTGTTCACCAACTTGGCCCCCGGCGGCTACTACGTCGAGCTCAGCGGCATTCCGCTCGGCCTCCGGTCCAGCA
>JAYTTN010000309.1:0-1757 GCA_043745295.1 Fimbriiglobus sp. | reverse complement strand
CGGCCAGTTCGGCGGCGGCGGCCAGTTCGGCGGCGGCGGCCAGTTCGGCGGCGGCGGCCAGTTCGGCGGCGGCGGCCAGTTCGGCGGCGGCGGGGGCGGCAAGGGCTTCGGCTTCGCCGGCGGCTACGGCGTCTGATTTCCCGATCCGATCTCATCAACCTCACAGGTCGGCCCGGTCCCCGGGCCGGCCTGATTTTGTTCCCACCCATGCGAAACGTCCTCCTTTGCGTCCTCGTCGGTTTCTCGGTCCCGGCATTCGGTCAACCGCCGGGCGTCGAAACGCTCGCCGCGGCCGCCCGCGCCGAATGGGACGTGCCGGGCGTCACCGTCGTCGCCGTGGACCGGACGGCCACACTCGCCCTCACGTCTCAGGGCGTCCGCGAACTCGGCGGCAAGTCCCTCACGCCGGGCGTCGTATTCCCGCTGGCCTCCTGCACGAAGCAGTTCACCGCGGCCCTGATGGCCGGCCTCGTCGATGACGGCCGGCTCGACTGGAACGACCCGGTCCGCAAGTATTTGCCGTGGTTCAAACTGTCCGACCCGGCGGCGAGCGAGCTGGTCCTCGTCCGCGACCTCCTCTGCCACCGCACCGGCCTGCCGGCCCACGACCTGTTGTGGTATCGCTCCGCGTGGTCGCAAGAGGAGATCGTCAAGCGGTGTTGTCAGATGCCCCTGACGGCCCCGTTCCGCACGGAGATGCAGTACCAGAGCGTCATGTTCATGGCCGCCGGCCTGGTGTGCGAGAAGGCGGCCGGCAAGCCGTGGGGCGAGTTGGTCGAAACCCGCCTGCTCAAGCCGCTCGGCATGAAGACGGCCTCCGTTAGCCAACCCGGCCCGGACACGGAACTGATCGTCGGCCACCGGGCCGACGCGGCGGGCATGCCGGCCGCCGTGCCCCCGTATGAGATGAAGACGCCGAACAGCGCCGGCTCACTGTTCGCCTCCGCGGAAGACCTCGCTCTCTGGCTGCGTTTCCTGCTCAACGACGGCAAAGTCGGCGACCGCCAACTCGTCTCCGCGAAGAACCTCCGCGAGACGTGGGCCCCGCAGACCGTCATCCGCAAGGAAGGTGGGACGGCCGCCATGAACCCGCACACCGAACAGCTCGCCTACGGCCTCGGCTGGGTGGTCCAAGACTACCGCGGCCACCTGCTCTGCCAGCACGCCGGCTTCATCGACGGCGTCCGCGTCCACGTCACCATGCTGCCCAAAGACGGCGTCGCCTTCGCCGTCCTCGCCAACCGCGAGGGGACGCGCATGACCCTTGCCCTGAGCAACCGCTTGGTCGAGCACTTCTTGAAACTCCCGCCGCTGACGGATTGGGACAAGCTTTTCAAGGGTATCGCCGCCGACGAAGAGGCCGCCGCCAAGAAGTTCGCCAAGCAACAAGAACTCGCCCGCCGCGAGGGGACCGAGCCGTCCCTGCCGCTCGCCGATTACGCGGGGACGTACGAACACCCGGCTTACGGGCCGATGACGGTCACCGCGGGCAAGGCCGGCCTGACGTGGAAGTGGAACGGCTGGGCCTTGCCGCTGACGCACTGGGAGGTGAACACCTTCCGCCTCGACACCGACCACCCGATGCTGCGCGGGGTGTTCGTCTCCTTCGCCGTCGGCGCCGGCCGGGTGCGGCTGGCGCGGTTTAACGGGCTGGAGTTCGCGGCGAGATGACTGTTTAGAGCATTTTCAGTTTCGGTGTTGCGGTGGGACCGGCGTCCCGCCGGTCGTCGGGGAACAAACGACCGGCGGGACGCCGG
>JAYTTN010000308.1:0-6409 GCA_043745295.1 Fimbriiglobus sp. | reverse complement strand
TCCGACCTCTCCCCAGCGGGGAGAGGTGGGGCGTGAACGGGTGTCACGCCTGCGGTTGCGAAACCACTTCGGCTCACCCCGGCGTCAGTTCGCCGATGTACGGCAGGTGGCGGTAGTCGTCGTCGAAGTCCAGGCCGTACCCGATGACGAACTTGTCCGGGATGGCGAAGCCGGTGTAGTCCGGCTCGAACGGCACCTGCTGGCGGCCGACCTTCCGCAGCAGCACGCACGTCCGCAGCGACGCCGCGCCCTTGGCGTTCAAGTGCGCGACGATGCGGGTGAGCGTGTGGCCGGTGTCCAGGATGTCGTCGAGGAGGAGCAGGTCGCGGCCCCGCACGTCCGTCAGGAGGGCGTCGTTGATCCGCAGCTCGCCGGCGGTCGTCGTCTCGCCGCGATAGCTGGACGCCTGGATGAGGCCGATCTTCAGCGGCACCTCGATCCGCCGGATGAGGTCGGCGAGGAACACCAAACTGCCGGTGAGGATGCCGACGACCGTGAGCGGCCGGCCGGCGAAATCGCGGTTCACCTCGGCCGCGATCTGCGCCACCCGCACGCGGATTTCGTCTTCGCTCAGGAGCATGTTCATCGGGGGCTGCCGGGGGAACGCGCCGGAGAGGTGTCGGTATTCAACGAACCGCCGGCCGACGGGAACAGGGGGGAATCGGCGGCCGGGCGAGCCTTGAGACGATGCGCGGGGTGGGAAGCGGAATCGTCTGCCCGCCGCCGATTCCGCCGGCCAATCCGCGACAACCGTTAAGTTCCCCCCGCCTTCGCGCCGATACGGTTTGACAGGACGCACCGCGCGGATCGCCGGCGGTGCATCGGCAGCCCGACCGTTGAGGCACACGGCATGACAGCGAAACGGAACCTACTGGCGGTGGCGTGCGCGGGCGTGCTGTGCGGGGTGGCGACGGCGCAGACGCCGCTGTTCGGCGGCCGCACCTCCACCCCATCCCCCCTGAGTACGCGGCCCACCGTGGCCCCCGTCGCGGGCACCGGCTCCGACCCGGTGCTGCCGCTGATCCCGCCGGCGAGCGGGGCACTCGCCCCGGTCCCGACGCACGGGTCGTCGCCGCTCTTCCCGACGACGGAGACCGCGGCGACCGATGTCCTCACCGCGCCGCAGGGCGGGGTGCCGACGGTGCCCGGCGCGGCGTACAGCCCGTGGTGCGGGGCGAACCCGGTCGGGGGCGTCGGCGGGAACGGCCCGATCACCTACGAGGGGTACTTCCGCACCGGCCCGTCGCTGAACATCGGCGGCGGCGAACTCAGCGCCATCCTGGACCACGGGTGGATGACCGCCGTCGGCGGGCGGACGCTGTTCTTCAACGAGACCAACGACGCCGCCTGGGTGCTGGACCTGGGCGTCAGCTTCACCCGCAACTTCGGGCCGCGGCTGGGCCGCATCACGCAGGTGGAAGCGCGAAGCCTGAAGGGTGGCGGCGTGGAGGGCGGCGGCCCCTTGCCCGAAGGGGCCACCATCCCCGTCGGCATCCGGGCCGTCCGCCGCACGTCGCTCAACTTCGGCGTCGGCCGCGACTGGTGGATGTACGGCCCCGGCACCGTCGAGGCGAACGGCGGCGGCGGGTTCGGCAACTGGCGGGGCGGGGTGGACCTGGGCGGCCGCTGGGGCACCGCCAGCATCGACCTGGAGCCGCAGTTCGACACCGACGGCGTCCGCCGCCGGCAGGCCGTGTACCACGGCGTGTACGTCGGCTCGTCGCTCAACTGGGAGAAGCAGTTCGGCGGCGTCATTCTGCAAGCGGGCATTCGCGGCGAGTGGGGGTACGACTGGACGAACCTGCTCCCGCCGCAGACGAGCAACTTGCAGAACCTGAACGTCCTGCTGACGTTCGGCCTGCGGTATTGAGTGAGAGTGGGCTGTCGGGCCTCCCCGGCCTGCGGCCGGCTCGACCGCGACCTACGACCGGTTCCCCCGCGTTTACTTGAGCCGCCCATGCCCCGCCTGCCACTGACCGTCGTGAACGCCGAAACCGCCACCTTCGATTGCAGCTTCGGCCGCGGGTGCGTCGGCCTGTGCTGCCAGAACGGGCGGCCGAGCGTCACCGCCGACGAACAGGCGGCGATCGCGGCGGTCCTGCCGCGCGTCACCCCGCTGCTCCGCCCGGACGCGGCCACGGTCGTGAAGAAGCAGGGGTTCCTCAGCAACCGCAAAAAACTCGGCAAGCCGATGCTCCGCGTCGTCGGCGGGTGGTGCGTGTTCTTCAACGAGGGGTGCGTGCTGCACAAGGTCGGGCTGGAGGACGGCGACTTCGCCGTTCACAAGCCGATCCAGTGCGTGCTGTTCCCGCTGGAGCCGGCCGGCGACGGCACCTGGTACGTCCGGCAATGGGCGCACGAGGGCGAGGGGTGGAACCTGTTCTGCCTGAACCCGAAGAACACGACACGCAAGGCGGCCGAGGCGCTGGCCCCGGAGATCGCCGTCGCCGCCGAGCTGCCGGCCGGCTTCAGTTGGCACGACGACGCCCTCCGCCGGCGGCGCAAACCGGCCCCGAAAGCGGCCGCGAAGCGGGGAAAATCGGCACCGGCGTCTTGACACCGCCCACCCAACCGTCAACATACTCCCATGCCGACGGTCGTGGCCGGGATCCCCGGCCGAACGACTCGGTGTCGGACTCGAGGAGCGGACATGAGCACCACCCCGCGGCGGCAACGCATCACGGTCGAGGATGTCGGCGACGTGGCGGTCGTCCACTTCGTGGACAAGAAGATCCTGGACGAGCAGAACATCCAGATGATCGGCGACGACCTGTTCCGTCTCGTCGACGAACTCGGCCGGCGGAAGCTGCTGCTGAACTTCTCGAACGTCGAGTTCATGTCGAGCGCCGCGCTCGGCAAACTGATCCGCCTGCACCAGCGGATGACACAGGTCGGCGGCAAAGTCGTCCTGTGCCACATCGCCAAGGACATCCTGACGGTGTTCAAGCTGACCAAGCTGGACAAGATGCTGAAGATCGTCGCCGACGAGCAGACCGGTTTGGCGTCGTTCTGACGGCGCACCCGTCCGGCCGGCCGCCCAGGCCGTCGGACGCGCGCGGTCGCCCCCGACAGGCCCGCCCATGAACCCCCGCCACGTCACCGTCAACATGATCCTCCCGAACAACCTCGCCGAGGTGCGGCGGGTCCAGGACGACATCGAGACCGCCCTCCAGGCCAACCGCTGGGGCGACACCGACGTGTTCGCCATCAAGTTGGCCGTCGAGGAGGCGCTGGTCAACGCCATCAAGCACGGCAACCAACTCGACCCGGACAAGAAAGTGCGGGTCGGGTACGCCGTGACCGACGACCGGTTCGACATCACCATCGCCGACGAGGGGCCGGGGTTCGACCCGGCCGACGTGCCCGACCCGCTGGACGAGATCAACATCGAGCGGAACTGCGGCCGCGGCGTGTTCCTCATCCGCAGCTTCATGACCACCGTCGAGTACCGCAACGGCGGCAGCACGATCGTCATGTCGAAGGTCAAATCCCCCGACGAGCCGGACGAGTGACCGGGTTGGCGGCATTCGATCCGCTCCGGTTCCGGTGGCCCATTCCGTGGAAACCCCTGGTCAATGATTCTGAGGCGCTGGCGTTCGGCCGGATGATGAACCCTGCCATCGCCGACACGGTGTTGGGCGAACTGCGACGCGAAGTCTGCCACCCGCAGCACTCGCTTTTCGAGGTTGCTTGTCGGCCAGTGGCCTTTCTACCGGTTGGATGGAATTCCTGGGCAGTCAAAGACTTCCTATTTCTGACTGCGCGTCGGGATATGCCTATCGCGTCTGTTCATTTTACTTGGGGGCGCGAGAGCCATTCTCCTGATTGGCCGGGTGTGATTCGTTACCGGAATCTCCTCGAATTCTTGCGCCGGGAGCGATGCTGGGCACTCGAAGTCCGAGTACGAGTTCAGCAATGGTGGGTGAAGGTTAAGCAGGCGTGCTGAGGGCGGCACTCACCCCTTCACCGCGCTCACATACGCCTGGAAGTTCTCGACCGGCGTGCCCTTGTCCACCCCGTGATTCAGGTTGACGATGTGCCGGGTGCCGCCGCCGGCCGCCACGCAGGCCGTCACCGCCGCCCGCACCGCCTCCGGCGTCCCCGTCCGCAACACTTCTTCGTTCACATTGCCCTGGAACACCAAGTCCGGGTACGCCGTCCGCGCGGCGGCGAGGTCGTGCCGCGCGCCGAGGCTGATCACGTCCGCCCCAGTGCCGCACATGGCGTCCAGGTGCGGGCACTCCTTGACGAACAGGATGCGCGGCACGCCAGTCACACCGGCGAGGATATCGATGTGGTGCCGCTGGGCGAAGCGATCGTACTCGTCCGCGTGTAGCATCCCGGCCCACGAGTCGAACAGTTGCACCACGTCCGCGCCGTCGGCCACCAGCGTGGTCAGGAAGCCGACCGTGGCGGCGGACAGTTTCTTCAGCAGCCCGTCCCACACCGCTGGCTTCTCGGCGATGAACTGCCGCGTCGCGGCCATGTCCTTGCCGGTGCCGATGCAGTAGGTGGCGACGGTGAACGGCGCGCCGGCGAAGGCGATGACCGGCAGGTCGCCGTTCAGTTTCCCCTTCACGACGCGGAGCAGTTCGCGGATGTGGCGGTACGAATCCGGTGACGGGGCGTCGGCCAAGCGGTCGAGATCAGCGAGCGTTTGAATCGGCCGATCCGGGGACGGCCCGACCTGCGGCTTCAGCGCGAACGGCAGGCCCATCGCCAGCGGCAGCGTGGTGATGTCGTAGAAGAGGATGATCGCGTCCACCCCGAACCGCTTCGGGCACAGGGTGGCTTCGGCGGCCTTCTCCACGTCCTCCGAGAAGGCGAAGAACTCGGCCCCGGCCCGCACCCGGCGGAACTCCGGATCCCACCGGCCGGCTTGCCGCATGGCCCACACCGGCGGTCGTTCGACGAGTTCCCCACGGGCGGCACGGACGAGCAGGTGCGACATGGCGGGAACCGGAAGGGCAGGAACGAAGAGGGCACCCACGAGGGGTGCCCCTACCAAAACCGAATCGTAGGGGCACCCCTCGTGGATGCCCGCCACCGGCAATCACATCTGGGACAGCGACGAGTTCCGCCGCGGCCGCAGCACCCGCCACACCGACCGCCGGCTGCCTTCCTTCGCCTTCGGCGTCGGGGCGACGTGGATGTGCTTGGCCAGCCCGAAGAACGACAGCAGCCGGATGAACCCGTAGCTGACATCCACCTCCCACCACCGCAGGCCGTGCCGGGCCGACCGCTGGTGCGCGTGGTGGTTGTTGTGCCAGCCCTCGCCGAACGTCAGGGCGGCCACCCACCACAGGTTCCGCGAGTCGTCCTTGGTCTCGAAGTTCCGGTACCCCCAGACGTGGGCGGCGCTGTTCACGAACCAGGTGCTGTGCATGACGAACACGGTGCGGAGGAAAATGCCCCACACCAGCCAGCTGGTGCCGACCCCGCCCCACAACTCGCCGGCGAAGAAGATGCCGACGGCGGCCAGGATCGGGACCATGTAGTGGTACCTCTGGAACGCCCGCTGCACCGGGTCGCGGACCAAGTCCTTGACGTTGTGCAGGTTCTCCACCGGGCCGTCGGCCACCTCGTCGTCGTAGGACCACCAGCCCAGGTGCGACCACCAGAAGCCGTGCTTGGGCGAGTGCGGGTCGCCGGGTTCGTCCGAGTGGGTGTGGTGCCGGCGGTGGTTCGACACCCACCGGATCGGCCCGCCCTCGTTGGCCATCAGCCCGCACACGGTGAACAGGTATTCGAGCGGCCGCGCGACGTGGAAGCTGCGGTGCGTCAGCATGCGGTGGAAGCCGACGGTGATGCCCATCCCGGCGATGACGTACAGGATGCCGAAGACGACCAGGCCGGACCAGGTGAAGGTGAACGGGGCGAACAGTGCCCCGATGTGGAGGCCGACGATCCAGACGATCCCCGGCCAGTTCCGCTTCTTGGCGGCGGCCGGGGGAGTGGCGACTGCGCTGTCCGAATTCATGTACGACTCCGTTCGCCAGCCGGGTGGGGAGGTTCGGGGAGTCCGCGGCGAGGCCGTGGGCGAGCGAACCGGAATCCCGCGAGGACGACTGGGCGACGTGGACCTGTTGGCGAGTGTAGCCGGCGTGCGGCCGGCGGCGGGCGGAACGGGGTAGCCCGCGAACCCCTAGCTCATTCTGGCATCCGGCGGGCGAAGAGCAACCACCCGCCGGCGGATTCCCCCGAAGTATCGCGGACCCGCGCCTCGGAATGAACCCCAAAGTAATAGACCGCCCGGCGGCGGCATCTCGCCGGGAAAAGCGGCGGGCACGACATCCGGAGCGGAATGCGCTTAGGTGTTACGCAGTTGGCGGGTTTTCCACCTATCCCCGTTGGGGAGAGGTCGGCGGCGCAGCCGCCGGGTGAGGGGTCGTTCCTCGGCGCCGGGGGG
>JAYTTN010000307.1:0-24207 GCA_043745295.1 Fimbriiglobus sp. | reverse complement strand
GCCGAAACCCCTGCGGCCGATCCCGCTGCGCGAGCGGCTGACGTTGCAGGCCCTTCACAAGGGGGTCATCGGCCACTTCCACGACCACGACGACGACTGGATGCTGGAGCGCGGTCGCGGCCGCCGCTCGCGCGACGCCGGCGCGGGAGTGCGCGCGGAGGAACCGGAGGAGATCGACCTGGAGGCGGTTCGGCGGAGTTTGCCGCCGCCGCCTCCGCTCCCGAGGGTCCGCAACCTCGACCTGTTCTCGCTGCGCGACGAAGTCCCGTCGGGGGATGGCAAGGTGGTGTCGCCATGACCGTCGCGCCGTCACCGCAGCTCCGGCTTCGTCCACACGCTCAGCACCGCCGGCTGGCCGAGGACGCGGCACTTCATCCGCTTCGTGCTTTCCCAGCCGTACTTCTCCACCGCCTCCCGGAGCGCGTCGAACGCGCTCACCATCAGCACCGCCCGGCCGCCCGGCCGCAGCACCCGGTCCCACTCGGCGGCGGCTTCCTGGTACAGGGGGATGACCGAGTCCGGCGTCAGCAGTTGCTCGCCGAACGGCGGGTTGCACACGATGCGGTCCACCGACTCGCGGTCGAGCGGCAGCTCGGTGCTGTCCCACCGGGTGAGGACCACCCCGCCGCGGTTGCCCAGGTTCTGGCCGCTGCAATAGATGGCGTTCGCGTCGATGTCCCCGCCCAGGTACTTGACATCCCGCATGCGGCGGGCTTCGCACAAGGCGACCGCCTCGGCCAGGATGGTGCCGGCCCCGCACATCGGGTCCATCACCGTCATCCCCGGCGCGATGCCGGCCAGCCGCACCATCGCCCCGGCCACGCTCGGCCGCAAGCTGGCGGCGACGTGATCGGTCTTGTAGGTGCGGTGCCGCATGGTGCGGTCGGTCAGCCGCACGCCCGACACGGCCGTCTTGCCCTTGATGGTCAGCCAGATCTCGAACCAGGCGTTCTCCTCGGCCGGCAGCCACCCGGCCGGCACCCACCCGGTCAGCCCGTCGGCCATGGCGTCCAGCGCGTCCACCCGGCGGTACCCGTGGACGCCCTCCATCTGGCAGACGAGGTGGAAGTTCGGCTTGCCTTTGGTCTTGGGCCGGATGGCGTGGTGCAGGCGGAACAGCAGCGGCCAGTCGGGCTTCTTGGCCGTCCACTTCTGGATGTTGGCCAGGTCGGTCGCCTTGTACGTCAGGCTGTCGGTGCCCCACGCCAGGAGGTACACGTCCTCGGTCGTCTTCAGGGTCAGCACGGCGGGGGTGATGTCCTTCAGCCGGAACACGACGACGCCGCGCTCGGTCCGCTTCACCTCGCCGTGCAGGTCGCGGGTGATCTCGTCGGCGGCCACGGCCTCCAGGCCGGGGTGGACGTGGGCGTACAGGGCGGGCAATTCGGGGTCGTCGGTGCGGCGGGACATGGCGGGAACCGGTGGTGCGAATCGCCCCATCATATCGCGGCCGGCGCTGTCCGCGCGGTCAAAGGGTCTCGGCCGGGCAAACCGGGGCGTCTGGGGCAGAGCCGAGGACGTGCTTGCGGCGGCGGACGCGGCCGTCCAAATAAGTTGCCACCCTCCGAAAGTTGCGGGGAATTTCCATTTCAGTTTCAGTTGACACCAAAACGGACGGGGGTATAGTCCGGCCCCTCGCGGTGCCGCCGGCTTGTGCCGTGCGAATGCCGCCAGGCCCGAACAGGTTGGCCTATGTCGCAGTCCCACCCAGTGAAGTCGCGGTTCGCGGTGGAACGGCTGGAGTCGCGGGAGATGCCCGCCGCCGGCGGCTGGCTCGTCGAGCCGTTCCAGCGGGGGCCGGTGTCCGGCCTGCCGGCCGACTGGCGGCAGTGGTCGAACCAGCCGGGCCAGCCGACGTTCGCGGTGGACCGGGCCGGCCCCGGCCTCGGCGACCAGGGGCGGCTGGTGTCCGACGGCACCAGCGGCACCGTCGGCCGGGCGTGGGTGACCACCCCCTACGCGGCCGACGTGGAGGCGTCGGCGGCGGTGTTCCTGAGCAGCCTCAGCCCGGCCCAGGTGTTCGTCCGCGGGCAGAACCCGAACGGCGGCACGCCGAGCTACTACGCCGCCTCGGTGGTGCGCGGGGCGGAGTTGCAACTGGTCCGGGTGGTGGCCGGCAAGTCGGTCGTCCTCGGCGCGGTGAAGTCGGCCGACTGGATCAACGACCAGTGGGTGACGGTGAAGGTCCGCGCCGTCGGCGACCAGTTGACGGTCTACCTGCACCGGGGCGACACGAACCAATATCTGGACTCGGCCGGCAAGTGGACGCGGCGGCCGGTGGCGGCCATCGAGCGGATCGACACGGCCATTCGCACCGGCGGGGTGGTCGGGGTGGCGCGGCCGGCGGCGGTCGCCGGCGCGGTGGCCCTCGACAGCCTCCGCATCGGGCCGCCCGGCGACAACACCGCCACGCCCCTCCGCGAGGAGCGGTTCGCCCAAGGGACGGCCGACGCGGTGCCGCCCGGCTGGAGCCAGTGGGTGGGGGCCGGGCAGGTGCAGTTCGGCACCCGCGCGGACGAGACGCTCCGCGTCACCTCGACGAGCACCGGGCAGGCGCGGGTGTGGATGACCCAGCCGGTGCCGACCGACGTGCAGGTGTCGGCGTCGGTGTTCGTGGACAGTCTCGCGCCGGCCGGCGTGTTCGCGCGGGGGTCCAGCGTCAACGGGTCGCGGCCGACGTTCTACGCACTGACCGTGAGTCGCGGGCTGACGGTCGAGCTGGCGCGGGTGGTGAACGGTGCCGCGACCACCCTGGGCACCCTCGACGCCGCCGGCTGGCAGACCGACCTGTGGGTGCAGATGTCCCTGGTGGTGAAGGGGAACCAACTGCGCGTGCAGATCTACCGGTCGGACACCGGCCAGTACCTGAGCGCCGGCGGGACGTGGGGCCTCTCGCCGGCGTGGGCGATGACCCGCACCGACGACGGCATCAAGACCGGCGGGCTGGCCGGGCTGTCGCGGGGGACGGGCGCGGCCGGCGAGCTGACGTTCGACAACTTCATCGTCACCACGGTCCCGACCGCGCTGGCCGCGCCGGGGCCGATCCCGACCGAGCAAGACAAGCCGACGATCCCGGCCCCGCGTCCCGTCCCGACGCCGCCGCCGGTCTCGGTCCCGACGCCGCCGCCGGTCACGGTCCCGCCCCCGCCGCCCGTCACGGTGCCGCCGGTCTCGCCCCCCCCGCCGGTGACGCTGCCGACCGCGAGCGCGGGCCTGCCGAGCGTCCCGCAGAGCCTGGGCTGGATCCGGGTGGCGCAGCTGGCGTATTCCGGCACGCCCCTGTCCGCCTACGAGAAGTCCCTGCTCAAGTCGGGCGTCGATCTGGTCATCCCGAACCTGTCCATCGTGTCCGACATCGCGGCCGTGAACCCGAAGACGCCGCAGCTCATCTACTCGAACCTGTCCAACCTGTACCAGAGCCTGCTGACCGACTGGCTGGCCTTCGCCGACCGCACGGGGTACGACCGGGAGTCCGCCTTCTACCACGTCAACAGGGCGACCGCGTTCCAGGGGCTGAGCGCGTCGGCCGTGCCGGTGGACCAGTTCTGGAGCATGTACCGGGGGAGCGACGCCACCAGTTGGGCGTACCTGAACAAAAGCCCGAAGGCGTCCGACCCGCCGTTCGCCCTGGCCGTCGCCGGCGAGTCGGTCATCGTCGGCTACCCGGAGAAGTTCCGCGAGCTGAACGTCGCCCTCCAGACGCCGGCGGGCGGCAACTGGCGGGGGGTGTTGCAGTACGTCCAAGCGGTGGACGCCGGCGGCAACCCGACCCGGTGGGGGACGGTGCCGCTGCTGTCCGACACGAGTGGCGGGTTCCGGCGGTCCGGCCGGCTCCTGTTCGACCCGCCCAAGGACTGGGCGACGGCGACCATCAACGGCAGCGGGCGGCTGCACTACGCCCGCATCCTGACCACCGTCGGCGGCACCGCCCCGCTGGCCCACTCCCTGCTGGCCAGCGACTACACCAAGTTCGACGCCGCCGCCCTGACCGGCACCACCCCGGCGTTCGACTCGACCGCCGACAAGAACGGGGACGGCTACCTGAGCGACGCCGAGTACGCCCGGCGGAAGGCCGGGTTCGACGCCCGCTTCGCCTACCAGTCCCGCCTCACCTTCCCGTACTACGGGCCGAACCGGTACGCCACCAACCCGGCGTCGTCGCAGTTCCGCGCCTGGGCGGTGGACTACCACCTGCGGGCCGCCGCCGCCCAGCCGAAGGTGGCCGGCTTCTTCGTGGACAACTCGACCGGCCTGCTCGACGTGGACCCGTCGGTCTCCCGCGAGTCGATGGCCAACTACGCGGTCAACTACGGCACCGTCGTCGGGGCCGTCAACGCGGCGCTCATGGCGAGGGGCAAGTGGGTGGTGTCGAACACCGTCGGCGGCGGCACCGCCATCGACGCGCAGTCGAAGAGCGGGGTGTCGTACCTGGAGGAGTTCGCCCTCCGCCCGCAGTACGCGAACGCCGTCCAGTTCGAGGACCTGGCCGCCACCATCACCTACCGCCGGCAGCTTTCGGGCGGCAAGGCCTACGAGATCCTGGACAGCCTGCCGACCAACGGCATCGACGCGGCCAGCCCGCGGTTCCAGTTGTCCGCCCTGGCCATGTACTACCTGGTGGCGGACCCGACCCGGTCGTTCCTGATGCTCAACGGCGGGAACGAGCCGGCGTCGAGCTGGACGCGGCACTGGACGGACGCGATCAAGTACAACGTCGGCCGGCCGCAGGGCGCGTTCGGCCAGTTCGCGCAGGGGAACGACCCGGCGAACACCAGCCTGCAATACAAGGTGTATCAGCGGACGTACCAGAACGCGCTGGTGCTGTACAAGCCGGTGTCGTACTTCCGGGGCACCACCGGCACCATCGCCGACAACACCGCCACCACGCACACCCTGGACGGCCTGTACCGCAAGCTGAACGCCGACGGCACCCTCGGCCCGGCGTCCCGCACCGTCGCCCTCCGCAACGGCGAAGGGGCGACGCTGGTGAAGGCGTGACGCCTGGGAGCGGTTCGCACGCTCGCCGCGACGACAACCACCGGTCGTCGCGGCGAGCGTGCGAGCCGCCTCAGACAACTCCATGCACCTGCACTTTTTTTCGTTCCCGAACGCTTGCCGCGCCCCCTCGCGTCCGTTGGCATCGGCGCGATCCGCACCACCGGAGTCGCGCCATGCGCCGCACCATCCACGGCGTTCACCTGTGCTGGGGCACCTACGGGTTCTGGCTGCCGAACGATCCGCGCGGCAGCGGCTCCACCGAAGTGCGGGCCGACCACCTACGGCCGTTCGGCGACGCCACCTTTTTGCCGGATCGCAAGTGGTCGCGGGCACGGCAGGGGCACGACCGCACGCTCCGGCTGGCGGCGAAGAAGGCTCTCCAGCGCCCGGCGGTGCTGTTCGACGGGCATCAGGCGAAGGCGGCGGCGGTGGCGTTCGGCCAACTTCTGGACGAACTGCGGATCGCGTGCTGGGCCTGCACCGCCCTGCCGGACCACGTCCATCTGGTGGTGGGGCCGAGCGGGATCGACTCCAGTACGCTGTGCGAGCGGCTGAAGGGGCGAGCGACGCGCGCCTTGGTGGACGCCGGCCTGCACCCGTTCCTGGCGGACAAGGACGAAGACGGTCAGGTGCCCAAGTGCTGGCAGAAGAAGGAGTGGACGGTGTTCAAGTACGACCCGACGGCCGTCCGGAGGGCAATCACATACGTCGAGGACAACCCGCTGAAGGAGGGGAAGCGGAAGCAGGTGTGGCACTTCGTGGTGCCGTTCACCGACGACCAACACTAAAGGATCGCGTCTGGCGGCTCGCACGCTCACGCCACCTTGTCCCCCGTCGTCGCCTCCTCGGTGATCTTCATGAACAGGTCTTCCAGGTTGCCGTCGCTGGCGGCCTGACTTCGCAGCTCCGTCATCGTCCCGCAGGCCATCAGCCGGCCGCGGTCGATAATGCCGATGCGGTCGGCCAGCTCCTGGGCGATGTCCAGCGTGTGCGTCGAAAGGAAGATGGTCATGCCGCCGGCGGCCAGCTTCCGCAGCAGCACCTTCAACTCGCGGATGCTCTTCGGGTCCAGCCCGACCGTCGGCTCGTCGGCGATGAGCAGCTTCGGCTCGTGCGCCAGCGCCGCCGCGAACACCGTCCGCTGCCGCATCCCGTGCGAGTACCGCTCGGTCAGGTCGTCGGCGAATTCTTCGAGGTGGAACAGGTCGATCACTTCGGCGATCTTCGGCCCGATGCGCTCCGGTGGCATCCCGTACAGTTCGCAAGTGAATGTCAGGAACTCGCGGCCGGTCAGCTTGTCGTACAGGAACGGCTGATCGGGGACGTAGCTGATGAGCTTGCGGGCGTCGTCGCCGTGGGTGCGGAGGTCGAACCCGCCGACCTTGACCGTACCCGCCGTGGGGAAGAGCAGCCCGCACAGCATCTTGATGGTGGTCGTCTTGCCGGCCCCGTTCGGCCCCAGGAAGGCGAACAGTTCGCCCGCCGGCACGGTCAGCGTCAGCCCCTCGACGGCCACCTTCGGCCCGTACAGCTTGCTCGCGGCGGCGATGTCGATCATGGACGAGAACCTGAGCGACACGAAACGGAATCGGGAGTTTGTCGGCGACCAAGGTCCGCGCCTGCGAGGCGGCGAAACCCGTCTCGTTCACCGGGTCCCACTTCCGGACCGACATCGCCGACAAAGCCTTGAAGCGGAAGGGGCGACGGCTCACCCGAGGCCGAGGAGGCCGGCGTCGGTGGCCCGCCGCAGCCGCCAGCCGAAGTACGGATTGAACTCGTACACCCCGTACCCGGTGAAACCGGCGAACACGTTCCCGTACAGGTCCATCGCCACCGAGGTGGCCGGCACCCCGCCGAGCGACTGCCAGCCGTTGGCATACGGGATGTACTTGGCCACCCCGAAGCCGGGGAAGCTGGCCACCACCGATCCGTTCGCCCCGACCGCCAGCGTCGTGGCCCGGTTCGCGTTGATCAGCGTCCAGGTGCCGGCCTTGAATCGGTACACCCCGTAGGCCCCGAAGTTGGCCGCGATGTCCCCGTTCTCGCCGATCGCCAGCGCGTCGGCGTTCGGCGTGACCAGCGACACCCAGTTGGTGGTCGGGTTGTACCGGTAGACGCCGAAACCGCCGAAGTTGCCGACCAGATCGCCGTTCGCTCCGACCGCCAACTTGTCGGCGACCGCCCCGGTCGTCGTCGCCCAACCGCCGGTCGCCAGCCGGTAAGTCGCCGTGCCGTACCCGGCGAAGCTGGCGTAGGCGTTGCCCAGCGGGTCGATGGCGACGGCCACCGCCTCGACCCCGTTGATCTGCTTCCACGTCTGGTTCGACGCCCGGTAGTACCAGACCCCGTTCCCGCCGAAGCTGGCGACCACGTTGCCGCTGGCGGAGGCGGCCAGGGCGTTGGCGTTCGCCCCGGTCAGCGTGATCCACGTGCCGGACACACGGTTATACGCCCACACGCCGGTCGCGCCGAACTGGCCGACCAGGACTGGCCCCATCACCGTCCCGCCGGTGGACGTGTTCGGCAGCACCGACACCGTGGTGCCGGTGGCCGCGTTGAAGGTGCTCGCGACGAGGTCGAGCCGTCCGTCCCCGTTGAAATCGGCAAGGGCGACATCGAGCGGTTGTGTCCCGACGGTGAAGTCCTGACTGGCCGCGAAGGTGGGTGTGGTTGCCCCAGGGGTCGTCCTGTTCAGGAGCACCGACACGGTGGTGGTGCCGCTGTTCGCGGTGGCGATGTCGATTCGGCCGTCGCCGTCGAAGTCACCCACTTTCAGGGCGAAGGGGTTGGTGCCGACGGGGAAATCCTGCCGGTCGGCGAAGGTGGGGATGGCCGCACCGACGGCCATCGTGTTCAGCAGCACCGACACGGAACTGGCGTCGTTGTTGGGGACGGCCAGATCGAGTCTCCCGTCCCCGTTCAGATCCCCGAACTCCACGTCGCCCATCCCGGTCCCGGTGGCGAACGCGGTCTGGGGGGCGAAGGAAGCCGCGGCCGCCCCGGTGGCGGTCGTATTCAGGAGGACCGAGATATTACTGTTTCCGCTGTTGGCAACGGCGATGTCAGCCCGGCCGTCGCCGTTGAGGTCTCCCACGGCCACCCCGCGCGGCCCGGTCCCTACCTGGAAGGTCTGCTGGGGGGTGAAGGACGCGGCACCGGATTGCGTCGGGGTGGTGTTCAGGAGCACGGAGACGGTCGTCCCCGCACCCGCACCCGCGCCGTTGTTCGAAACCAGGAGGTCGGGCCGCCCGTCCCCGTTGAAGTCCCCGGCCTTGATATCGACGGGATACGCCCCCACGGCAAAGGTCTGGACGGGGGCGAAGGTCAGCACGGTCGCCGAGACGGGGGTGGTGTTCAACCGCACCGCGACGACGCCGCCGGCATTGTTGGCCGTCGCGATGTCGGGCCGCCCGTCGCCGTTCAGGTCGGCGACCAGAACGGCGACCGGCCCCGTCCCGGACACGACGGTGAAGTCCTGCTTGGCGGCGAAGGTCGGCGTCGCGGTGCCGCTCGGGGTGGTGTTCACCAGGATGGAGACCGCTCCGTCCACGTCATTTGTCGTGACGATGTCAGCCCGTCCGTCGCCGTTGAGGTCTCCCGTGGTCACGCCGAACGGTCCATTGCCGACGGTGAAAATCTGCTGGGTGGCGAAGCCGAGCGCCGGGGTGAGGCGGTCCTCGAGCGGTTGCAGCGCGGGGCGGAAGCGGAACGCGGTCATCAGACGTGGGAAGCGATCCACGGCACACCACGGCGGAACTTGGGGAACAGCATTGCGTATCTACGTTATGCACCCGCGTTCCGGTCGGCCGGGAAAAGCGGTGCGGTTTGGCAACCCGACCGGGCCACGCGGCCGGGTTTTTGTCCTACAGTATTCGCGTCCACCCGCACTGCACCCCGCCCCGTCATGCCGCACAGCACCCCCACCTCCGCGTCCCGCACCGCCATCGGCCGGCTGGTCCGCACGTTCCGCCGGGCGGCGGTGGTGTCGGCGTCCGGCCAGTTCCTCCGCCGGCAGCTGTGGGCGTGGCCGGTGATCGCGGCCGTCATCCTCGGCAGCGTCGGGCTGTGGACGAACCACTCGGTCGAGTCGGCCCTACGGGACCGCCGGGCGGCCGAGCTGAACACCATCCTGGCGGCCGACGTGGCGGCCCTGCGGGAGTGGATGAAGAACCAGCAGACCACGGCCGAACTGCTGACCGAGACCGACGGCCTTCTGACGGCGACGCAGGAACTGCTGACGCTCGGCGGGACCGGCGGGCCGGACGTCTCGACGGCGCTGCTGCAAGCCCCGGCGCAGGTCCGGTTCCGCGACCTGCTCGCCGCCCGCATGACGCGGTTCAATTACACCGGCTACATCCTCGCCTCGCCCGACGGGGTGGTGCTGGCGGCCGAGACGCCCGACGCCATCGGCAAAGTCCTGGCGACCGGTCGCAAGGAGTTCTTCAAGCGGGTGAGCGACGGCGCGGGAACCGTGTCCCGGCCGATGAAGAGCCTGGTGCTGCTGCCCGACAAGGACGGCGAGATGCGGGCCGGCACGCCGACCATGTTCGCCGCCGCAGCCGTGCGGGACGCGGCCGGCAAGCCGGTGGCGGCGCTGGCCTTCCGCATCCGCCCGGACGACGACTTCACCCGCATCCTCCGCACCGCGCGGGGGGGCGTCACGGGCGACACCTACGCCTTCGACCGCACCGGACTGCTGCTGTCCCAGTCGCGGTTCGACGCCGACCTGAAGCGGTACGGGGTGATCAGCCGCGAGCCGTGGGCGCGGTCCATCCTGTCGGTCGAACTCCGCGACCCCGGGGCCGACCTGACGGCCGGCGACCGCCCCCGTAGCGATCTCGACGACATGCCGTTCACCGTGCCCGTGAGGAACGCCCCCGCCGGGCCGGGGCACGACGCGGACGGCTACCGCGACTACCGCGGCGTCATGACCCTCGGCGCGTGGACGTGGCTGCCGGAGTACGACTTCGGCGTGGTCACGGAAGTGTCCCGCGAGGAGGCGTACCAGCCGGTGTACATCCTGCGGCGGGCGTTCGCCGTGCTGCTCGTGCTGCTCGCCCTGGCCGCCGTCGGCATCTTCGTCGCCATGCTGGTCCTGGCCCGGAACAAGAAGCAACTGCTGGAAGCCGTTTTGGAGGCGAAGCAGCTCGGCCAGTACACGCTGGAGGAGAAGCTCGGCGCGGGCGGCATGGGCACCGTGTACAAGGCGAAGCACGCCATGCTCCGCCGGCCGACGGCGGTGAAGCTGCTGGACATCGGCCGCATGTCGGACACGGCCGTCGCCCGGTTCGAGCGGGAGGTGCAACTGACGGCCACCCTGACGCACCCGAACACGGTCGCCATCTTCGACTACGGCCGCACCCCGGAGGGCGTCTTCTACTACGCGATGGAGTACCTCGACGGGCTGAACCTGGACGACCTCGTCGCCCGCCACGGCCCGCTGTCGGAGGCGCGGGTGGCGTTCCTGCTGAAGCAGGCGTGCGGCGCGCTGGCCGAGGCGCACCACGCCGGCATGGTCCACCGCGACGTCAAGCCGGCGAACGTGTTCCTGACCACCCGCGGCGGCATGAGGGACTTCGTCAAGGTGCTGGACTTCGGGCTGGTGAAGACGGCCGACGCCGGCGAGGCCAACCTGACCTCCGCCAACGCCATCACCGGCACCCCGCTGTACCTGTCGCCGGAAGGCATCACCGCGCCGGAGGACGTGGACGCGCGGGCCGACGTGTACGCCGTCGGCGCGGTGGCGTACTACCTGCTCGCCGGGCTGCCGCCGTTCACCGGCAAGACGGTCGCCGAAATCCTGATGAAGCATGTGAACGCCGCGCCGGAGCCGTTCGCCGCGCGGGGCGTGACGGTGAGCGCGGCGTTCGAGGCGCTGGTGTTCCGCTGCCTGGCGAAGTCGCCGGCCGACCGCCCCCGCACCGCCGGCGTGCTGCTCGCCGAGTTGGAAGCCTGCCCCGTCGCCGGCGAGTGGTCGACCGCCGCCGCCGCCGCGTGGTGGGTCGCGCCACCCGGCCCGCCGGCGCGACCTGGGGTGTTCGCCCCCACCACCCCCCACACGCCCGTCACCCAGCCGCCGCCGGCCGAAATGACTCAAGTTTTCGCCATGTCCACCGATTGACCGATCCCGTTCGTCCCGCACAGCCCGCGCAGCTGGCACGGTCGGGCCATCGAACCGCCGCATTCGATCCGAATCGCTCATCTCGGCGAGATGCCATTTGACGCGCACTCTCCCCAAACTTACCATGTCACTCAGCTTATCATGACGGCGGAGGGGCCGTCGTCGGTTCGAAGCTCACCGGGAGGTGCAACGGATGTACAGTTTCGTGTTGATGTCGGCAATGGCGACGGGCGGGGACGCCCCGTCGTTCCACTTCGGGGCCGGGTGCCAGGGCGCGTCGTGCAGCGGCGCGGTGGCCTCCGGCTGCGGCGGGTACGCGGTGCCGGTCGGCTGCGGCGGCGGGTGCGGCGGGCGGAACCTGTTCCCGCTGTTCCCCCGCCTGCGTGCCCGGTTCTCGTGCGGCGGCGGCGGGTACGCCGTCTCGTCGTCGTGTCACGGGTCGTCCTGCTACGGCGCGTCCTGCCAGGGGTCGTCGTGCCTCGGGTACGGGTTCGGCGGCTGCACCGGCTGCACCGGCACCGGCTATTATGCCGGGTCGGTGCCCGGCGGCGCGGGCTACGGCTCGTCCGCCCCCGGCGGGGTGTACTACCTGGGCAACAGTCCGGGCTTCTCCGCCTCGTCGCTCGGCTTCGGGTTCGCCGGCCTGCCGACGTTCCCGCAGGGCTACAGCATGGGCGGCTGCTACGGCACCGGCGTGGTCGGGCCGTACTTCTACGGCGCGGACTTCAACAACCCGCCGATGTCGGCCGTCCCGCCGGGCGGCCCGGCCGTGCCGCCGATGATCCCGCCGACCGGCCCGGACATGAACCGGCGGACCACGGACGACGCGTTCGCCGCCCTCGACTACCAGGCGAGCAAGGCCAAGCCGGCCGCCGCCCCGGCCCGGCTGACGGTGGAGCTGCCTGCCGACGCCGTGCTGTTCGTGGACGGCGAGAAGGTGCCGGGCACCGGCGTCACCCGCAACTTCCACACGCCGAGCCTGCCGGACGGGACGTTCTTCTACGACCTCAAGGCCGAGGTCAAGGTGGACGGCCAGCCGGTGACGGAAACCGTGCGCGTGATGGTGAAGGGTGGCGACGCCAAGACGGAGACGTTCGGCAAGCTGATCGCCGCCGTGAAGGGCGGGAAGTCGCCGTCGCTGGTGTCGAAGTGACGAATCGCTGACGGAATCGATCTTCCCTGCCCCGCCCGCGCCGAACCCGGCGCGGGCGGCGGCGTTTCCGGGTCCGCGCGAGCCTCGCCCGGCTTGGGGCGTCCCCTTCACCTTCCGCCCGCCGATCTCTCCCGACCGACCTGGCCGGGTGCGGTCGCGCGCGAAAATCCGCGCGGAATGCGACACCGTCGATGTGTCTGTGAGTATACTTGTGTAGAAACGTTCCGCATGGAAGGTTCGGCCCCGCTCGCCTTGCCGAATCGCGGCCGCTCACCACACCATCATGAACCGCATTTCCCCCCACCGGCGTCCCGCCATGCCCCGCCTCGCCCTGCCGCTCGCGCTGCTCCTGGTCGCGCCTCTGGCCGCCGCCGAACCGACGGTCAACCCGGAGCTGCTGAAGGCGTTCGCCTTCCGCCCGCTCGGCCCGGCGCTCACCCCCGGCCGCATCGGCGACATCGCCGTCCACCCGACGGACAAGGCGACGTGGTACGTCGTCGCCAGCAGCGGCGGCGTCTGGAAGACGACCAACGCCGGCGTCACCTTCGCGCCGATCTTCGACTCCGCCGGCAGCTTCAGCGTCGGCTGCGTCACCCTCGACCCGAAGACGCCGGAGACGGTGTGGGTCGGCACCGGCGAGAACCAGGCGCAGCGGAGCGTCGGCTTCGGCGACGGCGTGTACAAGAGCGAGGACGGCGGCAAGACGTGGAAGAACGTCGGCCTGAAGAAGTCCGAACACGTCGCCAAGATTCTGATTCACCCGAAGGACTCGGACACCGTGTACGTGGCGGCGCAGGGGCCGCTCTGGGCGGACGGCGGCGACCGCGGGCTGTACAAGACGACCGACGGCGGCAAGACGTGGAGCTGCGTGCTGGAGATCAGCGACCAGACCGGCGTGACGGACGCGGTGATGGACCCGCGCGACCCGGCCGTGCTGTACGCGGCCAGCTACCAGCGGCGGCGGAACGTCGGCGTGCTGGTCGGCGGCGGGCCGGAGTCCGGCATCCACAAGTCCACCGACGGCGGCAAGACGTGGGCGCGGCTCACGAGCGGCCTGCCGGACACCGACCTCGGCCGCATCGCCCTGGCCGTGTCCCTCCAGAAGCCGGACGTGGTGTACGCGCTGTTCAACACCAGCAAGGCGGCCAGCACCGGCTTCTACCGGTCGGAGAACGGCGGCAAGGAGTGGAAGTTCATGAGCGAGTTCCGCGCGCTCGACTGGCAGTACATGGGGCGGCTGGTGCCCGACCCGAACGAGCACGACACCGTCTGGATTCCGGACCTGGGCATCGCCGTGACCCGCAACGGCGGCAAGACCATCGAGCGGCCCCGCTGGGCGGTCCACTCGGACCACCACGCCCTCTGGATCGACCCGCAGCAGCCCAAGCACATGCTTAGTGGGAACGACGGCGGGCTGTACGAGACGTTCGACGGTGGCAGCAGCTTCCGCCACTTCCAGAACCTGTCCACGACGCAGTTCTACCGGGTCGGGCTGGACGACGCCAAGCCGTTCTACCGGGTGTACGGCGGGACGCAGGACAACGGCACGATGGGCGGGCCGCACCGGTCGCGGAACCGCGTCGGCGTGCTGACCACCGACTGGGAGACGGTCGGCGGCGGCGACGGCTTCCAGCCCAGGGCCGAGCCGGGCAACCCGGACATCGTGTACACGCTCATCCAGAACGGGGCGCTGTCGCGGGTGGACCGCAAGCTGGGCGTGTCCGCCGGCATCCGCCCGCGCGCCGGCATGGACCGGGTGCGGTGGGGGTGGGACACGCCGCTGGTCGTGAGTCGGCACGACCCCAAGCGGGTGTACGTCGCCGGCAGCCGGCTGTACCGTAGCGACGACCGGGGCGACGCCTGGAAGGCCATCTCCGGCGACCTGACCCGGCAGCTCGACCCGCTGAAGGTGCCGGTCATGGGCAAGCTGTGGGGCGAGAATGTCGTCGGCCGCAACACTTATACCACGCCGCTGAGTATCATCACCGCGCTGAGCGAATCGCCGAAGAAGGACGGCTTGCTGTACGCGGGTACCGATGACGGCTTCATCCAGATCACCGAGGACGACGGCAAGACGTGGCGGAAGGTGGAGGAGTTCCCCGGCGTGCCGACGGACAGCTACTGTTCGGACATTCACGCCTCGCCGCACGACGACAAGACGGTGTTCGCCACGTTCAACAACTGGCAGCGGGGCGACTTCAAGCCGTACATCGTCAAGAGTTCCGACCGGGGCAAGACGTGGCGGACCATCCGCGGCGACTTCCCCGCGCGGCAACCGGTGTGGTGCGTCCACCAGGACGCGGTGAACCCGGACCTCCTCTTCGCCGGCACCGAGTTCGGCCTCTTCGCGTCGGTGGAAGGCGGCGGGGTGTGGCACCCGATGACGGCCGGTCTGCCGACCGTCGCCGTGCGCGACTTCGACGTGCATGCCCGCGAACACGACCTCGTGCTGGCCACCTTCGGCCGGGGCTTCTACTGCCTGGACGACATTACCCCGCTGCGGCACCTGAGCGAGAAGAAGCTGGCCGACTCCAGGGTGTTTCCGGTGCGGAAGACCTACGTGTACGCCGAGCTGCCGTTCGCCCGCGCGTCCGGCACGTTCGCCGCGCCGAACCCGCCGCACGGCGCGACCGCCACGGTTTACCTGAAGGAAAAGACGACCGGCGCGAAGCTGAAGGTGACGGACGCCGACGGCAAGGCGGTCGGCGACCTGGCGGTGCCGAGCGCCGCCGGCCTGCACCGCCTGACGTGGAACATGCGGTCGCAGAACAAACTGGTGCCGGCGGGCAAGTACACCCTGACGCTGACGAAACCGGGCGAGGACAAGCCGACGCCGCTCGGCGACCCGCAGGTGGTGGAGTTGGTGCCGCTGGGGGAGTGAGAGTGTCTTGCGAGCCGCGACCGCCAGGGAGTGGCATCTTGGTCTCGTCGGAAGCTGCCACTCCCTGGCGGTTGCGGCTCGCCCGAAAAATTCCCGCCGCCCGCGAGCGAACACACGGTATGGCATCGCTCCTGTTCAAAACCACCGAGTGCCGCGTCGGCGTCGTCGGCCTGTACAGCGCCGGCAAGACGGTCTTGCTCACGTCGCTGGTGAACCACCTGGCCGACCACGACCCGGATCGCTTCGCCTTCGCCGGCGGCGAAGCCACCGTCCGCAAGTTCGCGCCGCTGCCGCCCGATGCCGGCTGGACGCAGTTCCAGTACGCCGGCTTCCGCGACGCCCTCGTTCACGCCGGGAAGTGGCCGGAGAAGACCCGCGACCGGTCGATGTATTCGTGCGGTTTCGAGCGGACGGACTGGCGGTTCTCGGACGCCATCGTGAAGCTGTACGACCTGCCCGGCGAGCGGCTGGCCGACGCCGCCATGCTCACCCGCGACTTCGCCGAATGGTCCGACCACATTCTCGGCCGCATCCGCACCGACACCCCGTACCGCACCGCCTGCGCCGAGTACCTGGATGCCGTCGGCGTGCGGTCGGCGAGCGAAACCGACATCCTGCGGACGTACCGGCTGGCTCTAGCTCGGCTCATCCTCGCCTTCAAGCCGCTGATTTCGCCATCCACATTCCTGCTGGATACGGCCGGCGGGTTGGCCAAACCGGACACGCCGGAGGCCCTGGCCGCCGCCCGCGTGTGCGGTCTCGACGCGGCGAATCAGTTCGCGCCGCTGCCACCGGAGGCGCGCGCCGCGCGCCCGGAACTCGCGGTTCAGTTCGCTCTCCGCTACGAGCGGTACAAGGCCGAAGTGGCGGTGCCGTTCCTGGGGGCGCTGCGGTCGTGTCACTCGCTGGTGGTGCTGGTGGACGTGACCATGCTGCTGGCCGGCGGGGTCGGCATGTACGACGACAACCGGCAGATCGTCCGCGATTTGTTCGAGGTGCTGCACCCCGGCGAAAGCACCTTTCAGGCGGTCGGCCGGAACCTGTCGTACCTGCTACTGCCCCGGCAACTGCGGCCGGCGTGGGTGAACCGCGTGGCGTTCGTCGCGCCGAAGGTGGATCTCGTTCACCCGACCGACCGCGACCGGGTGTTGCACCTGTTGAAGCGGATGGTGGGCAAGCTGGCCGACGACCGCGACGGCCTGCGGGCGGGCTTCTTCAACTGCTCGGCGGTGGTGTCCGCGAAGGTGCTGCCGCTGACCGGCGACGAGCGGCACCTGATCGGCGTGCCGTATCGCGGGCCGGACGGTCGGCGGATCGCGCCGGGGGCGGAGCAGCGGTTCCGCGTGTCGGCGGTGCCGGACGACTGGCCGGCGGACTGGCCGGCCGGGCGGTTCAGCTTCCCCGAAGTTTACCCGACGGTGCCGCCGCGGAAGGACTGCCCACCGGAGCAGATCAATTTGGAGAAAGTGTTCGACTTCGTGGTGGTGTAGCGCGGCGTCCGAGCCGGAAGCGTCAGCGACGGTGTCGGAACGACCGTCGCTGACGCTTCCGGCTCGGACGGAACCGGTACGATCAGTTACCCCCGACCGGGGGCGGGCACGCGCCGTTCGCTCACTTGGTCCGGGGGAACACGTCCGGCGGCTGCATCCCGCCGCCGATGGTGCCGAAGCCGGAGGTGCCCGCCGGCACCCCGGCCGTGCCGAGCGGCAGCGCCGCGCCGGGTTGCTGGAACCCGGCCTGACCCACGCCGCCGCCGACGGGCATCCCCGCGCCCGGCGTCCCGGCCCCCGGAGCCGCCGGCAGGCCGGTCACGTCGGCCTTCGCCTTCTTCTTGTAGACGTAGTGCATCTCGCCGGGCGCGGCCTTCGACTGCATCGGCTTGGCCGGGTCGAAGTTGGCCTGCTGGAGGTCCGGCTGGATGGTCTCGATGTCGAAGTCCGGGCCGACGTGCTTCTCGATCATCTTCCGCACCTCGGCCTGATCGCCGCCGGCCTTCAGCGCGATGACTCCGCCGTCCGGGAACTTCTTGACGTAGGTGGCGTTCCCCGCGCACCCGATGGCCCCGACCGTGCCGACCCCGAACACCGCCGCCGCGAGTAACCGACGCATGGCAATTCCCCCTGAAAAGTGGCTCGTTTCCCCTCACGAGTGGGGCGGGCTGTACCGACGATTCCGGGCCGTGTCGAGGGCAAGTTGGAAGTGTGGGGCGCGGGCGGCAGGGCCGTTCAACGAGCCGCGACCGCCAGGGCGCGTTTGCTTTCAGAAGAAGCCACTGCCTGGCGGTCGCGGCTCGCATCGACCGTCCCCGTCCCGTTCACCCCTGCGGGCGGATGCCGAAGTGTGTCCGGCCGTCGTCGCGGACCAGCGCCAGAATCCCCCACAGGCCGGCGATGGTGTTGGGGATGCAGCACGCCTGCCCGACGGTGGTCATCGCGGCCACGCAGCCGAACAGCGCCACCCAGTACCCCCGCCCCCGGAGGATGCACCAGCCGCTGACCGCCGCGAACAAGCTGGTCAGCGCCGAGGCCGTGTGGACGGTCTTCATCCGCGTCGCCCACGCCTCGGTCATCGCGTCCTCGACGGCGATCAGCACCGTCGCCCCCGCCCCGCCGCCGGCCGCCGCCATGAACAGCTCGTGGTCGCTCGCCTCGTCGTCCTTCTTCCGCGGCCGGTTGAAGTTCAACTGCTTGTCCAGGTTGTGGAACTCGCGGACGTACCGGTTGGCGTGGACCGTCTCCGCGCCGGGGTTGGCGAAGCAGTCGACGGCGATGTACCCGTTCACGAACCCGCCGGCCACGCCCAGGATGAGCAGCGCGAACCCCGGCACCAGCAGCAGCCGCGGCACCCGCATCAGGCCGCCGGGCGCGGTCACGCGGGCCGGCGTCCCGTCGGCACCGAGGGTGACGCGGAGGGGGGTGCGGCAGTGCGGGCAGGCGAGGGGCTTGCCGACGGCGGTGGCCGGCAGCTTGAGCGGCTTGCCGCACGCCGGCGTCGGGCAGGTGATGACGAATTCGGTCATGGAAAAGGCGAATTCCGGAGAAAGAGGTCAGCGCGGTCGTAGCGCCGGATGCACCGGGTCGGTGACAGGGGCGAACCCGGTCAGCGTGAAGTCGGTCCACTCGGCCGGCACGCCGAACACGTTGAACGACAGGATGTTGCCGAACACGTTCTCCGCGTTCCCGGCGAAGTTGTCGGGCAGGAACAGCGGCGGTGTGTGCCAATACAGGGCGTAGCCGAGTTCCGTCAGCAGGGCCACCAGCCGTTCGGACTTCTCGACGCGGTCGTTCTCCACATACAGTAGCGGCCGGCAGCGGGCGATGGTCTCCTTCGCGCCGAGCAGCACGTCCGCCTCCATCCCTTCCACGTCGATCTTCAGCAGCCGGCAGCGGCCGAGGGTCAGCGAATCGAGCGCGACCACTGGCACCTCTTCGAGCGGGACTTGCTTGTCCGCCCAACCGGCGTCCGGGCCGAGGGGCAACCCGCCGTAGTTGGCCGCCGCCGAGTAATCCAGCGACGGCACCACCAGCGACCCGGCCGCCGCGCCGGCCGCCGCGTTCGCCGCCACCACGTTGGTGACGCTGTTCAGCGCCAGGTTCGCGCAGGCCGTTTGGAACAGCACCCGCTGCGGCTCGAAGGCGAACACCCGCCCGGTCGGGCCGACCGCCTTGGCCAGCGGCAGCGTGTGCGCGCCGACGTTCGACCCGACCTCGACGACGATCTCGCCGGGTCGCAGCAGTTGCCCGAACATTTGCACTTCGCCGTCGGAGAACTCGCCGTACCGGTCGAGCGACCGGCCGACGTAGGCGTCCTTCGGGTTGAACACCATCGTGCCGTGGCGGCACGGCTTGACCGCGTTGAACGGCGGGAACATGGGCGGGCGGACTCCGGGCGCGAGGTGTTCTCATGGGATACCGACGGCCGTCGCGCGGGGACAGGTTATTCCCCGACGGCGTATGATATGTCTGGCGGTGAGGCCGGTTCGTCCCTCTCGTTCGGAGTGTTCCCATGCGTGCGACCCTGTGGGCGGTGACGGCGGCGGCCCTGTTCGCCGGCGCGGTGCGGTCGGCCGACGACGCCTACGACCTCCGCGGCCCGGCCCCGAAGGTGAAGCAGGTGCTGCTGTCCAAAGTGACGGTGACGGTCGCCGACGCCGACGTGACCGTCGGCATGGGCGACCAGAAGATGTCCGCCAAGCAGACCATCACCACCACCAGCGAGGAGGAGGAGACCATCCTGGAGGTGAAGGAGCGGGAAGTCACGAAGAGCCGGACGAAGGTGATCGCCGACCGCGTCCGCACCGTCACCGACATCGGCGGGAACAAGGAAAACGAGGACGAGACCAACGACCTGCAAGGCGAGACCGTGGTGTCGGTGAAGAAGGACGGCAAGTGGACGCACAAGCTGGAGGACGTGGGCGACCCGACCGACGAGCAGAAGAAGGAACTGGCCAAGCGGGACGGGCCGGAGTCGGACGACGACCTGTTCCCGGCCGAGAAGGTGAAGGTCGGGCACGAGTGGACGGTGGACGCCGCGAAGGCGCGGAGCCTAACCGGGGGGCAGATGATCGACGTGAAGGGGAAGCTGAAGCAGAAGTTCCTGCGGGTGGAGAAGGTGGGCGAAGAGGAGTGCGCGGTGATCGAGACGAGCGGCACCATCACCGCGAAAATGAAGCCGAGCGAGAAGGACGAGCCGACGCCGGACGTGACGCTGAAGGTGACGGCCACCGGCTGGCGGTCGCTGGCGACCGGGGTGGAGGTGAAGGGCAAGTTCGCGGGGACGATCCGCATGGCCGGCAAGCAGAAGCTAGACGACGCCGTCGTCGAGATGACGCTGGAAGGCAAGATCGCCGGCGAAGGCACCACCACGCTGAAGTGAGGGGCTACGCGGGGACGGTCACCGCCTCCGCGTCGTTGATCTGCGCGATCAGGGATTCGAGGAACCCGGTCAGGCGAGCGGATTGCAGTACCTTCTTGATTGCCTCGACGAACTCGTCCTGATTCTCACAGAGGACGCCCGGCACCTCATCCCGTTCTGGATTGTGGCGATGTTGCGAATAATACCAAGACGTGACGGATACCGGGTAGGCACCGGGGTTGTCGTGTTCGGCGGTCAAAATGCTCCGGGTGTAATGGTCCAGCGCGGGAGCGGAAATCTCGAACGAATGAGTTTGCACGGGGTTGCCTTCCTCACCCGCGCCTTCGGTCGTGATGACCGCAGCGTCCAGTAGCCCGTCGCTCAGTTCTTTCACTTTCGACGCCTGAACCCGGAGAACGGCCAAGGGCGTGAGTACCCGGCGGTCGAACTTCTTCGTCCACAGGATCGGAACTGCTTCGGGCATGGGTGTCACCAGTCCAGGCGGAACAGCAGGGGTAAGTGATCGGACCCGACCGATTGGTCGGGCCATCCGTACTTGCCGTCGAGGAGCGAGTCCGTGCCGTCGGACTCGATGATTTCGACCGTTTGTAGTTTATCCACCAACTCCGGCCGCACCAACACCTGATCGAGCGCGTACCAGAAGTGGTTCGTCGGGATCGATTCGCGGAAATAGTACGTTCCGGCTGGGCGAGTGCCTCGATCCTTCAAGAACTCCCACATCGGGTTGAAGAACGCCGGGTAGTCGGCACCGGCCACGGTTCGGAGGTGCCGATGGGCCACGAGTTCGCGAGTCATCAACGCATGGAAGCCGAGGGCGTCCACCATCACGTCGTCGAACGGGCTGTGGTTGAAGTCGCCGAAGACGGCCGTTCGTGAATGCCCCTGCGTGGCTTCGGTCTGGCGGAGGGCGCGGGCGGTCTCCTGAACCACGCTGCTCCGATCAGCCTGCTTGCTCGGCAAGTGAACCACCGCCAGCAGGAGCGGGTCGTTCGCGCGGGTGGTGGTTTTAAAGACATCCATGTACCCGGTTGCCGAGTCACGGACGAGTGCCATACGCCGGATCGGTGACGCGAACGCGATGCGGAACCGAGGCGAATGGCGGCGTGGGCAGCCGAAATTCTTTCCGCCGCCGGCGTTCAGCGCCGCTAGCAGCTCGGCTTCCGACTGCACGCACTCGGCCAGCACGACGACATCGACCGCGTGCGCCGCCACGATGCGGGCGACGCGGTCGAGCAGCGGCTTCTTCTGCACGTTCCAGAACAGCACGGATAGCACGGGCGGCCCCCGGTCACACGCCCATTACGTTGTACCCGCAGTCCACGTACAGGGTGTGGCCGGTGATGCCGCTGGCCAGCGGGCTGCACAGGAACACCGTCGAGTCCGCCACCTCTTCCGGCTTGATCGCGCGCGGCAGCGGCGACCGGCTGGCGGCGTACTCGACGGTCTTCTCCATCTCGCCCGGCCGGATGCTGCGGGCCGCGCGGCTCAAGTATGGGCCGGCCGAGATCAGGTTCACGCGGATGTTCTTGCCGCCCAGGTTGCTGGCCAGTTGTGCCGCATCGATCTGGAGCGCCGCCTTCGCCGTGCTCATGCCGCCGCCGTAGTACGGGACCACCCGCGACCCGCCAAGGTACGTCAGCCCGACCGCGCTGGCCCCGCCCGGCCGGTCGGTCATGTACGGCTCGGCGTACCGCAACATGCTGGTGAACGAGTACGCCGAAATGCCGAGCGCCTCCATGTACCCCTTGCGGGTCGTGTCCTTCGCCAGCTTCGTGATCTCCCGGCTGAACGCGATGCTGTGAATCAGGATGTCGATGCCGCCGAACTCTTTGCCGACCGCGTCCATCGTCCCCTGAATGCTGTAGTCGGGAAACTTGGCGTACCGGCGGTCGGCTTTGATCTCCTCGGGCACGTCGGCCATGGTGTCGTAACTGGCGTCGCAGGCGAAGATCTTCGCCACTTTCAGTTCGCCGCCGCCGTGAGGCAGTTCGCGGTCGGCGCGGTCGGCCTCGCGGGTGAGGAAGCTCTCGACGATGCCGACCATGCGGGGGTGGCAGGCCAGCACCACCGTCGCGCCGGCGGCCTGCATGGCTTTGGCGATGTACCAGGCGAAACTGTCGCTGTCGCCGACGCCGGTGACGAGGGCGACCTTGCCGGTGAAGTCGAGGGAGATCATGGGGGGAACCTCGCGAAGGTCAGGGCAAAGCAGTAGGATATTCGCCGACCGCTCCGCCGTCACTTCTTCTGCTCCGGCTCCGCTGGCTTCGGGCCGAGTTGCCAGCGACGGACGGTGCCCGTCGGCTCCTTGGCCTTCCGGTCGGCCTCGCTCGCCACCGCCGCCGCCAAGGTTTTCCCATCCACGCTGAAGACAACCGTGCCGAGACAATCGGAGGCCGGCTCCGGTTTGCTCTGCCACAACGGTTCCGGCGGCTGCTTGGCGTCAGTGCTCCACACGTACACCCGCCGGACGGCCGTCTTCGGCTCGTCTTTCTTCGGCGCGCTGACCACCAGCGCGGCCACCCGCTTGGCGTCCGGACTGACGGCGAGGCTGACCACCTGGGCGGTGTGGAACGGCCCGCCGGCGAACGTCAGCCGGTGGCCGATCTCCCACACGTCTTTGTTCGCCAGTTTCGGCTTCCAGACGATCACCTCGCCGCCGTCGTCGCCGGTGACGAGCCGACTGCCGTCGCCCACCGCCCCGCTCGCCGACGGCCGCGCCTTGTGGCCACTCAACCGCTGACCGTTGTCGAACTTCGGCTCGTCCAGGTCGAAGTTCGGCAGCCAATACAGGATGTCGAAGTCGGACGCGCCCGGCGGCTTCGGCTGCCCGGCGTTGTACAAGAGGATCGCCTTGCGAACGGGCACCCACGTCAGCACGCACGGCTTGTGGCGGTCGGCCTTCGCGCCCGCGAGGGAGGTCCACTTCGACCCAAATCGGCGGATACAGCCGGTTTCTGCCCCTTCGCCGTTCGTCATCACCATCCGCCAGGCGGCTTTCGTGTCATCCTCGTCGGAAGCGCAAATCAGAAACGAATGGGGATTCAGTCCATCCTTCACAAGTGCCATCGTATTCAGAGGCTCATTCGGATCGTACATCGTGAGACCCTCTGCCTCCGCAAAGGCGACTCGCTTGGAATCGGGAGTGAATTGCACACTCAAGACGGTGGGCGGCTCGGAAGTGTTGAAGGCGTATGCCTTCTTCCACGTCTTCGCGTCGAGAACCGTCACCGTCCGGCCACAGCCGACGGCGAACTTCGTCCCGTCCGGGCTGAACGCGACCGACGACACCGCGCCGCCCTTGAAGGTGAGCGCCGGCAGCTCGGTCCACGGTTCGGGCATGTCCTTCGGCACCGGCGCGGCGAACAGCGGGGTGGTCAGCAGAACGGTGGCGAGAAGTCCTTTCAGCATCGCGGGCACCTCGTGAGGGGACAGGAATAGGATGACCGAGCCGCCCCCGTTCAGCAATGTCGGTAGAAAAATGTTTCGCCATTTCCCCACTGCCCTGGTTCTGCTCCTTCCCGCCGTCGCGGCGGCCGCGGACAAGCGCGAGAGGGCCGTTTGTCGGCGTTCGCGGAGCGAAGGACGACTACGCCGACTGGGGAGTGATCGGATTGTGCCGACCGAGACGAGTGAAGAGCTGCACGAGACGCCCGCGGCCTCATCCAGAGCCGACAGTGTGAAACGCGAAATGGCCCCGAGCAACGGACCGTTCCGCTACACTGGCAGCGTTCCCCCACGGGTACTCCGCCATGCCGCCTTTCGCCGTCGCGATCTTCCATTACAACCAGCACGGCCAGTTAGTCCTGCACGCCATGCCGATCATGGTGATCGCGGTGTGCATCCTGGCCATCGCGTACCGCTACTACTCGGCGTTCCTGGCGGCGAAGGTGGCCGTCCTCAACGACAGCCGGGTGACACCGGCGCACACCTTGAACGACGGCCAGAACTACCACCCGACCAACAAGTGGGTGCTGTTCGGCCACCACTTCGCGGCGATTTCCGGGGCCGGGCCGCTCATCGGGCCGGTGCTGGCCATCCAGTACGGCTACCTGCCGGGGCTGCTCTGGCTGGTCGTCGGCGTCTGCCTCGCGGGGGCCGTGCAGGACATGCTCGTGCTGGCGGCCAGCACGCGGCGGAACGGGAAATCCCTAGCCGAAATCGCGCGGGTCGAACTCGGCA
>JAYTTN010000306.1:0-6411 GCA_043745295.1 Fimbriiglobus sp. | reverse complement strand
AACCAGGCGCTGCAGCAGACCGGGGCCGCATGTAGGCTTTCTGGGATTCATAGCTCCCTCAGCGGCCCCGGCTGCTGAGCTGTGTCGTTCGGCGGCAGCGGAGGGTAATCGGATGCAACGCGGCAGGCGGAACGTGCTCGCGGCTCTCGCGGGGGTCGGGCTGGCCGGTGCCTGCTACTGGGGATTGGATGCGTCCGAGCGGTGGTCCGTAGCCCGCGGGCACCGCCGTGCTTTGGAAGGCACGCCCACCTGCACCGGCCGCATCGACGCGCACGAAGCCTGCGGCGGAGCCTTCCTACTCGTGCCGATCGGCGGCACCTTCCACGACAGCCAGTGCGTCTGCGTGGGGCCGGGGGCACCGGTTCGCTGGCGGGACGGCCGGCCGGCCGCGCTCGCCACCGGGCAGACGGTGAGCGTGTGGTGTCGCAGTGGCCCGCAGGCAGCGGTCATGCCCCCGCGGTGCGAGGCGGAATTGGTAGTCGTTGAGTCGGGCGAGCCGTGAGCGGCCGGCGGCGCTTCAGACGCCGAACCAGGCGCTGCAGCAGACCGGCGGGGCACATTGGTTTCTCCGGCTTCGAGCTCACCTGGCCCCGCCGGCTGCTGAGCTGGGTCGTTCGGCGGCAGAAGGGCGAAGCGGCATGCTGCTCCTGCTCGAAGACGATGCCGAGCGGCTGGAGCGGTTCGCGGCCGTGCTGCGGGCACTGGCCCCAGACCTGCCCGTCCGCGTCTGGCGGGACGCCCACGCGATGATCCGCGAGGCCGGGCCGCTGCTCCCGACCGCCGCGCTGATCTCGCTCGACCACGACTTGGTGCCGGAGCCGGGCGGCCCGGACCCCGGCGACGGGTACATGGTGGCACGGTGGCTCACGGCCCAGCCCGTCGTGCGTCCGGTCATCGTGCATTCGAGCAACGGCGAGCGGTCGTCGTGGATGGCCGGCGAGTTCGACTTGGCTGGCTGGCGGCACTGGCGGGTGGCCCCGCTCGGCGACGACTGGGTGGAGTCGGACTGGCGGCGTGTGGTCCGCCGCCTGCTCAAAAGGCACGCCGAACCAGGCGCTGCAGCAGACGGCGGGGGCATGTAGCGTTTCTGGGGTTCGTAGCTCACTCGGCCCCCGCCGCGGCTGAGCTGGGTCGTTCGGCGTTGCAGAGGGCTTCCGAGACGTGAAAGTCCGGGCGTGGCTAATCGGCGTCGTCCTGATCGCCGCCGGGTTCGCCACCCACGCGGCCTTCGAGGCGTGGGCGGCCCCGTTCGCCGGCCGGATCGAGATGGGCCAGTTCGCCTGCTTCGAGTTCGTGTTGTATGCGGCCGGGCTGGGGCTGACGGCGGTGTCGCTGGCTGGGGCGAGTGGCAGTGGGCGGTCGGCCGGTTGGGTGCTGTGGCTGGCTGCTGCGGTCCTCGCCGGGTTCGCGGTCCTTCGCCGGCTGCCTCCGTGAGCAAGGCACGCCGAACCAGGCGCTGCAGCGGACCCGGCGGGCACTTAGGTTTTACATGCGTCGCAGTCGCTCAAGCCCGCCGGGCCGCTGAGCTGGGTCGTTCGGCGGCGGAGGGCGCATGACACCACAAGTCTTCGTTGCCGCACTGTCCGCTGTTGCCCGGCAGTCGGCGGAGTCCGAGGCTGGCTACTTCGCCGACCCGCCGGTGGCCAAACCTCCCGCCCACTTGGGCCGGTTCTCGGCATGGTTCCGGCGGCTGTCGGCCGCGGACCAGAAGGTGGCGCGGGAGGTGATCCGGTACGCGGCCGAGGGGAGTCTGTTTCGGGTGCTCACCCACCTCGACAACTTGGCCGCCCTGACCGACACCGGAGGCGGGCTAGAGTTGTGGTGGGTCGGCCCCCGCGGGCGGCGGGTGCGGCTCAACGACCCGGACGGTGATCTACTCACTGACCTGTTCAACTAAGACGCCGAACCACGCGCTGCAGTGGACGGCGGCTCAAAGCCGCCGCCGCCACTGAGCTGGGTCGTTCGGCGAGGGAGGGCTTCGGAGTGGTGTGGTCGCCGCGAGCGGAACAAGTCGTTGCGGAGTTGATCGCGGGCTTGACGCCGTCTCAGCACGATCCGACCCGGAATCACTCCGCCCGGCTGGGCGCTCTGCACATATGCGGGAGCATGTGGGCCGACTACTATCTGCGACCAAGCGGCGAAGTGGTGGTTGTCGGCGAGGAGTACGACCACCCGGACGTGGATACTGTCCACACCGACCGGAGCAGTGTGTTGCGGGCGTTGGTCGGGGGGTCGCAGCGATATCCAGAGCTGCGCGAGTTGCTGCCGGCCCGTCCACCCGGCGCGGTCGATTGCCGATGCAGGCAGATTCCGATCTTCGCCGAGGGCAAGGTGCTGTGCTCGGAATGCGGCGCGCTGGGCTGGTTGCCGCCAGACGCCGAACCAGGCGCTGCAGCCGACGGCGGGGGCATGTAGGTTTTCTAGGATTCAAAGCTCACTCGGCCCCCGCCGCTGCCGAGCTGAGTCGTTCGGCGGCGGAGGGCTTCGGAGTGGGGCTGCCAAAGCTGCGGACTACCGACGAGCTGATGCCTAGGAACTTCCCCCTCGACTGATGGCGGTTGACCGCCTCCTCCCCACGTTTTCCGCCCGCCGGCGCAGGCCATCGCCGTCGTCCCGGAGTCCGTCCGCCCCACACCGGAGGGGAGGGCGTCAGGTGATCGGGAGGGGGCAGCAGCCGCCCCCTCCCGAAGATGCCACTCCCTGGCGGTCGCAGGTCGCAAGACAGGACAGGCCGCTCCCGTGCGGTCGCGGCTCGTCGGGTGGTCACTTCGCCGTCACGGTCACGTCGAGAGGGGCGACCCACTGCTTGTGTTCGGCCCCGTAGTACAGGTAGGCGCGGCTGGCCGGCCCCTTGTACTCGCCCGGCGTTTCGCCGATCAGGTCCAGGCTCAGCGTCACCGTCTGCTTCGGCGACATGCCCCGCCAGTACAGCACCAACTCCCGCCCGCGGATCTCCCAGAAGCTGACCGTCGGTTCGGTGTCGTCCGCCGGCCGGCGGGTCAGTTCCTTGAGCTGCTTCATGTCCTGCGGCAGGCTGAGGCCGGCGGGCAGGCCGATGATCGCCACCGCCATCCCCTGGCCCTTGTCCTGGAGGTTTGCCATCGTCACGTCGAGGCGGACGCTGGCGGCCTCCCCCACTTCGGCGGCGGTCAGCTTGGTCGTCAGCGATACCGGACACTTGTCGGAGCTGAGCGGCTGGCGGGTGCGGGCCTCCCAGCTCGCCGTCACCGGGTACGACTGCTTGGCGGACGTTTCCACCACCAACTCCGTGCTGCCGGACTCCAGCAGCTTCTCGGCGTCGGGCAGGTCCAGCACGATCGGCCCCGTCTGCTCGGTGGTGAAGTCCTTCTTGGCGATCTCCCGCCCGCCGACGCTCACCTTCACATAGCCGCTCTCGGCCGGCCGCTTGGTGGAGCGGGCGTAGTCGATCAGCGCCTTCAGCGCGAGGATGGTCGATTGCGTCGAGCCGAAGCCGCCGTACCCGCCGCGCTGGCTGCCGATCCACCTGGCGGCGGAGTCCACGTTCTTGCGGTAGGTGCCGGTGTCGTTCGCCTTCAGCCAGCCTAGCACCGCCAGCCCGGTCGTCTCGATCAAGAGCGCCTGACCGCTGGAGCAGGTGACGCTCGTCTCCGCGCCGGGGATGCTGCCGTCCTTCGCCTGCATCTCGCCGACCTTCGCCAGCAGCTTCTCGGCGTCGGCCCGCTTGCCGACGTTGGCCAGGCTGTTCGCCAGCAGCGCCAGGAAGTACGGGTCTTTCGCCCCGACGCCCTCGGCGGCCTTTTGCAGCGCGGCGATCTCCTTCGACAGGTCCGACTTCTCGGCGGCCTTCTTCTCGGACTCGGTCAGCGCCCACACGATGTAGGCGTTGGTGACGTGGTCCGGGGCGCGGCCGAAGGTGTCGAGGGCGCGGGTGTTGCGGGCGAACCCGCCGTTCCCGTCCCGCTGGCCGAGCAGGTACTTCTTGGTGCGGGCCATCATCTCGGCGTCCACCGGATGCACCCGACTCATGTCGGTGAACTGGAGCAGACCGTAGGCGGTCAGCGCCTCGTGCGGCGGGGCGGTGCCGCCGAACCACTCGTACCCCTTCTTCGACGGGTCCGCCGGCGACTGGCACTCGAAGCTGGTCAGCTTGGCGTACCCGCGGTCGATGAAGCCCTTCGCCCGCATGGCGACTTCCGGCTTCGCCTGGTTGGTCTCGTTCAGGTAGTCCAGCACCAGCACGTTCGGGTAGTTGGTGGTGCTGGTCTGCTCGAAGCAGCCGTAGGGTTCGCGGAGCAGGCCGTCCAGGCCGGCTTGAATCTCGGACAGGGTGTTCGGGTAGACCGTGACGCGGGCCTTCAGCGAGCCGCCGACGATCAGCTTCGGCGCGACCAGCGTCAGGTTGACGTTCTTCTCCAGCACGTCCGACTTCTCGCCGCTGGCCGGGTAGCCGTCGGGGACGACGGTGATCGCCCGGTGGGTGAAGCTGTCGGTGTCGGTGCCGGCGACGCCGTCCAGTTTCAGGCCGAGCTTGCCCTCGGTCTTGGTCGGCGTCAGGCGGACGATCTTGCGACCGCCGCTGCCCGCGCCCAGGTCCAGCGTCACTTTGTTCGGCCCGACGACGGCCAGCCCGTCCGGGGTGAGGGTCACGTCGCCGGTGCGAACGGCGTCGGCCTCGTTGATGCCGACGATGGCCAGGTCGATCTTGTCCGACGAGCCGATCTCGGCCGGCAACTTCGTGCCGACGCTGAACGCCTTGCGGACTTCGATAACGCCCGACACGGAGCCGAGGCGGCCGTCCAGCGTGTGGCCGGCGATCAGCACCTCGTAGGGGTTCACTTGGTCCGACAGGGCGAAGGACACCGTCGCCTTGCCGTTGGCGGGCGTGACCAGGACCGGCTGCCAGAGCAGCGTCTCGGTGAAGTCCGTCCGGTCGTCGGAGGCCGGCGTGGCGCGGGCGTGGGCGTACTCGCGGACGGGCAGCGGCGACAGGCGGGGCAGCAGGTTCTCCACCAGCCCGGCGGCGTCCAGATTCAGTTGACGCATCCTCTCCATCGCGCCCAGGCCGCCGGTGGCCTTCTTCATCGCCTCGCCGATCTCTTGTTTGCGCTTCTCGCGGAACACGAACTTGGCACGGTTGAACACGTCGTCCACTGCCTGGGCTTCCTGATTCATCATCCCGCGACCGGGCCAAGATATGGGGTCGAACACGCCCGGCTTGCCGGCGGCACCGCGGCCGGGCATCCCAGGCATCCCCGGCCCACGCAGACCGCCGAGGGCTGGGCCGGCACCGGGGGCGGGCTGGCCGGGGAAGCCATCTTGAACGGGCGGCAGCACCGGCGTCCGGGCGTCGTTCTTGAACTTGGCGTCCAACTGCTTGGCGGCATCCGCCGCGTTGTTCTTGTCGCCCGCTCTGTCCCGCGGGGCGGCCATGGCAACCGGCTGGGGCACGGGGCCGGGAGGCGGCGCGAAGCCTCGGCCGCCGGGTCCGGCCGGGGGAGCGGGGAACCCGCCGGGACCGCCCATGCCCGCCGGACGAGGCTTCGCGCCGCCCTTGCCGCCGCCGAAGCCGCCGCCCGGCATTCCGCCGGGGAGGGGCATTCCCGCGTCGGGCATACCTTCGCCCATGTTCTTGGCGAGTTGCTCGCGGTCGGCCTCGGCCGCCTTCCGTGCGGCGCGGGGGGCCATGCCGTCCGCCATCGGGGCCATCGGCATCGCGGCCGCGTCGTTGCCAGCCGCCGCCATTTCCTGGCGGGCCGTCGGCATGATCCGCCCGCCGACCAAGTTGAAGTCGCCGCGCCGTTGCGGTTTCGGCGCGTCCTTCGCCATCGCCCGCCAGTCGCCGTTGTCATGGCTCACCAGCGTGGTGCCGAACGTGAGTGCGGCCAGCAGCAGCAGGCCGGCGGCTCCGAAGGCCAGGTGCCTGCGGGCGGCCTCGGTCGGCTTGAGGGCGAGCTGGCGGACGACGATCAGCCCGCCGGCGGCCAGCACCAGGAAGCCGATGGCGAACGGCAGGTAGTTGCCGCGGCGGACGATGGCGTCGTCGTAAGGTTCCAGGTCCACGACCACGGTGCCGAACTTGGCCAGCTTCTGCTGGTACTCGACTGCCGTCTTGCGGACATCCGCCTCCGGGTCGCCGCTGGCGCGGTACTCCCACTGCGCCTGTTCGGCCGACTCCAATTCGATCAGCGACGCCTCGTACTTCGGCCAGTACTCGTCGAACACCTTGCGGAACTTCGGCTGCCAGCCGGTCGGGATCGGCCCGCTGGTGGCCGACACCAGTTGCAGTTGGTCCTTCCGGTCGGCGGCCACGGCTTTCTGGCGGAACTCGGCGTTCGGCTGCTCGGCGAACCGCCGCCAGCCCTGGGTGCCCAGCAGCAGGTCGAGGCCGGCGGCCGCCTTCGGGTGGTCCGTCAGCAGGAAGTCGGAGTG
>JAYTTN010000305.1:0-1766 GCA_043745295.1 Fimbriiglobus sp. | reverse complement strand
TGGGCCGGTGGTACGCCTAGCGGTGGCGGATCGAGACGTTCCACGAGCTGCTGAAGACGGCCGGCCCGAACGCCGAACCGTGGCAGCAGGAGACGGGGCGGCGTTCCTGCGTCGGCCGTGCGTGGCGGCGATGGCGTGCCTGACGGTGTGGCACCTGCAGCGGGACGAGAGCGACGACGCGGCGCGGCTGCGGCGGGTGCTGGTGCGGCTGTCGGGTCGTCGGATGAAGCACCGGGTGGAATCGACGGCCCCGGCGTTGCCGGCGGGTTTGGAGAAGTCGTCAGCGATCGACGATTTGCCGCGGAGCGAGGATCTGGCGGAAGTGCTGGCGCTGGCGAGGAAAGTCTTGCCCCGCCTCTTCCGCTCGGGATAGAAATGACTTCGTCGAAAAGATGTGTCCATACCTGTGCCGGAACGGGGAGGGGGCTGGGGGGTGGGGTCTCAAAACCGGATACCTACCCCTGACAGCCCCGCTGGGGGGAGGTCGGTTCGAGCCGAAGGCGAGAACCGGGAGGGGGTCTTTCTTTGGCCTTCGGAAATCCCCCCCCCCGGTTGCTCCGCAACCGACCTCCCCCCAGCGGGGTGTATAGACCGGGGACATCGTGTGCACGCGTTCGGGGACGTGGTGGACACGCGATGGAGGCGGTCATTGTACGCCGTCCGGCGGTCGCGGGGTGCCGACGACGGTGCCGGCGGCGAGGTCGATGGTGCCGACGAGGTGCGGCCCGAACCACACCTCGTCCGACCCGCCGCCGGCCCCCGCCCGCACCCCCACCCGCTCGCCGGCGAACCCCTTCGACCGCCGCACCGACCGACGCCGGTACCCGAACCGGCCGTTCACGTCCACCGCCCGCGTCGCCGTCCCCGGCGGGTACTCGAACACCGGCAAGGCGGCGGGGAACGGCCGCCGGCTGACCCGGTACCGGTCGGCCGGCACCGCCAGGCCGAGCGCCTCGTGCGGCCGCTCGCGGTCGCACATCCGCCGCCACGGGTCGAACCGCCGTCCGCACTCGCCCAGGTCGGTCCACGTGTGCCGGCTCGGCCGCTCGGCCGTCGGGGTGCGGTGGAACCGCTCGTCCTTGCCCTGCGCCTGCGGGTGGTACGGTCGGCCGCGGGTCGCCCGCACGCCCAGCCGCCGCCGCCACACGGTCAGCCGCGTGTGCGGCTGGCCGTCCGCGTCCCCCCACGGGGCCCCGTTGTCCATCCGCATGCGGGCCGGCAGGCCGTGCGTGCGGAACGGGGAACTCAGGGCATTCCGCACGGCGTCGCGCGTCTCGTCGGCGCACGCCACCGGGCCGACGGCGTACCGCGAGTGGTCGTCGAGGACGGTCGGCGGGTGGCAGCGGCCGCCGCCGGTGAGGGCGACGTGGCCCTCGACGTCCATCGGCCACAGGTCGTTCGGGGCCGGGTGTTCGAAGCGCTGCCCGTCGCGGGGCCGTCCGGCCCCAGGGCCGTCCAGCCGGTCGTGCCGGCGGCGGATGGCGGTGATGGTGCCGGCCGCCGGCACGCGCGGGTGGTCGGCCCGCCGGAGGACGGCGCGGATCTTCCGCCCGCCCCAGGCGGGATGTTCGTCGCGGACGGCGAGGACCGCCCGCCCGAGCGCGTCGGCGGTGCGGTGGGGCGACGAAGACGGCCGGCGAGAGCGGTCGGTCGGCGGCTGGCCGGCGGCGGTGCCGCGCGACCCACTCGTGGGCGGTCGTGCGGCCGATGCCGAAGCGGCGGGCCAACTCGCTCGGGTTGGCGTCGGGCAGGCGGGCGAGGGTGAG
>JAYTTN010000304.1:0-6435 GCA_043745295.1 Fimbriiglobus sp. | reverse complement strand
AACGGCCGTCGTCATCGTCAAGATCCTCCGGAGAAGACCATCGGACTCCAGTTTCCGATCCCCGTCAATGCCAATAGATGTGATGAACTGTCAGGCGTGAGCGCCTGGAGTGTGGGGCGCTTACTCACTCCAATCGCTTACGCTCATGGCTCGTCAAGACACCATCAATTACTTCTTCCCCGGCGCCTCCGCCTTCTTCTCCGGCGGCCCCGGCTTGCCCGCCCACTCCTTCCACTTGGCGTGGGCCGCGGCGCGCGCCTTGTCGTCCGGGAAGCCGTAGTAGTAGTACGAGTTCGGCATGGCGCCGCCGAAGCGGGTGTCGAAGCCGTAGTCGGCCAGCTTCTGGCCGGCGATCTGGACGCTGACGCCCAAGGCCACGTCGCGGAGTTGGGTGTTCAACGGCAGGCCGTTGCCGAAGTTGATTGTCCCGATGTCCGTCTTGTCGGCCATCAGCGGGGTGAGGTCTTTCAGGTGTTCCTTGTCGCCCAACTTCACCAAGGTCAGCATCACCTGCCCGCGGTTGTAGCCCGGCTGGTTTTTGTCGTTCACGACCTTCAACACCGCCGGCAGGATTTCCTTCATCTTCGCGTCCGCGGCGATCTGGAAGGCCGGCGAGGTGATGTGGACTTGCTTCTCGGTCTCCAGCCAGTTCAGGAACAGCTTCTTCATGGCGGGGGTCGCCTCGGCCCCCGCGATCGACGCCCGCAACTTCGTGGCGTGGACCAGCATGGCGGCCTGGTTGGCCTTCTGCGGCTCGTCCGCGAACCGGGCGTCCGAGCGGGCGAACAGGAACAGCGCCACCTGGCCGCGGTCGGCGAGCAGCGCGTCGTAGGTGTACCGGCCCGTGCGGGTCGCCTGCTGCCAGCGGGTGTAGGCCTCGACGGAAAACTCCTGCATCAGCCGGCTCCCGGCCGCGGGGTCTTTTTCCAGCCCCTCGATGATGGCGTGGTGGACGCCCATCATCTCCGCGTAGAGTTGCCGCGCCGTCTTGTCGTCCCCGGCGACGGCGACGAACCGCTCCAGCCCGGCGAGGCCCTTCGGCAGCGGGCCGGCCGGCTCCTTCAACAGGTCATTCAACTTCTGGTTGCGTTCGATGGCGGCGGCGACCGGCATCAGTTGCCGGCACCGCTCGGCCACTTCCGGGTCGGCGTCCTTCGTGCCGGCGGTCAGGGCGGAGACCGCCTGGGAGCCGGTCTTCAACAAGTCGCGGGCGGCGGTCTCGCGCACCTTGTACGACTTGTTCCCGAGTTGCCGGACCAGTTCCACGAGTTTGGCGTCCGGCACCTCGGCCGGGGCGCCGAGCGGGGCCGCCGCGAGAATCAGGCTGAAGAGGGAATTCATGGTCGCCGGCCCAAAGGGAAAAGGGAGACTCCTTATCCTATCCGATGACGTTTGGGCGAACAACCGTGTACTGAGAGCGTTTGCCTAAGCGCGTTCGGAACGCATGAGGCCGGGCGTAAGCATCGTCGCTTTTCGCTCCGCGAAAAGTTCGGCGCCCTCTCTCGGAAGACTGTCCCCTCGGGCGGGAAGGCAATCTTTTCGCGGAGCGAAAAGCGACGATGCTCCGCCGCGCCCGTCGTTTCGCCCCCGGGTCATTTCTCCCGAACGCGCGTCCTTCCCACGGTTCCTCCCGGGCTTGGCTACGTCCGGGCGCTCCGTTGGAGCTGAAACCAGATCGTTATTTCGGCATCAGCGGCCGCAGCAAGTGCCCGGGATACGTCGTCGGGCCGGGCACGCTCAGGCCGAAGTGGGCCGGCTCGCGGCCGGCCGGGTGGGCGCCGGGTCAGGGCGGTTACGGCGGCGTTACGCGGCGCGGCGCGGCCCAGGCGTCGATGCCGACGCCCGCCTCGGCGAAGCGCCGGTTCAGGTCGGCCAGTTCCCAGACGTGGACGCCGCGCTCCCCGGCCGCGGTGACGCACAGCCGATGCCCGTCGGCGGCGGCCCCCAGCGACGTGATCTCCGCGCGCAGACGGACCGTCCACTGCTCGCGGACGTTCTTGCCGTCCCACTTCCAAAAGCGGACGGCGGCGTCTTTGCCCCCCGTGACGAACAGGCCGGGGCCAAGGAACACAGCGGCGGACACTTCGTCGGCGTGCGCCGGCCACGAGGCCAGCACGGCGAGGTCGGGCAGGGAGACGACGTAGCCGCTGCCGGACCGGGTGCCGACGACGGCGACCGACTCGTCCGGGGCGAGGGCGACGGCGTCGATCCCCGACCGGAATTCGATGTCTTTGCCCCGGACGAGCGGGAGGTCGGCCGCCCCGGCCGGGACGGCGGCGGAAAAGAGGCGCAGGACCCCGTCCAGCCCGCCGACGACGGCCCACGTGTCCCGCACGGACAGGGCCATCATGGCGGCGAGGCCGGTGAGTTGCGCCGACGGGTTCGTGTACGTCGCCCCGGCCGCGGCCGTGTCGCGGACCGGCCGCGCGACCACGGCCTTGCCGGCCGTCGCCCAGAGGCGGTCGCCCGGCCCGAACGCGGCGGCATGCAGGTTGGCGACCCCCGCGTTGTCGAACACCCAGCCGTCGGGCGTCCGGCGCTCGGCGACGCAAACGCCTGACCCGCCGGCGAACACGGTCAGGCCCGAGTCGCGGAAGGCCACCGCCGCGCGCGACACCGGAAAGTGGCCCAGCCCGACGTCCCCCGCGACCGGCTCGCGCGCCCCGCGGGCGTCCAAGTCCCACACGGTGACCCGGCCGTATTTCCGTTCGGCGTCGCCCACGCCCGACTCGTGGACGGCGCCCAACCGGCGGCCGTCCGGCGACAGGCCGGCCGCGACGACGGCCGACGGCCGCGGGGCGACGGCCCAGAACTCCCCCCCGCCGCCGATCTCCAACAGCGTGGCCCCGGCGTGGCCGCCGACGGCCAGGTGGCGGGAGGCCGGGTCAAAGGCGGCCCGGAACGTCCCTTCCTTGCCGCGCCAGTCCGCGACTTTTTCGCCGGTGACGACGTCGTAGAGGCAGACGTGCCGGCTGAACTCGTCCGCGGCGGCCAGGAGGCGGCCGTCGGGGCTGAAGCGCAGCGAGTTCGCCTCGTTCTCGTAGGCGGTCTCGCGGAACGGCTCCCGCAGGGTGGCGACCCGCCGGCGCGTGGCCGCGTCCCAGAGCGTCAGCGTCCGGGCGGTCCCGACGGCCAGCGTGCGGCCGTCCGGGGAGACGGCGACCAGCGACCCGAGGCCGGGCGCGAATCGCGCCCGCTCGTCCAGCGTCGCCGGGTCGAGTTCGATCACGGTCCGGTCCAGCCCTTGGGCGTACACCGCGGCGCCGAGCGGGCTGACGGCGAGGGCGTTCCCGGCCGGGTGGGCGGCCGTCTTGGTCCAGCCGGCCGTCTCCCACCGCGTGACGGCGCCTTTCGGCCCGCGGGACAGCACGTACAGGGCCGCCCCGTCCGGGGCGAAGTCGAGCCACTCGCACTCCTTGCCGCCGTCGAGGGGCCGCCACGTCTGGCGCGCCGGGTCTTTTTCCGACAAGTCCCAGCGGTGGACCCGGCCGCCGCGCGTGCCGACGGCCAGCCAGCGGGCGTCCGGGCTGACGGCGACGCCGCGCGGCTTGTCCGGCCGCAAGTCGCCGAAGGCGTCGGCCAACACCACCGGGAAGGAGAGCGTCCGCCGCGTCTCGCCCGTTTCCGGATCGACGAGGCGGACTTCGAGCGGGAGAATGGACGTGCCGACGCGCCCCTCGACGAGGGCGAGCCACCGGCCGTCCGGGGAATAGCACGTCAGCGCCGCGTGGAAGCCCGGCGCCAGCGCGCCGGCCTCGCGGACGTCGACGCCGGCGAGCGCGGCGGCGTACGCGGACCGCAGCGCGGCCGGGTCGCGCGCGGCGGTGTCGGTGGCCGCGGCGTCGCGCACGGCGTTGGCGACGGCCCACGTCCACCCCGTCTCGCGGGTGACCAGCTTCTCCCGCGCCCGCGCCAGTTTGGCGTGGTAGTCGTTGGCCCGGTGCAGCGTGTCGGCCGCCTCGCGCTGCGCCGATTCTTGGTCCGCCTTCGCCACGGCGAGGGCCGTCTTGCCGCGCTCGTCGGTCACGCGGTACGTGGCCCAGAACGCCCCGACCAACAGCGCCGCCCCGGCGGCCGACGAAACGGCGAGCGACCCGGCGACGGCCGGCTTCCGCTTCGCCCACCGCCACACTTTTTCGGCGCGGCCGACGGGCCGGGCGGCGATCGGCTCGCCGTTCAGGAAGCGCTGCAAGTCCTCGGCGACGGCGGCCGGGCTGGCGTACCGCCGGGCCGGGTCTTTCTCCAGGCACTTCAGGCAGACCGTCTCCAAGTCGCGCGGGACCGTGGGCTGCAAGCGGCGGGGCGGGACCGGCTCTTGTTCGATCACCTGCCGCAGCGTGTCTTGGACGGTCGTCCCCTTGAACGGCGGGCGGCCGCTCAGCAGGTCGTACAGCGTGGCGCCCAGCGAATACACGTCGGCCGCCTTGCCGACGTCCGCCGTCTTGCCGGCCGCCTGTTCCGGGGCCATGTAGCTCGGCGTGCCCAAGACCGCGTCCGCGTGCGTCTGGGCGCTGGCGTGGTCGTCCAGGAACTTCACCAGGCCGAAGTCCGTCACCTTGGGCACGCACTCGTCCAGCGGGGCGTCGGCCGCCCCGTGCAGAAGAATGTTGGCCGGCTTCAAGTCGCGGTGGACCAGGTTCAAATCGTGGGCGGCCTGCACGGCGCGGGCGACCGGGATCATGAGCCGGGCCGCGACGCGGTGGTCGGGCAGCGTCGTCTTGATGCGCCGGTCCAGGCTGCCGCCGGGGACGTACTCCAAGGCCGCGAACGGCTGGCCGTTCACGTCGCCGAGTTCGTGGATCTGCACCACGTTCGGGTGCTGCAGGCGGGCGACGGCCTCGGCCTCGGCGATGAACCGGGCGACGGCCTCCCCCGAGACGACGCGGCTGGCCCGGATCATCTTGAGCGCGACCGTCCGCTTCAATCGCGTGTCCACGGCCTTGTAGACGACGCCCATGCCCCCCGCGCCGAGTTTGTCCCCGAGCAGGTAATGGCCGAACGCCTCCGGCGCGGGCGGCCCGGCGGGCGACTCGGGCGCCCCCGCGAGCGTCCGAGTCCCCGCGGCGTCAGCGGCCGTGGAAGCGGCCCCCGCCGTCCGCGGATCGGACCACGTCAGGGTCGGCGCGAACGCCCGGGAGAAATGGCCGGCCGGGGCGGCCAAGTCGCGCAGCCCGCGCAGCAGCGGGTCGGCCGCCGTCGTGACGGACAAGTCAGCCAGCGCGGCCCGGCACCGGGCGCACGCGCCGACGTGGCCGGCTGTGGCGACGAGAACGGCGTCCGGCAGGTCGCCGCGGTCGAACGCCTGCAAGACGACGGGATTGGGGCAAACGGCGGTCGGCACGGGGGAGCCCTCGTGGCAAGTCTTCGGCGCGGGGCGGGGCGAGTCGGCGTCAGCCGACCGAGGGCGGGCGGTCGGCCAAGAGGTCGGCGAACTCTTCGCGGAGGCGGCGGCGGACGCGGCCCTTGGCCAAGTACACGGCGTTGAGCGTCATTCGCAGGGCCGCCGCCACGTCGGCCGGGGTTTCCCCCTCGACGACCACCCCCCAGAAGGCTTGCCACGCGTCGGCGCCGAAATCGGTCTTCACCAAGTCCAAGGCCCGCCGGAACAGCATTTGCTGCTCGGCCGACGCTTCCTCGGGGGCCGGCGCGGGAATGTCGGCCAACAGCGGTGTGTCGGGCGTGGGGACCGTCACGCGGACGCGGTCGATCCACTTGCGGCGGGCGATCACGCGCAGCCAGCCGCGGAAGGCCCCCGTCCCCGGCTCGTGCCGGTAGTCCGGCAGCGCTTTGGCGACGGCCAGGAACACGTCCTGCCGCAGGTCCGGCCACTCGGCCTCGGGCGCGCGGTCGCGGCGGAACCAGTGGTCGAGCAGGGTGGCGTACAGGTTGACGAATCGTTCCCAGGCGGCGGCGCGGTCGGCCCGCAGGCCGGCCACCATCCCGATGGAGGTGCTCCAGCCCGTCCGGCCTTCACTCTCGCCGCCGTCCGCCATGGCTGGCCCCGCACCCACGCGCGCCGCTCTGGCATTTTGGTTACAACAATTGACCGGCGGAAGCAATCGCCGCCGGCCGCCCGACGACCCCCGGCGCGTCAATGAGCGTGATGCCGCGGGGGGGCCGTCGGGCCAAGGGGAACGCCCCTTGAGCGATCAGTCGGGGCGGCCGGGAGCGAGTGGCCCGGCCGGGGCCCTGTCACTTACAAGAACGGGGGAACCTGTCGGGGAAGTGGGCGGCGGGTGAAAAACTGCCAAAATTAGCGGCCGTTTAGCCGCGACGCGACGCTTTGGGAGTGGAGCGCGGCCCGGCCGAGTCAGGCGCCGGACGTCCGGCCGGCGGTCGCATGCGCCAAGGCCGCGCTCCACTCCGAAGCGTCGCGTCGCGGCTAAACAAATTGGGATGGGGTCTTCGACCGTTTCTTGGCGCGCCGACGCTGTC
>JAYTTN010000303.1:0-6451 GCA_043745295.1 Fimbriiglobus sp. | reverse complement strand
GTGAGCGACGGTCGTCAGAAGAACCGTCGCTCACGCTTCCGGCTCGGTTACTCCCACTTCCGCACCACGGCCGCGACGCAGTGGCCGCGATCCGTGTGCGTCACCTTCAAGGCATACGGTTTCGTCACCGCCTTCGGATTCCCCACGTGAACGCGAATCGGGCACGCCGCATCCGCGACGGTGTGGTTGCGGGTACCGGGCAGTTCCCCGGTCTGGAGCGCCAGGATGCTCGCGGCCAGTTCGATCAGCCCGGACGCCGTGCCGGTGTTGCCGGTGTGCCCGCGCGGGGCGAACACCGGCGTACCCGTGCCGAACACCTCGCCGATGGCCCGCGCCTCCCAGGCGTCCAGTTCGACCGACCCGCAGGCGGCGGCGTTCACATGGTCGATGTCCGACGGGGCAATCTGGGCATCCTGCAAAGCGTTGCGAATAACCCTTGCAAACGTCGTGCCGACTTTGCCCCGGTCGAATCCCGATGCGAACCCGCACAGTTCGGCGTAAATCTTCGCATTGCGGTTTTGGGCGAAGGCCAAGTCTTCCAACCCGAATACCGCCGCACCCTCGCCGAATACCCAGCCGTCGCGGGCGGCGTCGTAGGGTCGGACGGCGGTTTCGGGGTCGTCGTTGTGCGTCGTGCAGAGCGGGTCGAAGAGCGAGTGGCGAGACTGGCTGAGCGGGTTGATCTTGGCGTCGCACCCGCCGACGAGGAAGAAGTCGGCGGCGTCCCTTTGCAGCAGCCGATACGCCTCGCCCAGCGCCAGCAGGCTGGCCGCGTCGGTGGTGGTGATGGTGTTGTTCGGCCCCTGCGCGTCGTAGGTCACACTGACGTGGCAGGCGGGCATGTTCGGCAGGTACTTGAGCAGCCACAGCGGGGGGATGGCCTTGTACCCGCCGTCGCCCCACTTGGCATGATCCAGGTGCAGCGTGTGCCCGTCGGTGGTCAGCTTGCCGGCGGCGGCCAGGTCTTCGATCTCGGTGGCCAGCATGATGCAGCCGAACTCGATGCCGAAGCGGAACGGGTCGATGGTGCCCTTGGCCGGCCCGCCGTCGTTCATCGCCTGCTGCGCCGCGCACAGCCCCATCTGGATGGCGCGGGCCATGACCTTCAGGGACTTCCGCGTCTCCTTCATGGCGGACGGGATGAACGCCTTGGCGTCGAAGTCGGGCACTTCGCCGGCGATCTGACACGGCAGGGCGTAGGGGTCGAAGGCACGGATGCGGCGCACCCCGGACGTGCCCGCGATCAGCGCCCGGTGGTAGCTCATCGGGTCGCACCCGACCGGGGTGAGGACGCCCATCGCGGTGAACACGGCCCGTCGCATCAACGGTAATCCGGAGGTTGTTGGTAGGGGCACGCCTTGTGGGGGCCCTGCATTTCAAATCAGAGGGCACCCACAAGGGGTGCCCCTACACGGAAGCCCCCGCCGCCGGCGGCAGTTCGGCGGGTTTGGTGGCCAGCTTCGCCATGCCGAGCAGGTATTGCAACTCCCCGCCGAAGACGAAGTTGTGGTCGCCGAACGCCTGCCGGCCGCGGTTCTGGTCGAGGTGGGCGAAGAAGATCTCCGCCTCGGCGACCAGTTCGTCGCCGCACGTCACCCGGCCTTCCACTACCGCCCCCTGCGGGGACAGGTTCAGCATCCGCACCGCGTACGTCAGCATCTCGCCGGGCACCGCGTCGCGGTGGAACTTCGCGGAGGGTATCTTGGCCAGCACCACCTTCTCGCGGAACTCGTTCACCTCGCCGACGAGAATGCCGCCGGTCTGGGCCAGCCCTTCCAGGATCAGCGCGGCGGGCATCACCGGGAAGCCGGGGAAGTGCTCGGCGAAGTGCCCCTCGGCGTGGCTGAGGCACTTCACGGCGGTGGCCGACTGGCCCGGCTCGAAGGCGGTGAACCGGTCGATCCACACCCAGCGCATTGGAGGTTCCTTCGGTCTTGTCCGAGCCGGAAGCGTGAGCGACGGATCGCCGGAAGACCGTCGCTCACGCTTCCGGCTCGGACAAGCGGGTCACTTCGCCGCCACCCGCGAGTGGATGTACCGGGTGATCAGGTCCACCGTGAACAGGTCGCCGATCTTGTCGAACGTCGGATCCTTCTCGAACGCGGTCATGTCGGCGTAGGGCATCTTGGCCTTCAGCTCGGCCAGCCCGTCGGGGGTCAGCTTGCCGTTCTGCACGAACTTCGGGTCGCCGGAGAAGATGCTCTCCGGGAACAGGTCGTTGCGGTCGATCTTCAGGCCGAACTCCCGTTCCAGCCGGAACACGATGTCCAGGAAGTCGATGGACTCGGCGTTCAGGTCGGCCTGGAGGCGGGCGTGCGGGGTGACTTCGTCGTCGTCCACGCTGAGCGCGTCCACCAGCAGCGCCTTCACCTTGCCGAAGATGTCGTCCTGGGTCATGTCGCTATCGCTCCGCGGTCGCGCCGCGTGGGAGGGTTTCTCGAATCTCTTGCGAGCCGCGACCGCCAGGGAGCGGCATCTTGGCGACCCGAAGTCCTGCCGCTCCCTTGCGGTCGCGGCTCGCCAGTTCGGTCACACCGCGCCGGCCCCGAGGCTGAGGCCGCCGTCCACGGTCAGCAGTTGGCCGGTGATGTACGCCCCGGCCGGCGAACACAGGAACAGCACCACGCCGGCGATGTCCTCCGGCTTGCCCAGCCGCTTCAGCGGGATCATCTTCTTGATGATGTCGCCGGCCTTGTTCCGCACCGCCTCGCTCATGTCCGTCTCGATGAAGCCGGGGGCGACGGCGTTCACCGTCACGTTCCGGCTGCCGAGTTCCACCGCCAGACTCCGGGTGAAGGCGTTGATCGCCCCCTTGCTGGCCGCGTAGTTCGTCTGCCCGGCGTTCACGTGTTCGGCCGCCACGCTGCTGATGTTCACGATCCGCCCCGACCGCTGCTTGAACACCATCTGGTCCGACACCGCCTTGCAGAAGTAGAAGGTGCCGTCCAGGTTGGTCGAAAGCACCTCTTTCCACGCGGCCGGGTCCATGCGGACGAACAGGCCGTCGCGGATGACGCCGGCGTTGTTCACCAGGATATCGACGCGGCCCCAGTCCGCCAGCACGCCGGCGACGATGCGGGCGGCGGTGGTCGGGTCGGCCACGTCCCCCTGCCACGCTTTGGCCACCCCGCCGGCGGCGACGATTTCGGCTTCGAGGGCCTTCGCCGCGTCCTCGGACCCCCGATAGACGAACGCCACCTTCGCCCCTTCTTTGGCGAGGGCCTGGACGCACGCCTTGCCAATGCCCCGGCTGCCGCCGGTGACGAGGGCCACTTGGTCTATCAACAGCATGACGCACCATTCCGCAGGTCTGGATTCGCCTTTCGTCTGGTAGGGGCACCCCTTGTGGGTGCCCGGTTTTCGTGGGCCCCCACAAGGGGTGCCCCTACCCAAAAACCGCTACTTCAACTCCCCGCACAGCAGTGCCCACCGGGCTTTCCAGTGCTTCAGCAGCCCCTCATCGACCCCGACCCCGGCCGGCCCGCGATCCGCCACGTTGTACCCGTGAAGCACGAACTGCGCCGAGATCGTCTGCGTCCCGGCGTCGTCGGAGCCTTTGCCCTTGAACGTCGCCCACGCGCCGTCTTCCTTCACCAAGTCCACCGCCACATCCATCCGCCGGCCCGGCTGCATGAAGCCGCCGTACTTCACGTTCTTCACTTCCCGCAGCACGATGACCGCGTGGGCGTACCCGCTGGTCGCCCGCCACAGCCACGCCCCGGCCTCGGCCAGGCTTTGCAGCATCAGCACGCCGGGCATGACCGGGAACCGGGGGAAGTGGTCCGCGAGGTATTCCTCCCCTAAAGCGAGGAACTTGCACCCGCGCAGGAACTTCCCCGGCTGGTGGGCGTCGATCCGGTCCAGGAGGGTGAATCGCATCCGCAAAGCCCCCAGAATCCGGCAAGCCCGCAAACTCCCGCGTTCCGGCCCCGCGCCCGAAGGAAGGAGAATATACCGAAGGTGCGAAGGCCGGACAACCCCGGCTGCGAACCGGGTGCGGCAACGGATTCCGGCGGTCTGGGGTTTGGCTCCCGCCCTCGGTCGTCCCGCGCCGTGCGGGAATTGGAAGAGGGGAGCCGGAACCGGTGGGGAATCGTTCCACCCTCTCCCGCCTGCCCGCCGTCAGTAGTTCGTCACCATCGCCGCCGGCGAGCGGTCGCGGGCCGAGCGGCCGAAGTAGTAGCTGGCCCGCACGCCGACCTGCCAGTTGAAGGTGCGATCCGGCCGTTGCAGCAGCGGCACCGCCGCCCCGACCGACACGTTCATGTGGTCGCCGAGCTGGCACAGGAAGCCGGCGCTCAGGTTCAGCTCCTTCGTGCCGATGGCCGACACGCTCAGCCCCTGGCCGCCGGTCGCGTTGCCGACGGCGTCGATGAGCTGGTTCTGCGCGATCGTCTGGTTCCAGTGCAGTTCGACGAACGGGGCCAGCCCGCGCACCGCCCCGGACCCGTTCTGGATCAGCCAGTAGCCGACCTGCCCGTCCACCGACAGGATCGGCAAGTCCCGGACGCTCGCCGACCCGGAGCCGCCGAACACGGCCGGGTTCCAGCTCAAGTTGCTGCCGGAGGCGTCGAAGTTGATCGACGACCAGAGTTGCCCGAACAGCCGGTCGGTCGGCGTGAACAGGGCACCGACGAACGGCTCCAGTTGCACCGACTTGTTGCGGAACCGGTAGAGCAGCGAGTCGTCCAGCAACGACAGAACGGTCTGGTCCTTGGCCGTCGGCAGGCTGATGCCGAGGCCGGTGGACACGGCCAGGTACTGGTTCCGGACGAGCAGCCGCTTGAGCGCCAGCCGGATGTTGCCGAACTCCACGTCCGTCACCTCCGCCCCCTGGCTGTAGGTGCTGGTCAGGGTGCCGGCGAACGGCAGCCGCACCTCGGCCGACCAGCGGCCGTCGAGGAACGTCTTCTCCACCCCGAACTGGAAGCGGTTGACGCCGATCCCGTTCGCGGTGAACGGCACGTCGCCGAACGAGTCGTAAGTGAAGATGAACCGGTCGCGCGGCAGCGGGCTGTTGTCCTCGGACATCTTCACCCGGCCGACGCTGCTGCTGGCCCCCGGCAGCGCCAGCACCTGCTGGCCGGTCAACAGGGCGGTGTACTGGAGGGTGTTGCCGTTCACGACGGCCCCGTCCACGTTCGACACCGTCAGGGCCGGGACGGTCAGGCCCTTGGTCGCCTGCGTGATGAGCGTGTTGATCGCGCCCCGGTTGGCCAGCAGCTGCGCGCGGTCGGCCGGGCTGAGCTGGTTGAACGCCAGCACCTGCGCGGGGGTGAGCTGCCCCGCCGACAGCAGCGACTGGAGCGCCGCCTGCGCGAACGGCCGGTCGAACTTGGCGGCGCTACCGCCGGTCGGCTGGACGTAGCTGAGGTCGCCGGAGTTGAACGCGGCGTTGCTCACGAACGTAGTGCCGTTCGGGGTCGGGCCGAAGCGGATGAACCCGCCGGCCGCGTTCGGGTTGACGCGGACGGCCGGCCCGCCGTTGGCGGTGGTGGTGATGCCGGCGAGGCCGAACTGCGCCGTGATCGGTACGGTGTAGGTCAGGCTCAGCGCCCGCGCGCCGAGGATGTCGGCGAACACGTTCACGTTCCGGCGATCAATGTCGAGGCCGCCGCCGCGGGTGCCGCGGGCGAACTGGCCGTCGTCGCCGCCGTCCGCGGGCCGGGGAGCGGGGGCGGTTCCCGGCCGTTCCGGGGTGCCGGGAACCGGGGGCAGGGTCGGCGGGACACCGGGGTCGGGGATCGGCGTTCCGGGACCGGGGGCTGGGACGAACGGAATCCCGGAACCGGGGAACGGGACGGCCTGCCCCGGCTGTGGGATGACGGAACCGGGCGGGCAGGCCGGGGCCACCGGCACCCCCGGCGGACAGTAGAACGGGGCAACCAGTGGCGGCCGCAGGCGCTGGTCTTGCCCCGGAGTGGTCCCGCAGACTGCCAGCCCTACCGAGAGTCCGGTCAGCAACTTGCGCATCTCCCGCCCCCGTGGTGGATTCGTGTAACTCCCACGGGTTCTCTCTTCGGCTCAAACGGCCCATCCGGTTCATTCGTTTCAATCGACCTCGCGGACAATTCGACCGTCGTCCCGGCGTGCCAGTCGGACGGCCGACACCGAACGCCCCCTCCGGATTTTTCTTTTGAGCCAGCACCGCCGTCGTCTCCACCCGGCGATCAGGGCCGGCAGGTGCGGGCTGTCGGCCGCGTTCGCCCCGGTCGGGTGCAACCGCACCGGGTGGCCGAGCGGGTTCACCGCGGCGTGCAGTTTCGTGCCGAATCCGCCGCACCCGCGGCCCAACGCCTCGGCCGGTTGGCCGCCGCTGCCGCCCTTTTTTTTCGCGCCGGCGGCACGCGGGTGGGGGCGGACGCGACTGCTGTCCGCGCTCCGCCACTCGGTGTCGTCGTCGCGGAGTGCGGCCGCCACCCGCTCCCACACCCCCCGCTGGCACCAGCGG
>JAYTTN010000302.1:0-1773 GCA_043745295.1 Fimbriiglobus sp. | reverse complement strand
CCGTGGGGATGTCGAACGCAACAGGGGGCTGACGCCCCCCGCTCGCCAAAATCCGCTGCCGCACCCAAGCGAAATGCCCCCGGCGTCGGCCGCGCGGGCGACACGACGCCGTGGGCGTTCGGGAACCCAGGATCGCGCAAGGTCACTTCGCCAGGGTGAAGTCCTTCGTCTGCGCGCCGGCCGTCACGTCGTAGCGGAGTTCCGTCGCCTTGTCGTCGCTGTATTTCGGCGGGAGCAGTTCGGCGGAGGTCTGCACCAGCTCGGCCTTCGGGTCGTCGTACATCTTCTTCTTCTTGGCGTCCTTGACGCCGGAGATCCGCACCTTGGCCGTCCCGGCGGGGACGTTCGCCACGGCGTACTTGCCGCCGCTGACGGTGCCGCCGGCGGACGGCCCTTTCCCGTCCGCCGGGTGGAACTCGATGGCCCCGCTCTCCACCGGCTTGCCGTCGTAGGTCACCGTCCCGGACACCTCCCCGGCCGGCGACCCGCCGCAGCCGACGACGAGGCCGGCGGCGAGGAGTCCGACGACGACCGCACGAATCCCGCGCATGACTGCCCCTCCGGGTCGTTAGTTGGTGATGACTTCGCCGCCGTCCATCGTGCCCATCGCCTGCCACGTGACCAGCGCGGTGCTGTTGGTGAAGAAGCGGACGCTGCCGTCGCCGAGGGTGGCGTTCACCCCGCCGGTGTGACGGCCGCGGGCCGCGTTCGCGGCTCGCGACGACGAGACCGACGGCATGGCCACCGGGTCGGCGGTGGGGGACCAGAACACCAGCCGGTCGGGCACCGACGTGTTCGGCGTGCTGACGGTCATGAAGTTGAAGCACCCGCGGTCGTTGTTGACGATGTCCCCGCGGATGTCGAACTTGGCGTCCGGGGCCATCAGCCGCTCGGACATGAGCAGGGTGTTCGACGTGCCGTCGGTGATGCCGACCAGGGTGACGTTCTTCGGCGTCGTGGACCCGTCGGTGTAAGAGAACGGGGCGACGCCGGCCCCCAGCGCCGGGCCGGGGTCGGTGGCGTTGCCCCAGTTGACGGCGTAGTTCCCCCGCGCCCGGTAGTAGGGATCGCCCTGCCAGTACGCCGGGCCGCCGCGGTCCGACGGGCACAGGTAGGCGGGCACCTGCGCGCACACCAAGTTGGTGATCGAGTTGGTCGGCCCGCCGTTCGGCGGCTGGTAGAAGCCGACGTTCGGGTTGTACTGCCCGGCCAGCGCCGTCTGCTCGATGTACGGCCACAGCGGGACCACCCACGAGGTTCGCGGGCTCCAGGTGCCGCCCCACGGCAGGCGGCCGACCGCGTCGTGGTAGCTGTGCATGGCCAGCCCCCACTGCTTCAGGTTGTTGCTGCACTTCATCCGCGCGGCCGCCTCGCGGACCTTCTGCACGGCCGGCAACAGCAGGCCGATGAGGATGGCGATGATGGCGATGACGACCAGCAGCTCGATCAGCGTGAACCCGACCCGACGGCGGAGATTTCGCATGACACGCCCTCGCAGGAGAGAGAAGGGATTTGGGCGACCGACCCGCGCACGGTACCACACCGGCCCCGCCAAGCCAGCGGAAAATCCGTCGGGGGTAGCAACGAATTTTGGCGGTTCGGGCCGGCTCCGCCGAAATCCGCTGCCGCACCCCGCTCGCCGAGCGAACGGCGGCGAATCGACGGGAGCGCGTGGGTGCAGCAATTGATTTTGGCAGGTTCAGGCGAGCGGGGGGCGTCAGCCCCCTGTTTCCGTGGGGATGTCGAACGCAACAGGGGGCTGACGCCCCCGCT
>JAYTTN010000301.1:0-1773 GCA_043745295.1 Fimbriiglobus sp. | reverse complement strand
GACGACATTCACCTCGTCGTCGCCGCGACCGCAGGGAGTGGGATCCAACGCCGTGAAACCCGACTCGCCCCCGCCGGGTAACTCCCGGCACGCAGGTCCACCCACTCGGAGTCTCCGCCATGAAACGCCTTCTCGCACTGTCCGTCGCCCTCTTGGGGGCCGCCGCCGCGGCCGCCGCCGAGCCGGCGAAGCCGGCCATCGAGTTCCGCCTGAAGTCGGTCATCGACCTGCTGCCGCTCATCGAGTACGGCGGCGAGCTGGCCGGCCAGGCCAACAACACCGAGCAGGTCGTGGCGATCATCAAGGCGGTGGCCGGGCAGGGGCTGAAAGGGGTGGACCTGACGAAGCCGGTCGGCGGGTACGTCGTCGTCGCCGAGAACGTGGCCGACAGCCCCATCGTGCTGATGGTGCCGGTGGCCACCGAGGAGGCGTTCCTCGGCTTCCTGACCGACGAGGCGAACCTGAAGCTGAAGAAGGAGGACGACGGCAGCTACAGCACGGAGGTGCCGAACTTCCCGGCCTCCGTACACCTGCGGTTCGCCAACGACTACGCCTACATCGGCGTCCGCTCGGCCGCCGGCATCGCCAAGGACAAGCTGCTGTCGCCGAAGGATTTCTTCGCCGCCAAGCAGGACGCCGCGTTCGCCGCGAACGTGTACTTCGACCGCATCCCGGCCGACCTGCGCAAGGTCGCCTACGGGCAGATCGAGTTGCAACTGAACGACTCCATCAAGGCCACCGACCCGACCCAGAAGGCGGTGCAGACGTTCTTCGCCGACCGCGCGACCGACATGGCGAAAACGGTGCTGATGGACGGCGAGAAGTTGTCGCTGACGCTGACCGCCGACCCGAAGACCGACGACATCGCGCTGGAACTGGCCGTGACTCCGAAGTCGGGCACCACCCTGGCGAAGACCTTCGGCGGGTGGGCCGACCGGCCGAGCCGCGCGGCGAGCCTGGCCACTGCGGCGAAAAGCCCGGCGCTGGCCGTGGCCGTCAACTTCGGCCTGCCGAGCGAGACCAAGACCGCGCTGAACAAGCTGATCGACACGGTCGGTGCGGCGGGATTGGAGAAGGCTGACGGCGCGGCCAAAGCCCTGGTCAAACAGCTTCTGGACGCGCTCCTGCCGACGGTCAAGACCGGGGAACTGGAACTCGGCTTCGCCGGCATCGGGCCGGACTCGAAGGGCAAGTTCGCCGCCGCCGGCGGTCTCCGCACTGAGGGCGGCAAAGACATCAAGCGGCTCGCGGAATCGCTGAGCATCCTGGTGCCGGAGGGCGTGGCGAAGATCAAGTTCGACACCGAGAAAACGGGCGACGGGCAGCTGCATGCCATCGCCAGCCCGGCCTTCAACAACCCGAAGCTGGGTGCGGACGCGATCCAGCTTTTCACGTCCGACCCTCTGTTCGCCGCCGCGCTGGCGTCGGACGCCGCCGGGCTGAAGGAGCTGCTCGCCGCGAAGCCGGGCAAGACGCCGATGCTGCACGCCGAGGTGTCGGTGGTGAAGGCGTTCCGGTTCGTCCACGACGTGGACGCCGACAAGCTGGCGAAGTTGGTCGAGGAGGCGTTCGGCAAGCCCGTCCGCGACGGCGACGATGTCATGCGGCTGACCGGCACCGGTGGCGCGGACCTGCGACTGAAGCTGAGCGTCAAGGGCCGTGCGCTGGCGTTCCTGCGGGTGGTGAACCAGTGACGGTACGGTGATTTGCGAGCCGCGACCGCGAGGGAGTGGCATTCTGTCCGAGCCGGAAGCGTGGGCGACGGTTCTTTCC
>JAYTTN010000300.1:0-24404 GCA_043745295.1 Fimbriiglobus sp. | reverse complement strand
GCGGAAGTCGGGCCGGCGGGTCGGGTGCGGGTCGTAGTCGTCGGTCAGTGCGTCGATCACGAATTCGTCCACCGAGCCGAAGCCTGCGGCGGTGGCGTTGAGTTCCAGCATGGCACGCATCTCGTCCGGCAAGGTGATGGTCACGGCTCGGCCTCCTGGAGTTGGAGTCAGTTTACCCGCGAACGGCATCGAAGAAAAGAACGACACCGGCCGAACGGCCGGTGTTACGGGACGAAGACCGTCGCTCGCGCTGCCGGTTCAGTACACGGCGGTCGGGTCCACTTTGCCGGCCGGGCCGGCGGCGGTGCCGCCGCCGTAGCGGGCGTGCCAGCCGTCGGTCGCCCGCATGCCGTGCAGGTCGGCCGTCGTCAGCCCGTACTTGGCGAACCACGGCGTGCCGGTCTTCACGATGGCGTCGCACTCCTGCACCCGGCGGACGCACTCGGTCTCGGCGAACTGCTGCCGCTCGGCCGGCGTCTTGAAGGTGAAGAACTCGGTCCAGAACGCCCGCCCGCCGAGGATGCCGCTGGCCCCGGCCCGCATCGCCATCTCCACCTGCTTCTTGTACTGGTCGTACTTCACGCCGGCCGACAGCAGCACCCACGGCTTCGGGCAGGCGTCGTTCAGCTTCTTCAGGTTGTCCACCAGCACGTCGTCGCTCTCGACGCCGAACGTGCCGGGGAACTCGGCCTTGTACACGTCGCACAGCTGGCCCAAGTACTTGGCCGTGTCGATGACCGTCTTCGCCTTCCGCTTGGCGACCACGTCCTTCGCCTCGGTCGTGCCGTTCACCTTGTAGGTGAAGTGGAGCGGCTCCAACAGGAACAGGATGTCGTGCTGGACGCAGGCGTCGCGGATCTGGCGGGTGAACTCGAGGTTCCGCTCGGCCGAGTCGTACTCGGCCGGCTCGAACTGGGCGAGCAGCTTGACCGCGTCGGCCCCGCACCGCTTGATCTTGCCCACGCCCCACCCCGGCTCGACGGCCCCGATCGGGGCGTCGGCGTCGTTCTTCGGACTGCCGGACATCTCGACCCGGATGAGCAGGCCGGTGGTGGCCGGGACGGCGTGCGCGGCGACGGTGCTGGCGTACCCGTACTTGCCGTCCACCAGCAGGCCGGAGCAGTGCGGCGCGAGGGCGCGGCTGAGCATGACCTTGGCGTCGGCGATCTCGGCGTAGCTCGGCTCGTCGCCGGTGGCCGCCTTCATCATGTTGATCATGCTGCTGTTCTGGTCGGTGGCGACCATGGTCAGCGTGCCGTTCGGGTTGCAAATCCGCTGGAGGCCGCGCAGCTTGCCGGGGGTCAGGCCGAGGCCGTACAGGCGGGTGATCGAAGTCGTGGTCGTACTCACGGGCGATTCCTAAACGTGGCGGAGAGGGTGCCAGCGGGGAATTTACGGACTGATGGGCGGGACGGCGAGGTCGGCGGCCGCCGGCGGTTCATCACCCGGTCGCACGTGTTCCCGGCTCGCAGGTGAAACGGGGCGGCCAGAATCCGTCGGCGCACCCGCCTCCCGGTTGGCCTTTTTTCCGACAGTCGGGTGGCGTAGCATTCCGGGCGATCACCGGTTGATCCGCCCCCGGTCGCCGAAAGGACTCGCGTCATGGCCAGCCCGAACAGTCCGAACGACTTGACCCGGCAACAACTGGACGAGTTGGACACTCTGCTGCAACGGATGCTGGCGCTGCCGCTGAACAAGCCGGAGACGGTGGCGCTGCCGCTCCGGGGCGAGTTGCCGCTGCCCCTGCCGCCGTCGGCCGCCGCGATCCCGGAGCCGATGAACTGGCCGCCGCCGGAGCCGCCGCGATCCGCCCGCCCGTCGTTCCTGACGCTGGCCCCGGCCCCGGAACCGGCCGACGAGTACGCCCCCCGGCCGAGCGAACACCGGACGATGGCCGACCTGCTGCCGTTCCCGATCCCGGACGATCCGGCGACCGGCGGCCCCGGCACCCTCCGCGGCGTGGACGCGCCGGCCACGCCGGTCGGCTTCCGTTCCGTATATGCCCCGATGCCGGACGGCTCGCAGTCGGACGAATCGGTGCCGTTCCTCGCCTCGGCCCCGGCGATCCAGACACCCCCGCCGTCGGCGTCCGGCGTCGGGCTGTTCACGCCGGTGGTCCTGGCGAACCGCGTGCTGGAGGGGGTGCTGGGCTGGTGCGGGCCGCTCGGCCACTGGCTGACGCGGCCGCCGGTGAAGCACCTGTTGGGGTACGCCGGGCTGATTCTGATGGTGTCCGCGGCGGCGTGGGCGGCGCGGGGGATGGGGTGGGTTTCGTGGCCGGACTGACGGGCCGTCCTATACTTCCCCGAACGGCCGCGTGGCCGACCGCCGCCGACGCCCGCGAGACGTGCAGAATGCCCCCGCCGCCGACCGACCCGCCCCGGCTGGACCCGCTGGCCGCCTTCCTCAGCTACTTGGTGCCCGGCCTCGGCCAGGTGATGCAAGGGCGGATCGGCAAGGGGGTGCTGTTCTTCGTCTGCCTGTACGGGCTGTTCTTCTACGGCCTGTACCTGTCCAACTGGCGGAACGTGTGGCTGGCCGACTGCCGCGCCCTGCCGGAGGTGAGCGTGCCGCTGGCGAACGTGCAACTCGGCGGCACCCTGAAGGATCTGTCCTACCGCAAGGGGTTCGTGGCGCAATTCTTCATCGGCTCGGCGGCCTGGCCGGCGGTCATCCAGTACCTGCACACCGAGGCGCTGCCGCCGCCGACCGGGCAGAACGAAACCGTCCCGGTGAAGGAGCTGTGGCGGCCGACCCCGCACCGCTGGTTCGGGTCGTACATGCAGGCCCCGTCCGAGTCGTTCATCAACGAGTTGCAGACGAACGGCGACAAGCTCTGGGACTTGGGCTGGGTGTACACGGTCATCGCCGGCATCCTGAACATCCTGGTCGTCTACGACGCCTTCGCCGGGCCGGTCATCCGCGACGAGGACGCGCCGACGGCCCCGGACGCGAAAGGGGGTGCCGCGTGACCCCGTTCGCCAGCCAGAACATGTACTACCACCTGCCCGTGCTGCTGCTCGCCGTCAGCCTCGTGTACAGTGCCACCCGCCACGACCGGTGGGACCGCATCCTGCTGGAAGCCGGCGGGTGGATCTTCCGCATGGTGTCGTTCCTGGGCGGGCTGGGCGTGGCGCTGTATGTGCTGACCACGTTCCCGAAGCTGTGGCCGTATGCCGCCGGCGGGTTCGCGGCGGTGACGGTCGGGTACTACGTCGTCACGTCGTCGCTGTTCCGCAAGCCCGCCCCGCCGACCCCGGCCGTTGCGAAGAAGTGAGTCCTGGTGCCACAATCCGACACCTGTCCCCCGCGTCGCGGGCGGAGAGGTGTTTGGGTGGCTGGCTCCGTCGCCTGGGGAATGCCGCGACCACGCCCCACCTCTCGCCCCACGCAGTGGGGGAGAGGTCGAACGCGGTGCGCAGCCCCCGTTCGGGTGAGGGGGTCTTCCTGTCCGCCTCTCGCCCCCTCACCCGCTTCTCGCTTCGCTCGAACCGACCTCTCCCCCACGTCGTGGGCGGAGAGGTGTTGGGGTGGCTGGCTCCGTCGCCGGGGGAGCGGCCCCAAGCACGTCCCACGTGTCGTTGCAACAGTCCTCGCTCGGTCACGGCCCGCCGGCCGGCGGCGGGTCGGCCCGCGCCGCCCGCTGAGGGCGGAGGTCGGCCCGCCACTTCCGCACCGACCCGTCGCGGCCGACCGTCACCACCGCCGCGTCGCGGGCGACGGCGGCCGCCGTCACCAGCCGGTCGGTGTGCCCGGCGAACGTGCCCCGCTCCTGGCCGGTGATCGGATCCCACGCCATCATCAGCCGGTCCTGCCCGCAACTCAGCAGCGTCTTGCCGTCGCCGGTGAAGACGAGGTCCGTCACCGGCTCCGGGTGGCCGGCCGGTTCCGCCTGCCGGACGGCGCGGAGGCCGGCGGCGTCGGACGCGACCGCCCAGACGCGGATGGCCCCGCCCTGCCCGCCGGTGGCCAGAGTGCCGCCGCCGGGGGCGAACGCCAGGCTCTCCACCATCGCCTCGTGCGCGTCCGGGATGTCGGCTCGTTTGCCGGCGTTCAAATCCAGCAGCCGCACGGCCCGTCCCTGACCGACGGCCAGCACCGCCAGCTCGCGCTCGCCCCATTGGGCCGGGGCGAAGGCCACCGCCCGCACGCCCGGCCCGGTCACGACGGGCTTGTCGCCGATCCGCTCGCCGGTGCGGATGTTCCACAGCGTCACCCCGCCGTCGTCCGCCGCCGCCAGGGTCTTGCCGTCCGGCGCGAGGGCGAGGGCGAACACCCGCGTGCCCTTCACCAGCGGCAACGGGGTCAGCACCTTGGCGGCGCTGCCGAAGACGGTGGTGCCGGTGGTGGTGTCCCACACGAGCAGGCCGTCGTCCCCGGCGGCGGCGACGTACTGCCCGCCGTCCGAGACGACGACGGCGCGGACCTGCCCCTTGGTGCCGGCCGCGCTGCCGACCAGCGCCAGCGGCAGGCCCGACTGCCCCGGTTTCGCCGCCCGCCCGCCGGCGAGCGCGTCCAGCCGCCACACCCGCACCGCCCCGGACAGCTCCCCCGTCACCAGCACCCGCCCGGTGCGGCTGACGGCGGCGGCGGTGACGGCGGTCATCCCCTCGGCGTCCAGGGCGGCCGCCTCCGACCGCCGCACGCCCGCCTGCCAGACCCGCGCCGTGCGGTCGTTCGACACCGACACCAGGGTCTTCTTGTCCGGGGCGAAGGCCAGCCCGCGGACGGCCAGCGCGTGGCCGTGCAGCCGGCACTTCTCCTGGCCGGAGTCCGGATCCCACAACCGGATGCCGCCGTCCTGCCCGGCCGACGCCACCGTCTGCCCGTCGGCGGCGAAGGCGAGGGCGTGGATGATCTTGGTGTGGCCGTTCAGCCGGCCCCGCTCTTTCGGCCCGCGCGGGCCGAGCGCCCACAGGACGACGACCGGGTCGTCCCCGTTGCTGGTGGCGGCCAGCGTCTTGCCGTCCGGGGCGAAGGCGACCGCCGACACCGCCGCCGGTTGGAGGGGCAGCAGGACCGCGCGGCCGCCGGCCAGCGGCGTGAGCTGGACGCTCTTGTCCTCGCTGCCGGTGGCCAGGGTGGTGCCGTCGGGACTGATCGCCAGCGCGACGACCGGCCGCAGGTGGTCCGCGAGGGTACGGACGAGCCGCACCGGCTCCCCCTTGGCCACCCGCGCGACGGCGTGCCGCAGGTGCGGGAGGGCGGCCCCGGTCGCCGCGCCGAGCGGGTCGTTCACCGCCCGCCCGGCCACGTCCCACACCTTCACCAGGCCGTCCGGTTCGCCGGTGCCGCCGGCCGACGCCTTGTCCGACCCGCCGGCGGCCAGAGTGGTGCCGTCCGGCCCGAACGCCACGCACCGCCCGCGGTGGCCGAACGCCGGCAGCACGACGGCCGGCTTCAGCGTCCGCGCGTAGGCCACGTCGAGCGGCAGCTTCGGCAGCCACTCGGCCTGCGATTGCGGGAACACGCGGGCCGACTCGCGGACCAGCGCCAGGAACTGCTCGGGCAAGTCCCACAGGCGAACCGACCCGTCGTCGCCGGTGGTCGCCACGGTGTCGCCGTCGGGCGAGAAGGCGACGCCGTTCACCGCCCCGACGTGCCCGGCCAGCAGCGCGTACGTCACCTTCGTCACCGGACTCCACAGCCGCACCAGCCCGCCGGCGTCGGCCGTGGCCGCCAGCGCGCCGTCCGGCGACACGGCCACGGCCAGCACCGTGTCGGCGTGCCGGTCGTACCCCTGGTCGTCCCGCTGGCACAGCCCCCGCAGGTGCCGCCAGGTGAAGTCCCGCAGGTGCGGCGGGCACCCCTCGTCGAGCAGCTTGCGGGCCTGGGCCGGGTCGCGCTCGCACAGGCCGGCCACCCGCGTCAGCGTCAGCGCGTACAGGTTCCGCTCGTTCCGCTCGTTCTGCGCCCGCAGTTGGTCGGCCTTCCCTTCGGCGTCCTCGAGGGCGGTCGCCAACTCGCGGGAGAACTCCTCGGCGGCCCGCTTGTTGTCTTCGGCCCGGTGCCGTTCCTGGTCGGCGTTCTCCTTCTCCCGCTTGGCCGCCAGCGCCTCGGCGTCCTTCCCCGCCACGGCCTCCCGCACCCGCGCGTAAGCGACGGCCAGCACCGCCACCACCGCGAACAGGGCCAGCAGCGCGGTCAGCCCGAAGGCGGTCGTCGCCGGGTGCCGCCGCGCCCACTTCAGCCCCCGCGCGGCGGCCGACAGCGGGCGGGCGGTGATCGGCTGGCCGCCGAGGAACCTGGTCAGGTCGTCGGCCAACTCCGCCGCCGTGGCGTACCGCCGGCCGGCGTCCTTGTGCAGGCACTTCAGGCAAATCGTCTCGATGTCGCGGGGCAGCTTGTTCCGCAGCCGGCCGGGCGGCACCGGGTCGTCGTTCAGCACCTGGAGGACGGTTTCCAGCGGCGTCCCGCCCTTGAACGGCGGGCGGCCGGTGAGCAGCTCGTACAGGATCGCGCCGAGGCTGTACACGTCCGCCGCCGGCCGCACCTCGCCCGACTTGCCCGACGCCTGCTCCGGGGCGATGTAGCTGGGGGTGCCCATCACCGCCCCGGACTTGGTGACGCCGGCGGCCGTCTCGTCCAGCCGCTTGGCCAGGCCGAAGTCCGTCACCTTCGGGCGGGCCGGCGTCAATCCGGAGCGCGGGCCGGACCCCGAGCCGGAGTCGCCGGACCCGCCGTCGTCCGGCCGCCCGCCGTGGATCAGCACGTTCGCCGGCTTCAAATCGCGGTGGATGATGCCGAGGCCGTGCGCGAAGTGGACGGCGGTGGCGACCTCAATGAGCAGCCGGACGGCCGCGTCCACCGCCATCAGGTCGCCGGTCGCCAGGTGCTGCGCGAGACTGCCGCCGTCCACGTACTCGAGCGCCAAATACGGCTGGCCGGCGTGCTCGCCGATCTCGAAGATTTGCACGATGCCGGGGTGCTGGAGGCGGGCGACGGCCTCGGCCTCCTTGCGGAACCGCTCCCGCTCCAGCGGCGTGGCGTGCGCCCCGGCCAGGATCATCTTCAGTGCCACCACGCGGTTCAGCGCCACCTGCCGGGCGCGGTACACGACGCCCATTCCGCCGCGACCGAGTTCTTCCAGGATAACGTAGCCGGGGATGGGCGGCGGCGGTTGCGGCTTCTGCTTCCGGCGGCGCACCGGCTCCTCGACCAGCGGCGGCAGGTGTTCCGACTCGCCGTCGGGTTCGCCGACGCCGACCGGCGGCCCGCCGAAGTCCCGTGTGAAGCCGTCCGCATCGAACCCGTCGGCGGACACGAAGGTGCGACCGCACGCCGGGCACGTCTCGGCCGCGTCGCCGCCGCTGACGACGGCGGCGGGGAGCGGGGTCTCGAACCCGCACGGGCAGCGGAACACGTCGGCCATGAGCCACCTCGGGGAGGACTGCCATTATCCCCGAAGTCGGCACCGGGACAAGCTTGGAAGGAAATGAGGTGACGGAGCTGCCGGGTGGGCGTCACTTCTTCCACCCGCTGGCGGAGCCGGGCGAAACCCGGCGCGGCGCACCGCCCAACTTCGCCCGGAGTTGCTCCAAGAAGCCTTTGTCTTGCGGCGAGACGTGCAACCCGCGATCCAGAATGCCTGCCAACACGTCGTGCGCCTTCTGCCAATAACTCATCGCGTTCGGGTCGTTCTGTTTCTCCGCCAAACTCGCCATACGCCAACACGAAACGTAAACGTCCCGCTGCATCTGGGCCGAGGTCGGGTCGGCCGTCGCCAGCGTCTGGGCGATCTTCAACCCCTGCTCGTAGTACCCCTTGGCCGCCGCCAAGTCGCCCGCCGCCACGCTCACGTTGCCCAACTTGTTGAAGCTGACCGACAGGTCCCGCTGCCCGCCGGCGTTCGTCGGGTCGCCCTCGGCCAGCGCCTCCAGGATGGCCAGCCCCTGCTCGAAGTACCCCTTGGCCGCCGCCAGGTCGCCCGCCGCCACGCTCACGTCCCCCAGCCGGTCGTAGCTGATGGACAGGTCCCGCTGCCCGCCGGCGTTCGTCGGGTCGCCCTCGGCCAGCGCTTCCAGGACCGCCCCGGTTTCGGTCAGCAGCTTCCTCGCGGTGGCCAGGGTGCGATAGGCGAGAACCTTGTCGGAGAGGAACATCCCGTCCACGGCCAGTTGTCGTTCGGCTTTCACCGCGAGGAGGTGCGGAATCGCTTCCAGCAACCCATCGAGTTCCCAGTCGGCTGGTCGCGATTGTTGCTGGTAAATGTCATCCGCCCGTTTCGCCACGAAGGTCCGCAATTCGGCGTCCATCCCGTCGCCCACCCCCTGGCACAGGTGGGCCGCCACGAGGCGGTGCATGCGGGCGAACTCGCTCTCGGCCGAGCCGGTCAGGAACCGTAGGCCCTCCACCTGCCGTCGGAGGGCCACCCACGGGTCCGGGTAGCCGGGTTTCGACGCGCCCAACTCCGGATGCCGGGCGACCGTCAACTCCTTCAGCCACGGCCAGGGGATCGTGTCCGGCGGCAGCAGCGAAGCGAACTCGAGCAGCGTCCGCGCGGCCGGCGGCAGGGGCGACAGCATCGCTTCCAACACCGGCCCGAGCAACTTCTGCTGGTGCTGCATCTGCCCGGACGTGGTGTCGTCCACCAGGGCGTCGGTGCTTTGCAGCCCTTCGGCCCGTAGGCGGAGCAGGTAGTCCGCCGGGGTCACGTCCGGGTTCACCGCCAGGAATACGGCCACTTGCTCCACGGCCAGGGTGAAGCCGCCGAGTTCGCGGACGATCTGCCGCGCGGCGGCTTCGTCGGCGGGGGTGCGGAACCGCTCGCCGGGCAGGTGGTTCTCGATCAGCCGGAGCGCGGTCTCCTCGTCGAGCGCGTCCACCAGCACCGTGCCGACGGATTTGCCGGCCGGGTCGAGCGGCTTCGGGTCGAGGCGGGTGGTGGCGATGACCCGCAGCCAATCGACCTTCGGCAGCGTGGAAAGCTGCGTGGCCGCGAGGAGGCCGGGTTCGGACACGTTGTCGAGCAGCACCAGCGCCGCCGGCTCCGCCGTCGGCTCCTTCGCCTTCGCCGCGTCGAACCGCCGTTGCAGTTCGGCCAGCACTTCCCGGCCCGCCGTCGCCGCGTCGTTCTTGGCGGCCTCGGTGGCCGCGTAGCCGAACTCGGTCTTGAAGGCGAGCTGGCCGAGCAGCGGCAGCAGTTCCGTCGCGTTCTCGGCGGGTAGCGCCCACAGGCCGAGCGGGTAGCAGTCGGCGTACCCACGGGCGTAGGCGACGGACAGTTCGGTCTTGCCCTGCCCGCCGATGCCGTGGACGGCCGCCACGAGGCCGATCTTGCCGACGCCGACGAGCCGGTGCAGGTCGGCCAGTTCCCTGTTGCGGCCGAGGAAGTACGGCGTCATGGCCCGCAGGTTGCCGGGCACGCTCAGGGCGCGGCGGGCGCGGCTGATCCGCTCCCACACGCTCTGGCCCAGCACCGCCATCCGCCCCCGCACGGCGTCTTCCCGCATGGCCGCCGCCCCGGTCGGGAACCACGGCCGCAGGTCGGTGAAGTTGCTTCCCATGACGGCATTCAGCCGCTTGGCGTTGTCCTGCTCGTCGCTGCCCGGCACCTCGACGAAGTAGACGGTGGCGTGCGGCTCGGAGCCGACCAGCTTGTGCGCCTGCCGGGCCAGGAACTCGTCCCACTCCCACCGGCACGGCTGGCTGGCGAAGTAGTTCGGCGACAGGCAGATGAGCAGCACCTTCGACCGGCGAAGGGCACCGAGGATGCGGTTCTTCCAGTCGTCCATGTCGCGGATTTCGGCGGTGTCGAAGAAGATCCGCATCGGGTCGGCCGAATACTGCCGGTGGTCCGCGACGATGAAGTCCGTCACCGCCGCCACCCACCCGTGCGGGAAGGTGTCGGGGATGGGCCGGTTGTCCTTCCGGGCGTAGGAGACGAAGATTTCGTAGTCGGTCTGGTCGGTGGTCATCGCGCGCGTCCCCGGAGTCTGTGGGGATGATACGCGCCGTGGCGGGGTGGATGACACCCGTTTCCCACCGGCTCACACCCGCGTCATCGCCGGCACCACCTCGTGCCGGACATCGACGAGCATGGGGCGATTGCAGCCGTACCACTCGGCTGCCCCTCGTTTCGCCCGTGATATCATGACGGTATGACACCGATTCCCCTCGCCGACCTGCACGTCACCGACCCGTCACTGGCCGCGGCGCTCGCGGAGCTGCGCAACCTCGAAGCCGTCCTCGGCTGGGCACCGACGCTGGCCGGCATCGATGCCGTGCAAATGGACGAATACCACTACGATATCCTCGTCCCGCTGCCGGACGGCCGGTGCGCGGTGTTCGGCGTGTCCTGATTCGGGGTGCTGACGGCGGTCGCCGTCTGGCCCGCGACGCCCGACCCCGACGCGCTGCTGGCGTGGCGGGTGAGCAACGGCTACCGGCCGACGCCGTCACTGCTGAAGGTCGGGCCGACGGTCCTCGGCCACGCGGCCAGCCTCGGCGATGCGGTGCCCTGGTCCACCACTTCCACCTGCGGTGTCGCGCCATGCCCCACTACCTGACGCTCGGCTCCATCCCGCCGAAGCGGCACACCGCGCACCGCGTGACGCCGGGATACCAGGGCGAAGGCGTCTTCTACGAGGAAGTGGTGTCCACGCACGGGTTCAGTCGGGCGTACAGCATCGTGTACCACCTGCGCCCGCCGACGCGGGTGAAGCGGGTGGAAGCGGCCGGCGAGATGCGGGCCGACGCCGTGGAGCAGCCGGTTCTGCGGCACCACCACCTGAAGACCGGGCACATCCCGCCGCACGGCGACCCGATCACCGGTCGCGTGCCGCTGTTCGTCAACAGTGACGTGACGATCTGGCGGTGTCGTCCGGCCGCGCCGCAAGCGGAACTGTTCCGCAACGCGCGGGCGGACGAGATCGTCTTCGTTCACTCCGGCCGGGGGGAACTGCACACCCAGTTCGGCCGACTGAAGTTCAAGCCGTTCGACTACGTCGTCATCCCCCGCTGCACCACATACCAGTTGCGGTTCGACGCCGACCCGCAGCCCGACCTGCTCGTCGTCGAGTCGCCGGGCCGATTGGGGTTCCCGGAGCGGTACCTGAACCCGGACGGCCAGTTCCGCCTCGGCGCGCCGTTCTGCGAGCGGGACATCCACGGGCCGACGGAGTTGGCGACGCAGGACAGCGACGAGGAAACCACCGTCGTCATCAAGGACGGCACCAAGCTGACGCGGTACCTGATGGCGAACCACCCGTTCGACGCGGTCGGGTGGGACGGCACGGTCTACCCGTTCACGTTCAACGCCGACGACTTCGAGCCGATCACCGGCACCGTCCACCAGCCGCCGCCGATCCACCAGACGTTCGAGAGCTTCGGCGGGTTCGTGGTCTGCACGTTCGCCCCGCGGCTGCTGGACACGCACCCGGACGCGGTGAAAATCCCCTACGCGCACAGCAACGTCGAGTCGGACGAGGTGCTGTACTATGTGCGGGGCAAGTTCGGCAGCCGGCGCGGGGTAGAGGAGAGTTCGTTCACCCTGCACCCGCACGGCATCCCGCACGGCCCGCACCCCGGCACCCTCGCCGCCAGTCGGCCGATGACCCGCACCGACGAGCTGGCCGTCATGGTGGACACCTTCCGCCCGCTCCACCTGACCGCGCAGGCGATGCTGCTGGACGACCCGAAGTACCCGCTCTCATGGCTGGATTAAGTAGGTCGCGGTCGAGCCGGCCGAAGGCTGGCGAGGCCCGACGGCAAACGACGTCGGGCCTCGAAGACTCGACCCGACCTACAAGGAACCGCAATGCAACTCGAACCGACCGCCGACAATGTGGTGGACGTGTACCACGCGCTCACCGGCGTCGTCACGCCGCGGCCCATCGCGTGGGTGACGACGCTGTCGCCAACCGGGGTGGTGAACCTCGCGCCGTTCAGCTTCTTCAACGCCTTCGGCGCGAACCCGCCGGTGGTGGTGTTCTCGCCGACGCTGACGCGCCACGGCACCAAGAAGGACACGCTGCGGAACATCGAGGCGAACGGCGAGTTCGTCATCCACTCGTCGGTGGCGCGTCTGGCCGAGACGGTGAACCTCACGTCGCGGGAGCTGCCGCCGGACGAGAGCGAGGTCGAACTGGCCGGGCTGCACACGACGCCGAGCGTGAAGGTGAAGCCGCCGCGCGTGACGGAAGCGCCGACGGCGTTCGAGTGCCGGGTGATGCAGGTCATCCCGGTCGGCACCGGGGCGATCTCGGCGAACCTCGTCGTCGGCGAGGTGGTGATGATCCACATCGCCGACGAGGTGCTGGACCCGGCCGGCCGGGTGGACCCCCGCAAGCTGCAAACCGTCGCCCGCCTCGGCGGCGACTTCTGGTGCCACACCACCGACCTGTTCGAGCAGGCGCGGCCGTGAGCGAATAGAATAACAGCACCTTAGAGTGCCTTCGCCATGCCTGTGACTCTTGAACCGCCTGCACCGCCCACCGGCCGTCGCCACACTGTTGCCGACCTGTTAGTGATGGCCGACGACGGCATCGAACGGTGGGTCGTGAACGGCCAGATCGAGGAGGTCGGCGCGACCCAGCGGAACAAGCACCACTCCCGCATCGAGTGTCGCGTCGGCGGGCTGATTGACGCCTGGGTCGCCGCGCAACCGGAGCCGCGCGGGGCCGTCTACTCCGGCGAAGTCGGGGTCATCCTCCGCGCCGACCCGGAACTCAGTGTCGGCATCGATGTGGCGTACCTGACCGCCGAACAGGTCGCAGCGAACGAGAGCGACGAGGAAACGACTTTGCTGGTCGGGCCGCCGGCGCTGGCCGTCGAAATCCTGTCGCCGAACGACACCCAGAAGGACACGGTGCGGAAGCTGAAGTGGTATCGGGAAGTCGGGGTGGCGATGGTGTGGGTGATCGACCCCGACCTGAAGACCGTCGCGGTTCACCGACCGGGACACAAGCCCGTGGTTCACAACGAGGACGCCGACCTCGACGGGGCCGACGTGCTGCCCGGCTTCCGCGTGCCGGTCGCCAAACTGTTCGCCCGCTGACTCACATCCGCTTCGCGTCCGAGTTTTTTCCTCATGCTCCGCCCCACTCTGCCTTCCGACACGCCGACCCTGCTGGCGATGGCCCGCGACACCGCCGTCTTCTACCCGCACGAGATCGACGTGCTGGAGGAAGTCCTCGCCGAGTTCCACGCCGGCGGGGAGGACGCCGGGCCGGCGATGCGGACGTGGGAAGAGGCCGGCACGCCGGTCGGGTTCGTCCACTTCTGCCCGGCTCCGATGACCGTCGGCACCTGGGAACTGTGGTGGATCGTGGTGGCGAAGAATCGCCAGGGCGCGGGCCTCGGCCGCCGGCTGCTGGAGTTCGTCGAGCAGGAAGTGCGCCAGCGCGACGGGCGGGTGCTGTTCATCGAGACCAGTTCGACGCCGCCCTACGACGCCACGCGCCGGTTCTACCTGCGGTGCGGGTATTCCGAGGTGGCGCGGCTGCCGGGGTATTACCGGGAAGGGGACGACAAGGTGGTTTTCGCCAAGCCCATGCGGCCCGTCGTCGGGTGACGCCGGATGCGCCGGCCGGCGCGAATGCGCGCGGGGCGCATCGGACGCGGGTTGGCGCGAGTGGGGTTCCGGGTTCTCGCACGCGGTTCGTCCGGGTGGCGCGGAAGGGGTGCGGACTGCGGGTTAGAATTCGCCCGTGCCGACCCGCCGGCGGCTCAACCCCCCCACGCGGACCAACCGGTCCTGGGGCTTGCACCGTTTGCCCGTCGGTCGCCGGTTCCCCGTCAAGCGCACGTCGTCCGTGGGGCGATGAGAGTGCTAACAACGCAGGTGCCACGGACGCCGACAGGGACGGTGTCCGGCCGGCGAAGGCGGTGCCGACGAGATTTCCCCCCTTGCCGCCACAACCCCCAGGGTTCACCGGATTCGCCAAATCGGTTGGACTGCGGGGCTTGCCGGTGTCGATGGAATTCGCGTCAGGTACCGCAGTCGTCGCCGAGTCGATTCGCCCGGCACTCCCCCCGGAGTCCGCGGCACCCGCGGTCGTATCGCCGAACCCCAGCCCCCCGGCCCCCCGCCGTCCGCTCCGCGGACGTGAGGCGTAGTCGGCGGACCAACGGCCCAACGGATTGGGCCGACCCGCCGCCGCCCCGCCGGGTTGCGAGGTCGAAACGGAGTGCCCCCGACCATGAAAAAGGTGTTCACCACCGGCCAGGTCGCCAAGATCTGCAAAGTCGCCCCGCGGACCGTGTCCAAGTGGTTCGACTCCGGCCGCCTCAAGGGCTACCGCATCCCCGGTAGCCAGGACCGCCGCATCCCCCGCGAGCACCTGATCCGGTTCCTCAAGGATCACCACATGCCGCTGGGTGACCTGGAGGAGGAGGAACTGCACAAGGTGCTGCTCATCGGCACCGAGAAGCTGTTCAACGACCGCATGAAGGAGCTGCTGCCGACGAGCGAGGACTTCAAGTTCGAGTACGCCAGCAGCGGCTTCCAGGCGGGCAGCCTGGCGCACAGCTTCAACCCCGACTCGATCGTCATCGACCTGTCGCTCGGCCGCGGCGAGTCGATCCAGATCACCACCAACCTGCGGAAGATCGAGGCGTACACGGCCACGCTCATCATCGGGCTGGCCGGCGAGGACGAGGCCGAGCCGGACAAGCTGAAGGAGTACGGGTTCGACGACGTGTTCAAGAAGCCGTTCGACGTGGCCCTGCTGGCCGAGCGGGTGCAGGCCCTGGCCGAAGCCAAGCGCGACGACTGACTCCCCCGGTCAGTCGCCGCGCGGCGGCGGGGGACTCCCCTTCCGTGCCCCCGCCGCCCGCCGTCCCGACCCGCGGCCCTCCGAGACGGATCTCGGACCCGCGGGTCGGCCGGCGTTTCGGGGGTGAATTCGGACGGCGGCGAGGTGCCGCTATTTGCGGGGGAACAGCGCTTTGTACGCCGGTCGGTCCCGCAGTGGGATGAAGCTCTCGTCCGCTTCCAGGTACTCGAAATTGTCGAACCCGCCGGCGACGGACTCCTTGAGGCAGGCGACGGAGAGGGCGAGGTACTTCTCCTTCGTGGCCCGTTCTTCCTCGTCGAGTATGTCCTTGCCTTTGCCGACGATGGCGGCGCACGAGCAGTACGCGCGTGCGGCGCAATAGCGGCTGTTCAGCGGGGCCGTCGGCCCCGCCGATTCCGCCTCATTACCCGAGTCCGGCACGAGGGTACTCGCGGGCAATTCCCGGAGCTTGTCCGCGGCCTGTGCCGCATCCCGGAGCCGACCGGCATCGGCGAATTCCCTGGCTCGAATCGTCAAGAGCCTCGGTAGCGAGGCCGCATCTCGTTGCAACAGGCGGTTCCAATCGCCCGTGGCCGCGACGACGGATTCGAGGTCGGTCACGCTCTCTTGCAGTGCCTTCACGCGACGGTCGTAATAGTCGGTTCCCTCTCCCCGGCGGGCGGATTCCACAGCCTCATAACTACTTCTCGTGTAGTCCAAGGCTTTGGCGGTGTCTCCGCGGCGACGCTGTATTCGGATGGCGAGAGTGAACCTGGCAATGAGACTGGCGACCTGGTCGTATTTCTTCGGGTGCATCGACACGATCCAGCGACCGATCTCAATACTTCGGTCGAGATCTCGTATCCCGTCGGTCGTTTTGCCGCGCTTGAAAAGCCGCAAACAGCGGAGCCAGAGCGTGTCCGCCAGCTGTGTCTGGTATCGCACGTCGGCGGGGCGCTTGTTGCAAAGGGCGAGAAAGAGGTCGTGGGCCTCGTCGAGAAGCGAGTCCGACTCCGTGCGCGTTCCGTTCGGCGGCGCGACATCCAACCTGCGCAAGAGTGCCTCGCCGAGGACGAACCGCGCCTCGCCGTTCTCCGGGTCGTTGGAGACCAGCCGACGAGCCGTGTCCAGCGCGAGTTCAAATTCTCGATTTGCTTTCCGGTCTGCCGCCAGCGCGATGGGGTCGTCGATGAAATGCCACTTGTCTCGCGTCACTCTCATGGGGCCGAAGACGGTGATCGGGATGTCGGGATTCAGATGCCAGGTCGTGTTGACAGGCTCCTCCACTCCCATCTCCTTGGGGCGGTATCCGGCGACCGCGATTTTGCTACCGTCGGCAAATATCGCACCTGCCGGAATGTAGAGATTGCTGTGGATATCGTCGCCGTATTGAATCAGCACCTTCGCGTACTCAAGCAGGAGATCAGGCCAGTCGGCATCCTTGGCTAGCAACTTCTCGCACGTCCCTTTGGCGGCCAGATACTCCCCACGGATCACATGAAGGCGAACGCCTTCCAGAAGTGGGGTCAGCGTCATCCGCAGGTTTTTCTCCGCCTCCGCGAGCAGACGCGACTCTTGCGCGTCGAGGTACCGGATCGCCTTGACATCCCCGTCGTGGTCCTTGAGGAGACGGCGGACTTCCGCGAGTTCCGGCCGGGCACCGTCTGCCCGACTTGACGCCCGCAACGAATCGACGAATGCGTCCGCCAAACCGCGACGGTAGTCCCGCTTGGTGCGGGCGGCGTTCTCGGCTTCGTCTTTGTCTTTCCAGCCCTTCTGCGTCTCCGCCGATTTCACCTCTCGCTCGTAAATCGTCTCGAGCGAGTCGTGAAGGCGGCGCTTGATGTCGTCGTCCTCCGTTCGCACCTTATCGGCAATCGCCGGGGGCGGTTCCTCGACGGCCTTCTGGCCATCCAGGATTCGTTCGCCTTGCCGCAGAAGGCTTGCCCAGGTGGCACCCCCCAGGAGAATCAGCGCGACGAGTAAGAAAAGGACGCGGTTCTGCCAGCGGCGTTGCGACGCCCGAAGGGCCGCCAGTTCGTCCTTGATGCCGTGGAGCGTGTTTTCCAGTTCGGGTTCAGAACCGACCTTATGGAAAAGGAGTGGGCTGCCGTGTTCGAGGCGTGCCCGCCACTGGAGTTGACGTTCCCGTCGCTCCTGCTGATACCCCAGCGGGTCGGGGTGATTCGGCACTTTGGGAAGGTCCAGTTGGTCGCGCGGAAGGTCAGTGAGATCGTGGCCCGAGAGGAGAAACACCCAGGTTTTGATCCCACGCTGTTCGGCGTACAACTGCTCCAATTGGGTGTGCGAGTGGCGGCCCTTGTACGGGTCGGGTTCCGGTGGTTCGCTGCCGTAGGCATGACCGACCAGGTGGATCATCCCCTCGCATTTGTCGATTTCGCCCCGAAGGAACTGACCCAGGTCACCGGCACCAGTCGGGAAGACCCGCATGTCCACTGGTTCGTATCCGAGTCGCCGTAACACCACCGACGCCAAGTCTCGTGCGGAACCCAACTCGGCGGTGACACCCGACAGGAAAATGCGCGGCTTCATGTGGGCTTCCGCCGGAACAGTTGCTGGTCCTTCATCTCAACTATCCTACCTGTCCAGAATGACAGAGGGTCGGCAAATCGCGGCCCCGCCGCCCACCAGATCGATGGGACCATGCCACCCCACCGCGTCACACCACCACCACCAGCGGCACCCGCGCCGCGGCCGGTCCTTCGGGGCCGAAGAACATGCCGCACGACGCGGCCACGTCGAACCCCACCCGCGCGATCACCCCGACGCGGGCGTTCGGCAGCCGCGCGCGGTAAATCGCCGCGTTCCGCTGGATCACCTCCTCCGACGGCTCGACGCCGTGCCGCGCCGGGTCGTGCGGGTTGTACCGCACCACGTTCACATGCGCCATCAGCCGCCGCTCCTCCAGGGCGTCGCAGATCGCGTGGACATCCCCCTCGGCGTCGTTCTCGCCGGCGATGTAGGCGTGGTGCAGCGTCACGATCATCTGCGTGCTCCGCTGCCACGCCGCGAGCCGGTCGAGCGCGGCCTCGGCCGGCAGCGCCTTCGGCAGCCAGCGGCGGCGGAACCGGTCGCTCATGCTGTAGATCGAGTAGTGCAGCTCGGGGTGGTGCGCGACGAAGATGTCCTCCAGGGGGCGGTCGCCCAGCTCCTTCGGATAGATGGTCGAAATCAGGTGGCGGGGCCACAGCCCCAGCGCGCGGGCCATGCCGTTCAACGCCGCCAGCAGCCGGTCGGCGTCCGCCACCAGCACCCGGCTGGCCAGCGGCTCGCCCCGCGCCATGTAGTTGAAGTGGACGGTGCGGGCCGGCGGCCCCTCGCGGCGGTAGTGGTCCAGCACGACGCGGGCCTGTTCGATCAGTTCGTCGAAGGTGGCGTCGCGCAGCCGCGTCTGCCCGGTGGCCGTCAGGTGGCACATGCGGCAGCCCTGGGCGCAGCCGGTCTGCGACGACAGGTAGACGACGAAGTAGTCGGCGCAGCGGCGGACGTAGCGGGCCTCCAGGCGGCCCACGTCGGCGGGTCGGTCCCAGTTCACCGAGGCGTCTTGCGCGCTGCGGTGTTCGGTGAAACCCGCGTCGGGGAAGAGGGAACGTTGCACGTCGGGCCTCCGCGAGAGCACGTCCTCACCCTTCTACACCACCGGCTTCCTGCAAACAATCTACGTAGCTGGCACGCCGCGGCGCGGCCGGGTACACTCCCCCGCATGACGACCGCGGCGACTTCCCCGGACGCGACCCGCCACCGGCTGCTGGAAGGCGTCCTGCTGCGCCTGGCGAAGCGGCCCGGCGCGGAGGGGTTCGTCCTGCGGGGCGGGATGCTCCTGCGGCACTGGTTCCGGCCGACCCCGCGCCCGGCCGGCGACCTCGACCTCGTGGCCACGTTCCCGTTTGAAATCGCGGAGGCGGCCCGGCGGTTTCTCCCGGTGTTCGCGGTGGCGGCCGACGACGGCGTACTGTTCGACCGTGATCGGCTGCACGTCGAGGGCATCTGGCTGGACACGGGAAACCCCGGCGTGCGCGTCTTCGCCGCCGGCGAGGTGGAAGGGGTCGAAGAGGACTTCCACGTGGACATCACGTTCGGCCCGTTCCCCCGGCCCGCGCCGGTGTTCGGCGAACTCCCGACGGCGTGCGGCGAACCGGCCCGCGTCTGGGTGTGCCGGCCGGAAGCGGTCGTCGGGCAGAAAGTGCAGGCCCTGCGGCATCTGGGAATGCTCGGCTGGCGGGCGAAGGATCTCGACGACCTCCGCCTGCTGCTGGACCACGTGCCGATGGCTGCGGCCTTGTTGCGCGAGTCCATCGTCGCGTACTTGGCCGACCTCGGCGCGACGGCGGACGACGCGCGGGCGCTGTTCGGGCCGGCGTCCTGGTGGGGCATGAAGTTGTCGTCGGCGCGGTGGTGGGATTATGTCAAGGCGTCACAGGGGCGGGCCGTGCCGCGCGACTTGGCCGGCGTGGCCGCCGGCGTCGCCGACCGTCTGGCTCCCGTTCTGGAGGAGTTGCCGTGAGTGGACCGGCGAAAGGCTTCCTCGACTACATCGTCGCCAACATCGACGACGACCTGCCCCGCGTGGTGTACGCCGACTGGCTTCAGGAGAACGGCCAGGACGCGCGGGCCGAGTTCATCCGCGTGCAGGTCGAACGCGGGCGGCGGCCGGCGTGGGACGCCGCCCAGGTGCCGCTCCGCCTCCGCGAACAGGAACTGCTGAAACGGCACGGGGAGGAGTGGCTGGCGGAGATGCCGGCCGTCAAGGGGGCGCGGTGGGAGGGGTTCCGTCGCGGCATCGTCGCCGAGGTGTCGTTCGCCAGCTTCGAGGCGATGCGGACGAGCGCCGCCGCCTGCCGCGAGGTCGCGCCGGTCGAGGCGATCACCGTGCGCTGGCCGCGCCGCCGCGAGGGGCAGCGGACCGTCAAGCCGATCGCCGAGCTGCGCGAGCTGACCCTCACCGGTACGCCCGACTACGAGGCGTTCCAGTGGGTGGCCGAGTCGCCGCAGTTGGCGACCCTGCGTCGGCTGACCGTGCGCGGCATTTGGGGCTTTACGCTTCCGGGACTCCTCGCCTCGCCGCACCTCGCCGACCTCCGGTCGCTCCGCCTGCCGTCGTGCGACCTCCACGCCACCGCTCTCGGCGCTCTCGCGGGCGCGGCAACCCTGTCGTCGCTGGAAGAACTGGACCTGACCGCGGCCGGACGACACGAGCGGTACACTGGCGGCAACGAACTCCCCGAGCTGGGGATGCAGGCGCTGATGAACTGGTCCGGGATGGCCACGGTGCGGTCGCTCAATCTGTCCGGCAACGACCTGAGCCGGAACGGGCTACGGGCGCTGCTCCGCTCGCCGCACGTCGCCGCGCTGAAGGAACTGGCACTCCGCGACACCCGGCTGGACGGGCAGGCGATGGCCGAGTTCGAGTCGGCCCGGAAGGGGATGCAATTGGACTCGCTCGACATCGGCGCGAACGTCCTCAAGGCCGTCGGCGCGGAGTCCCTGGCGGTGGTGCCGTGCCTGAGCGGACTCAAGTCGCTGCGGCTCGACCGGTGCGAGATCACGGCGGCGGGTGCCCGGCTGTTCGCCAAGAAGGCGACCTTCCTCGGCGGCCTGCGGAGCCTGGACCTCGGCCACAACCACTTCGGGCCGTCCGGCTTGGCCGCCCTGCTGGCGCGAGAGCCGGCGGCGCTGCACACGCTGCGGATGCGCGACAACGACCTCCTCGACGCGGGGGCGGAGGTGCTGGCCGGGTCGCCGGCCTCGGGCACGCTGATCGAGGCGGACCTGAGCCGAAACAATCTCGGTCCCGTCGCGGCGAAGATCCTGGGCGAGTCGGACCACCTCGACGGGTTGCTCGTCCTGCGACTGGCGGACAACCCGATCCCCGAAGCGGCGGCGACGGCGCTGGCCGCTTCGCCTCTGGGTGCTCGACTGACCGAACTCGAGTTGGACAACCTGCCGGCGGCGGCCGGAGAGTAGGCCATTGGTGGAGTTCGGCGGTCGCGGGATGGAAGACCGAGCAAGCGCGTTCGATACTGACGCTCACCCAACCGAGTCGCCGGTTCGGGTCAAAAATTCACTACTGATCTGATTTTCAATTTTCTTGTTGACTTGCCAGACCTCGGAGCGTATATGTACATGGAGTTACTTTCTCGTTCCGGAGTGCCGCCGTGACCACCGCCACGCAAACCGCCCCTACCGCCGCGCCGGCCGACCGCTTCCGCTGCGAGTCGGACGTCCCCGATCCGCCGCGCGACCCGGCCGGCCGCAAGCAGTACTGGGAAGACACCGTCGCCGAAGCGGTCGCGGAGCTGCGCCGCCGGCTGGCCAGCACCCGCGACGAGAAGTCCTTCCAGGCCTTGCAGATGATCCTGGACTTGGAGAAAACCCGGCTACGTCACAAGACCCCCGTCGCCGGTACGCAAACCTCGCAAACCGGCAGTGGTCGGTGGGCCGACGGGCTGGAGCCGCTGCCGGTGTACACCCAGTGCGACCGCGAGTTCGCGCTGAAGAAGTCGGAGCCGAAGAAGGAAGACCTCACCCCGCCGGCTCCGCCGGTCCGAGCCGGAAGCTCCGCTCCCCTCGTACCCGTTCCCGCCGAAGCCCGAACGGCCGATCCCGCTGCGCGAGCGGCTGAAGTTGCAGGCCCTTCAGAAGGGCGTCATCGGCCACTTCCACGACCACGACGACGACTGGAAGTACGACCCCGACCGCCTCGCCATGCCCGACGACACCGAGTGACACCGACGCCGGCGGTATCGCGGCCGCGCGCCAAATTCGCGCCGGATGGCGGCGGCTGAAACCCGTTGGCCCGTCGGCGTGTAATATGCGTGTCGGCGGCGTGTTCCCTCTCGCACCGGTCGCCGCGTTTTTCCCCACTGGGCACCCCCGCCATGCTCCGCACACTGCCGCTCGCGCTGGTCTTGGGCTTGGCGACGACGGTCGCCGTCGCCGCCGAGTCGAAAACGGAAGCGCCCCGCCCGCTGGCCCCGAACGAGGCCGGCATCAACCGCCTGGCCCCGGCCGTGACCGGCACCACCGCCGCCGGCAAGGCGTTCGACCTGGCCGCCTTCGCCAAGGACAAGAAGGCGGTCGTGATCGCCGTCACCAGCACCAGTTGCCCGCTGAGCAAGAAGTTCCTGCCGACGCTGGCGAAGCTGGAGAAGGAGTTCGCCGGGAAAGGCGTGGCGTTCGCCTTCGTCAACCCGGTGGCCGCCGACAAGCCGGCCGACATCGCGACCGCCGCCGGCACCGTCACCGGCCCGTACTTGCACGACAAGGACGGCGCGGTGTGCCGGGCGCTGAACGCCCACAGCACGACGGAAGTGATCGTGCTGGATGCCAAGCGGACGGTCGTCTACCGCGGCGCGGTGGACGACCAGTACGGCATCGGGTACGCCACCGACGCCCCGAAGACGACGCACTTGAAGGACGCGATCGCGGCCGTCCTCGCCGGGAAGCTGCCGGCCGTTCGCGCCACCACCGCCCCCGGCTGCGACCTCGACTCGAGCGCGGCGAAGGCTCCGGCCGCCGCGAAGCCGACGTACCACAACCGCGTGTCGCGGATCGTCCAGCAGAACTGCCAGGACTGCCACCGCGCCGGCGGCGTCGGGCCGTTCGCCCTGGAAAGCGTGGCCGACCTGACTTCGCACAAGGGGGCCATCAAGAAGGCGCTGGCGACCGGCACCATGCCGCCGTGGTTCGCCGCGAAGCCGGCCAAGGGCGAACACAGCAAGTTCATGAACGACGCGAGCCTGCCGGACGCGGACAAAGCGGACCTGCTGGCGTGGTTCGAGGCCGGTGCGCCGGTCGGAGACGCGGCCGACGCCCCGCTCGCCCGCGCCTACCCGACGGACTGGGCCATCGGCAAGCCGGACGCCGTGTTCGAGTTGCCGAAGGACGTGCCGATCAAGGCGACCGGCGTGATGCCGTACCACAACTACGTCGTGGAGACGAACTTCACCGAGGACAAGTGGGTGAAGGGGTACGAGATTCGTCCGACCGCTCCGGGCGTCGTCCACCACGTCCTGGTGTTCCTGCTCACCAAGCCGAAGCCGCCGTTCGAGTTCCTCGACCGCCCGCAGGGGGCCGACGGCCTGTCGTTCCTGGCGGCGTACGTCCCCGGCAACGCGCACCAGACCCTGCCGGCGGGGTTCGCCACGAAAGTGCCCAAGGGCAGCCGGTTGCTGTTCCAACTGCACTACACGCCGAACGGCACGGCCACGGCGGACCGGACCAAGGTCGGGTTCGCGTTCGCCGCCGGGCCGCCGACCCGCGAGGTGACCGTGTCCGGCGCGGCCAACCCGCGCGACCTGGTCATCCCGCCCGGCGCGGCCAACCACGAGGTGGTCGCCACCATGCCGAAGTTGAAGGAGGCGCGGACGCTGACGGCCCTCAGCCCGCACATGCACGTCCGCGGGAAGGCGTGCAAGTACGAGGCGATCCTGCCGGACAGCACGGTGAAGGTGCTGATGGAGGTGCCGGCGTACGACTTCAACTGGCAGTTGCAGTACAAGCTGGCCGAGCCGATCACGCTGCCGGTCGGCACCCGCATCCGCTACACCGCCTGGTTCGACAACAGCGACGGGAACCCGGCCAACCCCGACCCGACGGCGACGGTGAAGTGGGGGCCGCAGACGTCCGACGAGATGAACCTGGGGTACTACGTCTACCACGTCGAGAAGTGACGGGGCAGGAAGAGTCGGGCCGCGAGGCGTCAACCCCTCACGCCAGCCGGAACAGCGTCCGCGCGTTCTCCGCGAACACCAGCGGGTGCCACCGCTCCGGGATCACTTCGGCGATGAACCGCTTGTACGCGGCGATGGGAACGAGCGGCCAGTCGGTGCCGAACACGAACCGCGTCGGCCGCTCGGCGTACCGGAACGCCTGCCGCACGCGGACGGCGAGGTCGGCCAGCGCGTCGTACTCGTCGTCGGTGCGGGGAGCGATCTCGCCGCCGATCACCAGCCCGGACAGGTCGGCCCACACGTTCAGGTTCTTGTAGACGACTTCCGCCGCATCGACGGTCCACGGGTTGCCGAGGTGGGCGATGACGAACCGCGTGTCCGGGTGGTCCACCGCCACCTCGTCCACGCCGAGCGGGTGCGCGTACTTCAGCTTGGCTCCGGGCGAGTACGTGTCGCCGGTGTGGAAGACGACCGGCACCCGGAACTGCGCGGCCAGTTCGTAGTAGCGGCGGTAGTGCGGGTGGGCCGGCTCGAAGTGCAGGTAGCCGAGGTAGCACTTGAGGGCGACGACGCGCCCCCGGCTCAGTTCCGCCTCGACCCGGTGCAAGTGGTCCGGGTCGTCGCCCTTCACCGGGTCGCAGACGCCGACGGCGCGGAGGCCGGGAACCAGCTCGCCGAGCTTCAGCGTGCGGGCGATGCCGAGCGGGTCGTCCGGCGGGGTGTTCCACTCGCCCATCGCGAACACTTGCGTGACGCCGGCGGCGGCCATGTTCTTCACGAGCGCGGCGGCCACCGCGGCCGGCGGCATCCGCAGCGTGCCCGCCAGCGACCCGACGCCGGGCAACCCCGGCGGCACGACGTGGATGTGCGCGTCGATCATCGGACGCCCCCGGCGGGGAGAGCGTGATCCCCGCAAGGGTTTTCCTATGGTCGAGCGCGCCGATGAACAGAGCCGGAAGCGTGAGCGACGGTCTTCGCAAGACCCGTCGCTCAC
>JAYTTN010000299.1:0-6501 GCA_043745295.1 Fimbriiglobus sp. | reverse complement strand
TTCAAACAACACGGCCAAAGCGGGATGTACGTCAGCGAACTTTTCCCGGAAATTGCACGCCGGTAATCATGTAGTGGTTGCCGGCCCCGTGGTTGCCCTGGTCGTGGCGGATGGACCGCACCACGGCCAGCTTGTCGGACATGCCGGCGAGCTGCTTCATGTGTTCGGAGAAGAACACGCCTGCGGTCTTCGTGGCGACGGTCTTGAACTCGCCGCGGTACTCTTCCGGCGCGTCCGGCTTCGGGTCGAACGTCTCGAAGTGCGTCGGCCCGCCGTCCATCCAGATGAGGATGCACGCCTTCGCCTCGGCCTTCGCGGCCGCCTCCGGGTCGCGGGCGCGGAGGGCGGACGCCAGCCCGCCGCCGAGCAGCGTGCCGAGGCCGAGTTGCAGGAAGTCGCGGCGGGCGACGCCTGCGCCATTGTTGCGGAGGAACATTCTGTGTGGTGACCTTGAGAGGGAGGTCGGCGGGGTGATGGTAGAATAGCCCGACAAGCCGGTGTATGCCACGGGAATGATCTCTTCCCGGTCACGCACTTGCCAGCGTCCAAACAACAGATGCAGGCTCGCACAAGCGGGGAACCCATGCGCGGCGATGTGGTCTACCGTGTTTACGGTCTTCACGAAGGCCGCGAGAAGGACTCCTTCTTCGGGGCCTTCCGCACCGTTGCCGAAGCAGAGGCGGAGATCGCCAAGCTTCGCGTCCGTGAGATGAACGGGCGGAACTGGGCCGAACAGTATCACAACCGCGGGTTCGTCGTCCGGGAAACGGTCGTCCAGACCGACTTCGAGTTCCCTCCCCGCCCGAAACCCCGCGACCGCTACTTCGTTCGGGCAACGCGGAAGGAGTACCAACCGGGGGCGTGGGCCGGCAGCGTGGTGGCAGTGTTCCGACGCGCCGAGTCGGGGGGCACGCCGGAAAAGGTGTGTGAGTACGAGCGGAATCACGGGCTGCTGCAAACGTTCGAGCCGTTCCGTCAGGGCGGCCGGGAGTTCGCCCTGATCTCCCCGCAGTACTCCGGGACATCGGTGCTGGACTTGGCGACCGGACGGGTCATCGCCGAGGAACCCGCTTCGCCTTACGGGTTCTGTCCGGTCGGGTTCTACGTCCCGGACTGGTGGGATTTGCACGACGACTCGATGATCCCTGGCAGCGAATACTGGACGGCCGACAACGAATGGCCCACCGGAGAGTTCGGGTTCGTCTGGGGGTGCGTCTGGGGCGACGATTCGTCGTGGAAGGTTCAGTACCTCGACCTGACCGGGATACAGGACGGCGTGATTCGGCGGGAAGAGCGATTCGGGCATGTGGAGCTTGCGACCGACGGGTACCGGAGTATCTGCTTCGAACCGGAAGCCGTCGTGCCGCCGGCAGGCAGTGACCCGCCGTCGTTCATGAAGGTGTCGCGTTGGTGCGGAAAGATGGATGTGACTTTCGCTGTCGAAATGCGCTTCGAATTGGCTTCCGGCAAGCCGACCGAATGGCAGCGGTTGAACGTCGCGGAGTGCGAGTAGGCGGGTTGGGTTTCACCATCAATCCGCGAACACGAACTCGGGGGTGTTGACGAGCGCCCACATCAGGTCTTCGGTGGCGGTACGGCGGGTGGCGTCCTTCTTGACGAAGCGGGCCACGCAGGTAGCATTCTCGTCTACCGTCGGCCTGCGGTTGTAGGTCAGTAGGTAGAGTTCCTCCACGATTTCCGCCGGGGTCTTCTTCCCCTCCGCCAGCTTCGCCGCGCGGCCGGCGTCGGCGGTGATCTTCGCGGCCAGCCCCGGCGCGTTCATCAGGTGCAGCGCTTGTACCACCGTGGTGTCGGTGGTCCGCTCGCACGGCGGATCCTGGTTCGGGTCGGGGCGGCCGAAGCTGTCGAGGAACTTGGAGTCGAACCGCACCGTCCACGCCTCCATCGCGCGCGACCCGGCGGGCATGGCGTCGAACTTCTCCGGCACGCCGGTCACGTCCGACACTGCGTCCAGCAGCACCTCGGCCCGCATCCGCTGGCGGTAGTGGCGGGAGTAGTTGCGGGCGTCGGCGGCGTTGCGGGCGGTCGGCGTCGAACTCAGCGCGAACGTGTGGCTCGTGGCGATGACCCGGATCAACTTTTTCAGGTCGTGGCCGTTCGTGCGGAAGTCGTCGGCCAGCGCCGCCAGCAGCGCCGGGTTCGTCGGCGGGTTGGTGTCGCGGAGGTCGTCCACCGGGTCCACGAGGCCGCGACCCATCAGGTCTGCCCACACCCGATTGGCGATCACCTTGGCGAAGAACGGGTTGTCCTTCGCCGTCACCCAGTCCGCCAGCACCGCCCGCGGGTCGGCGTCGGCAGCAATGTCGAGCGGTTTTCCGAGCAGCGGCGTCGGCGGCAGCACCTCGCCCGTCAGCGGGTGCGTCACCGTGCCGGACTCCTTCAGGAACACGACTTCCTCGCCGCCGGAGATCGGGGCCGAGATGCCCTGCCCCTTCCGCCCGACGCGGCTGAAGAACGCGGCGAAGCTGTAAAAGTCCTTTTGGCTCCACTTCTCGGACGGGTGCTGGTGGCACTTGGCGCAGTCCAGCCGCACGCCGAGGAACAGCCGGCTGACCATCGGGGCCAGTTCCTCCGGCTCGCGGCGGTTGCGGTAGAACACCGCCGCGCCGTTCTTCCAGGTGCTGCCCTGCGCGGTGACGAGGTCGCGGACGAACCGGTCGTACGGCACGTTCCGGCGGAACTGGTCGCGGATCCACTGGTCGTAGGTGAACGTCGCCTTGATGCCGACGTGGTACGGGTTCGGGCGGAGCAGGTCGGCCCACTTGTTCGCCCAGAAGTCGGCGTACTCCGGCCGCGCGAGCAAGCGGTCGATGAGTTTCTCCCGCTTCTTCGGGTCGGCGTCGGCGAGGTGCGCGCGGGTCTCGTCCGAGGTCGGCAGCCGGCCGATGATCGTGAGGAACGCGCGGCGGTGGAAGGTGCTATCCGGTGCCGGTTCGGAGGCGGTCAGGCCGAGCCGTTGCAGCTTGTCCCAGACGTGGCCGTCGATGAAGTTGTTGCGGGGCAGCTTGGCGTACACGGCCGCATCCGCCGTACCCGGCAGCGGGATCAACACGTTCGTCACGGCGAACTTGTCCACGAACCGGGCGGTGACGGCGGCCTCCCCGGCGATGGTGCCGACGCGGATCACGCCGGCCGCATCCACGGCCGCGTACCCGCTGTCGTTCGACTGGAACGCGGCCAGCTCCGTCGCGTCCTCGGTGCTGCCGTCCGAGTAGTGCGCGGTCACGGTCAGCGGCTTCGTCTGCTTGAACGCGGCGACGACTTCCGCCGGCGCGACGGTGATCCGCGTCAGCGTCGGCGCGTCCGGTGGCGTGCGCGGGGTGCCGGCGACGATCCACCGCTTCACCAGTTCGTACCCGGCCGTGCCGACGGGCAGCTTCTTGCCGCCGCCGTGGGAGACGGCCCCGCTCGCCTTCAGCAGGAACAGGCTGTTGTCCGGGTCGGCGGAGAAGAGGCGGCGGCCGCGGCCCTCTTTCACGATGGCGGTGTGGTCGAACGCCGGGTCGAAGCCGAGCAGCGACAGGGCGAACCCGTTCTGCCCGCGCGCCTTGCCGTGGCACGCGCCGGCGTTGCACCCGGCCCGCGTCAGGAGCGGCTGGATGTCGCGCTCGAACGTGACCGGGCGTTCCGCGCCGGCGGCAGCGGACGAAAGCGAAATCGCGGCGAACAAATAGAACGGACGCATGGGACCGATCCGGGGTGAGGCGGACGGAACAGCAGGAGACGAGCGAATCGGCGGGCATCGGCCACGGGCACCGACGTGAGAGAAGGATACCGCCGATGCGGGTGCGGAGCAAGGAAAAGTCCAAACGGGGTCAGGGCTGGGTGCAGTGACGGATGGTGGTGTTTAGGCGTTCGGCGGGTGGAATACTCCCCCGAATTCGGCCCTCACCCGGTTGCCGCGCAACCACCCTCTCCCCGTGATCCCGAGCCGGTGGCTCCGGCGGGCGAGGGTTGGTTGTCTTCCTCCCCTCTCCCCAGTTCCCGCGGCCGCGCGGAACGTCCGAGGGAGAGGGGCCGGGGGTGAGGGCCGAACCACCTCACGGGTAGAATTCCAATGGCCGACCCGCCCCTCCAGGGCGAAGCGACCGCGCTTCGCCCCGTTCAGGCTTAGCCTTCCGCTGTCACACGCCGATATCGCCGGACCAGTCGCAGGCCGGCCAGCCCGACGCCCGCCAGCAGCACCGTCGCCGGCTCCGGCACGGCCGGCGTTGCCGGCGTGACCGTGAGCAACCCGGTGCTGTGGGGGAAGGTGTTCTTGTTGTCGGTGATCCAGTAGTCGTTCCCACCCAGGAGAAGGTGGGCGGTGAACGGGTCGTTCTGCACGGAAATGCTTTGCGACCCTACAACCAGGACGGACATCGGCACGAGGAACTGGCCGGACTGCCCGGACGCCAGGTCGGTGACGGTGGCGACGTTGTTGTACGTATCGACGAGACCGCCAGGTCCGGGGAGGGGTTTGTTGTAGTCCCATTCCCACTGGCCGTTGAAGTAGAACGGCGCGGGCTGTCCGGGTTCGGTGTCCCCTCCGGCACCGCCCCCACCGACGAACAGCGTCGTGACGCCGGGGATGACTCGAGTGAGGCTCGGAGTGGTGCCGATCCACCGGATCGGCTCGGCGCGTGCGGCGGTGGCGGCCAGGGCGACGGCGGTCAGGGCGATGGCGATGGCGATGGCGATGCGCGTCATGGGGTCGGATTCCGGTGGGGGGACGGGTCGCGGGCGGGAAACTACCGTAGACCGGTGAGGGTAATCAAGCCCACTTGTACTGTGCTTCGCCCTCTCTAACGCGGCTTTCCGTTGTGGCCCGCCGAGACCGCCGGACCAGCCTCAGAGCGGCCAGCCCGACGCCCGCCAGCAGCACCGTCGCCGGCTCCGCAGGCGTCCCATCGGTCGCTGGCTTGCACGGCGCACGCGCTGGCCATCCGCTCGACCCGACGCGCCTTCCACCGCGCGACCGTCCGTTTAACCGCCGGCCGATGGATGTCACTTCACCCACAGCGCTTTGTCCCGGCGCGAGACCACTTCACCGATGACCACGGCCACCAGCGCGCCGTTGGCCTTCAGCTTGCCGACCAGCTCGTCCGCACGGCTGGCGGGGACACTAATCAGCAGCCCGCCGGAAGTCTGGGCGTCGTAGAAGAACTCCAGCCGCCACGGGTCCGGCGTGCCGTCGAAGTGCGTCTCCGCGAGGGTGTACTCGCGGTTCGTCTTGCTCGCGCGGGTGCGGAACTTGGTCGCGTCGATGGCGTCGATGCCGGGGAACAGCGGCAGCGCTTTCAGGTCGAGGACGATGGTCGTATGGCTGCCCTCGGCCATCTCGAAGGCGTGCCCGGCGAGGCCGAACCCGGTCACGTCGGTGGCGGCGTGCGCCCCGCACTCGCGCATCGGCCCGACACCGACGGCGTTCAGTTGGGCCATGCTGTCGCACGCCACTTTCAGCAGGGCATCCGGGCACTTCCGTTGCTTCGCGGAAGTCGTGACGAAGCCGGTGCCGAGGGGCTTGGTCAACACCAGCACGTCGCCCGGCTTGGCGTTCGCGTTCGTGAGGATGTGATCCGGGTGGACGGTCCCCGTGACCGACAGGCCGAACTTGATCTCGTTGTCGCGGACGGTGTGCCCGCCGACGACGGTGCAGCCGGCCGCCTGGCACCGCTCGCCGCCGCCGGCCAGAATGCGGCCGAGCCAGTCCATGCTCAGCTTGTCGTCGGGGTAGCAGACGAGGTTCATCGCCGTCAGCGGTTTGCCGCCCATCGCGTACACGTCGGACAGCGAGTTGGCGGCGGCGATCTGGCCGTAAACGTAGGGGTCATCGACGACCGGCGGGAAGAAGTCGAGCGTCTGCACGAGGGCCAAGTCGGGCGCGATGCGGTACACGCCCGCGTCGTCGTGCGTGTCGGTGCCGACGAGCAGGTTCGGGTCGCGGATTTTGGGCAGGTAGCTCAGAACCTGAGCGATGCCGCCGGGCGGCAGTTTACCGGCTCAACCCGCGCAACTGGCGTAATCCGTCAGCCGTTTCCGGCGTCCGAACAGGCGCATGCGTCACCTGGGGGAATCGACCTCATCCGCGGTAACGGGAGCGCTTCGCGGAGCCGTTCCCCGGCCGGATGGGTCAGTCTACGAAGGTACGGTTCACAACCCCCGATGGCGCGGACTTCGGTCGGGAATTTCTTCCGTTGAAACGACGGAGCGGCCACGCTCTTCGCCTTCACGCAATCTATGTTGGCCTTCGCGGCGGTCGCCACCCAGCATGACCGTGCCTGCCCGTCTTGGCGATTCACCTCATGCGGTTCCCGCTCCTGCTCGGCGCGCCGGCCGTCCGGCGGGCCATCGCCTTCCGCAGCCAGCCGAAGGCCGTCGCGAAGAAATGAGGCAGCGGTGTGTCAGGCACGCACCTGCACCGCGGAGCGGTGAGTGCCAGTAGCCGGGGATGACGGAACCCGTGGTACCAGCGGGGAAACGAGCGAGTCCCGGAGGGAC
>JAYTTN010000298.1:0-1804 GCA_043745295.1 Fimbriiglobus sp. | reverse complement strand
TCGTCAAACTGATCCTGACCGGCGGCGAGTTGTCCGGGGCCGCCACGGCCAAAGGCTACACCGTGGTCGCCACCTTCCAGCCGGACGGCACCTGCACCGAGGACTCGCCCGACATGCAGGTGCAGGAGAACGGGTTCACCGGCGTCGTGGTGAGGGTGCGGGGGCTGACCGGTGCGGTGTCCTTGAACAAGCCGACGACCGCCAACGGAGGCATCCCGTGAGACTTCCTTCCCGCTCGCCGGCCCGCCGGCCGGGCATGTCGCTGGTCGAAGTGCTGGTGGCCCTGGCCATCTTCATCATGTCGCTGGCGGCGCTCGGCCAGCTCGTGCAGCTGGGTCTGGATCAGGCCGTCGAGGCCGATCACCAGACGGTCGCCGCCCGACTGGCGCAGTCGAAACTGGCCGAGTTCGAGGCCGGCGCGCTCCCGGTGGACGGCGGCGGCGGCACCTTCGCCGACCAGGAGACCTCCCCCGACGGCACCGTCCTGTGGGAGTGGAAGGCGGTCGGGACCGAAACCGACATCCCGAACGTGTTCGACGTGACCGTGACCGTCTCCACGACCACCGGCAACCCGTTCAGCCTGACCCTCAGCCAACTGGTCTTCGACCCGACGCACCTGGGCACCGCTGCCCCGGCCGTGGCCCCGGTCGATCCGAACGCCACGCCCGCGGGGAACTCGCCGTGACCGCCCGCCGCACCCCCCGCCGGTCGGGGTACACGCTGATCGAACTGCTCGTCGCCAGCGCCATCGCCACGCTGCTGATGCTGGCGCTCTACTCGGCGTTCGACCTGACCGTCACGCAGACGGAGATCGGCCGCGAGCGGGTGGCGCACACCGACCTCGCCCGGTCGGTCGTCGGCCGCCTGTCGGGCGACCTGTCCGGTACGCTCGGCCTGCTGCCGCCGCAGTCGGGGCAGTCCGACCCGGCCGCCGCGGCGAGTACCGACGGGACGGCGACGGCGACCGCCGCGCTGCTGCCCTTTCAGGCCGGCGTCATCGGCGACAACCAGCAACTCACGCTGTTCGTGTCCAAGGTGCCCCGCGCCCTGCTGGAGCGGACGACGGCGGGCGCGACCGAAGCGACCACCATCCTGCCGCCGGACCTCCAACGGGTGACGTACTACATGGCGGCGGGTGGCACCGGCCTGTGTCGCCAAGTGCGGCCGTGGCTGACGGCCGCCGGCACCGGCGACGGCACCGCCCTCGACACCTCGAACGAGGCGTTCGAGGTGATCGCCCCGGAAGTGAAGTCGGTCGGGTTCGAGTACCTGAACGGCACCGGCTGGGACGGCAGTTGGGACGGCAGCTCCGCCGCCCTGGACGACAGCGCCATGATGGGACCGCCCCGCGCCATCCGCGTCACCCTCGTGTTCGCCCTCCTCGACGACCGCGGCCAGACGACCGAGAAGACCGTGATTCACGTCTTCCCCGTCCGGGCGTCGATCGGCAACGCGCCCGCCACCACCGGGGGACAGCCGTGAGACTCGAAGCCCCACCCAGCCTTGCGAGCCGCGGCCGCCAGGGAGTGGCATTCTGTCCGAGCCGGAAGCGTGAGCGACGGTGCTTTCTGACGACCGTCGCTCACGCTTCCGGCTCGGATCGAGCGACGATGCCACCCCCTGTCGGAGCGGCAGCCGCCCGCAAGGGCTACGTCCTCTTCGCCGTGTTGCTGGTGACGGTCGTGCTGTCGCTGACGGCGTACCGGTTCACCGACAGCATGGTGACGGAGAACACCGTCGCCGTCCGCAGCACCGAGCAGGTGCAGGCGCGGCTGTCCGCGATGTCCGGCATCGCCCACGCCGC
>JAYTTN010000297.1:0-6571 GCA_043745295.1 Fimbriiglobus sp. | reverse complement strand
GCGCCCCACCTCTCCCCGCTGGGGAGAGGTCGCCGAGCGGAGCGGAGCGACGCCGGCGGGTGAGGGGTGCTGAGGGAAATAGCAGACCCCTCGCCCGGTTGCTGCGCAACCGACCTCTCCCCAACGGGGAGAGGTTGAGAAACCACGATACGGGTCATTGCGGCACCATCCCTTGCGGGTTCTGGAGGGCCGGGACGAGTTTCTTGAACAGGTCGGCGACTTCCCGCTGGGCGCGTTCCAACTCGGCGATCTCGTCGGCGTCCGCCTCGGACAGTTTCGCCTTGTCCGGAGTGGCCTTGTCGAACGCCACCGTGCGTTCGTTCAGCTCGGCCTGGATGCTCCGCAGCGCCTTCAACTGCGCGAGCGGGGGCAGACCGGGCGGCTGTTCGGGCATTCCGCCACCGCCCATGCCGCCACCGCCCGGCGGCATGTCCCCACCCATGCCACCGCCGCCGGCGGCCTTGGGGTCTTTCTTAGGGTCGTCCTTCAGCGCCGACAGGACGTGTTGCAGCCGGCGGAGGGCGGTCTTCAGCGGCCGGCGGGAGCGGTCGTCCGCGGCGACCTCCGACTTCTCGTCGAACGGGTTGGCGGCGTTGTCGGCGGCGTCGTCGCGGCGGACGCCGAACAGCTTGGCGGACTGTCTCGTCAGCCGGGACGCCTGCTCGGTCAGCCGCTGGAACACCGGCAGCGGTTCGAGTTCCTTCTCGGAGAAGGCGAGCAACTCCTCGGCCAGCCCCTTGGCCCGGTCGGACAGGTCGCCGAGGCTGCCGAGTTTGGGCCGGTCCCACCCCTTGCCCGTCACCACGTCGGCGTGCAGGCGGGCGGCCTCCGCGTCGGCGGCGGTCAGCCGCTCGGCCAGGTTCTTCAGCTTCTCGGCCACCTGCTCGCGCCGGTCGCGGGACAGCTTCTGCTCGTCGTCCTCCCGCTTGCGGTCGAGCTTCTCCAGCGCCTCATCGAGCTTGTCCACGGCCTCGGTCGGGGCCTGTTCGGGCGGCATCCCCCGTTCCAACTTCTGCTTCGCAGCCTCCATCTTCTCGGCCGCCTCGCGGACCTGTTCGGCGGCGTCCGGGTTCTTGTTGCGGGTCAGCTTCTCCGCCAGCTCCTCGGCCTTCTGCTGAAGCTTCTCCTGCTCCCGCGCCAGCTTCTGGAGTTGCTCCTCGCGCTTCATCGCGTCGGGTTCGGCGGCGGCCTTCTTCACCTTCTTGGCGAGCGTGTCCTGCTCGGCGGCGAGTTTGTCCACGGCGTCACCGAGTTCCCGTGTCCGCTTCAGTTCGGCCGTCGCGTCGGGCGCGGATTCGCCGAGGGCCTGGGCGAACTTCTCCAGCTTCTCGGCGGCGGCCTTGCGGGCGTCGGCCGAGTTGCCGGCGTTGTTCTTCGCCAGTTCGTCGGCGGCCGTGCGAAGCTCCTTGGGCAGTTCGTCGTTGGCGGCTTCCTTCACCGCCTTCCGCAGGGCGTCGGCTTCGGCCTTGGCGGACTCGGCGGCGGCTTTCAGGTCCGCGGCTTCGTTCTTCAGCCCCCGCGCGGCCTTGTCGTCGCTGGCGGCCTTCGCGTCCGCCGCGGCTTTCTCCTTCCCTTCGGCTTGCGCTTCCAGAGCCTTCGCCTGCGCGTCCTTCTCGTCGGCCAGCCGGCCGGCTTTGGACACGGCCGCGTCGGCCCGCTCGGCGATGCGGTTGAGTTGCTCCGCCGGCTTGCCGAGTTCGGCCTTCTCCGGCTTGGTCAGTTGGTCGGCCGGCTTGCCGTCGGGCACCTTGCCGGCGGCCTTGTTCGCCGCCGCGTCCGCTTGCCGGAGTTGGTCCGCCAGCAGCCGCGCCTCGGCCCGCATCTCGCCGGCCCCGCCCCACTGTTCGAGTTGCCGGAGCATCTCGTCGAGAGTCGCTTCCACCGCCTTCTGCTGCTTGACGGCCTTCTTCAATTCGCCGGCAATCGCGGCCGGGTCGGGCTTGCCGTCGGGCTTCTCGGCCTCGGCCTTCGCCCCGGACAGCGGCCCGTCGACGGCGTCGAGTTGCTTGTCGGCCAGCTTGCCGAGTTCGGCGGCGACGGCGTCGAGCCGATCCGTGGTCGGGCTACGCGGCAGGTTGTTGGCGCGGACGGTTTCCTTTAACTGGTCCGCCGCCGTCCGCAGGCCGTCGCGGGGGTCGGCGATCTTCTGCTGAACGGCCCGCTGGTCGCGGTCGGCGAGGCCGAGTTTGCGCACGTCGTCGGGCGTCAGTTTCCCGTCGGCGGCGGCCTTCTCCACCTCGGCAGCGCGGTCGCGGGCGGCCCGCTGCTGCTCGCGGAGCTTCAGCAGTTCCGGGCGAACGCCGGCCAGTTGCTGCTGTAGCCAGGCGTCCAGCGACGGCTTGCCGACGATGCGGATGGTCACTTCCTCGCGGCTGCGGCCGGGTTCTTTCAGCACGCTCACGTCGTCCCAGTCGGTCGCGGCGGCGCGGACGGTGAGCGTGTCGCCTTCGACCGGCGGGGTGCCGTCGGCTTTCAGGAAGGCGGCCACCGGAATCGTGGCGGCGCGGCCGACGGCGACCGGCTTGGCCCACTTCGCCGCAACGCCACCGCCGGCGGCGGCCCCCAGAGGCGGGGCGAACCCGCCGAAGTCGGTCAGGGTCAGTTCCCGCCACGCGCCGTCCGGCCCGCCGATGCGGTACTCCACGAACAGCCGGCGGACGGCGAACGTGCGGTCCTCGGCCCGCGCGACCACGGTCACGGCGGCGGTCGGCAGCAGCACCGTCGGGTCGAGGGTGGCGGCCGGCCGGTCCATCGCCACCACCGGCGCGGGGTCCGGGGTCAGGTTCAGGTGGATCGTCTGCTTGCCGGTGATGCCGGTGTCGTCGGTGAACCGCAGCGCGTACAGGCCGGCGATTCGCGGCACGAACTCGGCGTCCAAGTGCGTGCCATTCGACCCGGACACGCGGACGGGGATGTCGGCCGGGATGTCGTCGGCGAGGGTCTGGTTGGCGAACGCGGCGAACGGGTTGTCGGCGGCGAGGGCGGCGACCGACGCGGCCGTGCGGAGCGGTTGCATGTCGGTCAGCGGGCGGAGGACGGCCGACACGACGCGCCGATCCGTCGCCGCGCGGAGGGTGATCCGCGTGCCCGGCACGGCGTCCACCACCGTCGCGCCGTCGGGCAGCGTCAGCGGCGGCAGGTCGGTGTAATCGGGGAACTCGACGTGCAGTTGCGGGGCCGGCCGGCCGTCGCGGTACGCCAGCTTCGGCGGCGCGACCACCACCACCGGCAGCCAGTCGGTGTCGCCGTCGTTCGCCTTCACGCGGATTTCGCAGTCCTTGCCCACGCGGTCGGGCGGGAGCTGCGCCGTCACGTCCACCGGGCCGATGCCGGTCGTCGTTTCGAGGTCGATGTCCAGTTCGCCCTGCGAACCCGCCGCGTTGCGGAGTTGAACCGTGACGCGCGACGGCAGCACGCCGGACACGGACACGACGAGGTCGAGCGGTTCGCCGGCGGTGTGGCGGTGCGGGAAGGCGGCCGGCGCGGTGAACTTCACCACCGTTTTCGTCGGCCACGGGTGCTTGCCGAACGGGTCGAACAATCGCTTCGCGGCGGTGCCGGAGCGATCCGAGAACCACAGCGCGCACGGCACGATCACGACCGCCGCCAGCATCGCCAGCCAGAACGCGCCCCACGCCTCTTTGCTGGGGACGATCCGCTCCGGCCGCGCCCGCTCCAGGACCATCTCCGCCTTGTCGATGGCTTCCCGGCGGAAGTACTCGGACCCGTGGACGGGGTCGTCGTCGGCTTGCAGGAACTCGACCGCGCTGGCCAGCGAGTCGTTGAACCGTGGGAACCGCCGCTCCAGTTCCTGGGCGACGGCCAGCGGCGTGACCGGCTTGCGGGCGGGCGCGGCCACGTCGCGGAGGAAGACGAAGCCGGTGACGGCGACCGTGCCGAGCAGCAGCAGGGCGCGGGCGGCGGCGGGCAGGTCGAGCCACAGGTCCAACCCGACGGCCACGGCGACGGCGAACGCGCACACGGCGGCGGTGCGGAACAGCCCGCCGACGACCAGCGCCCGGCGGCGGGCGCGGCCGAGTTCGACGAGGCGGTCGGGCAGCGACACCTGTTCGCCTTGCGGGCGGAGCATCAGCGGCATGATTCGGCACGCTCCGGGAGTCGGACCTGATGGGTGAATGATACCCCGAACCGGCCCGCCGTGCCAATGTCCGATACGGAACGTGACGCGCGGGCGGAACTAATTCTTTTCGAGCTTCCTGACGGCGTCGGCGGCCACGGCCGCCACCAGCGGGGATTTGTCCTTCAGCAGCTTCTTCAACTCCGGCAAGGCGGCCACACCCTGATACTCAAGTAGGCCCAGTTTGACGGCCGCGAGCGAACGCGCGAACGGTTCCTCGGAATTCAGTCGGCGAACCAACACTTTGAACTCAACTGCCGGCTTCTCATCCATTTGCTCCGTTGTAGCGCGGATGAACGCACGCACGGCCAATGCCTTTCCGTCGATATCAGCCCGCTGGAACGCCCGGTCGTAGGCGATTCGGACTTGGAAATCCGCTTCGCCTCCCCATTCGCGGAACGAATCCCTGATTTTTTTACCGTCCATGCTGGGGTCCGTAGACAGCTCGAAGTCCGGAGCGTTTCCGCGCCATTGGGATGCAACGAATGCCGCGAGGTTGCTCTCAATCAGTTCAGGTTTCAGTTTCGTGATTCCAGCGGGCATTTCGAGCAGAACGAGCGCGACCTCCGCGTCCATCGTCTCTTCCACTGCCCGGATCGTCTCGGCCGAACTGTCACCGGCCAGCAATTGAGCCACAAGGTACGCACGTTTCACTTCGGGGTTGCGTTCCTTCGCGGCGATGTCCTTCAGCCGCTTCGCCATGCCGGTACCACCGATCCGCCCAAGGGCGATGGCGGCGGCGGCCAGCACGCCGGCCTCCTTCTCCTTCCCCTCGGTCAGCAGTTCGGTCAGGTTCGGCACCGCCGACCACGCTTTCGGCCCGTACTCGCCCAGCTTCGCGCACGCCTGCCCGCGGGTGGCCAGGCCGAAGATGTCTTCCGAGAACTGCTTGATGTCCGCCGCCTCGGCCGGCGTCGGCTTGGTATCGGCGGCCACGCCGACCGACGACGCGACGAGAACGGCGACGGCGGTCAGCACGAAGCGAAGCATGAGAACCTCCGGAAGTGAGGCGTCGGGGTTGCGGAGCCAGTGGGGTCACTTGTCGGCGGCCACGGCGACGGCGAACGCGCCCGCGGCGGCGGTGCGGAACAGCCCGCCGACGACCAGCGGCCGCGGCCGAGGTCGGCGAGGCGGTCGGGCAGCGACACCTGTTCGCCTTGCGGGCGGAGCATCAGCGGCATGATTCGGCACGCTCCGGGAGTCGGACCTGATACGGGAAATGATACCCCGAACCGGCCCGCCGTGCCAATGTCCGATACGGAACGTTACCGAGTACAGACCAGCCGGAGTCACTTGTCGTCGCCAGCCAGTGCCTTGCCGAACGCCCCGATGGTCGCCGCCCCCACGCCGAGGGCGAGGCTGACGACTTTCCCATTCGACACCACTTTGGCCTTCCCGAGCGCCTTCACCACGTCAGCGATGGGTTCCTTCAAGCCAGGGTTGCCAGTAAGAAACGGCAGGAATGCCATCGCCATGTTGCGAAGCTTGTCCAGACGATCATCCCACTCCTTCACGTCGTTGTCGGTCGCGCACGCGATGCGGACCGTGACCGTCCAGACGACCTGCCCGACGTCTATTTGGGCGGACACGCCGAACGGGTCTCTCCCCTCGCCCATTCCGGACCACAATCTCAGCGCGCGGCTGACCTCCCCGTCCCCGGCGGTCGCGGTCCACAGGATCGGCTTCTCGCCGCGAACCGGCCCCTGCTTCGCCACCCAGTTCGGAATGACCAGCAGCTTCCGGTCGGGGGCGGTCAGCGATTCCAGGTGCTTGTGGTCGTTCGACAGGAGTAGGACTGAGTTCGACACGCACAGCCCCAGCCCGGTCGCGCCGAAGCCGTTCAGCTCGATCACCTTGCCCTTCGGCGCGTCGTCGAATCGGCCTCCCAGGATGACCGTCCCGGTTTTGCCGCCGGAGAAGACGAACGCCGCGTCGGTCACGTCCCGCAGCACGTCCATCTTGAAGGCGGTCGCCAGGTCGTTCTTCTTCAGCGCCTCTCGAATCTTGTCCGTCAGCGCCTGCTTCACCGGCAGCAGGTCGAGGATCGACCGCAGGCGCAAATCGACGACGGCGGTGGCGTCGTCCGGCAGGTACCGGCTCCAGTAGGCTTGCGGTTCGAGGGCCTTGACGGCGGCGGGCGCGATGCGGGCCAACTCGTTGAGCGCGGCCGCTCGTACCTCCGGCAAATCGTGGTCGGTGGCCAGTTTGGTGAGCGTCTTCGTCACGGCCGTTCCGCCGATCTTCCCCAAGGCGGTGGCGGCCGCCACGAGCACTTCGGCGTCCTTCTCCTTGTTCTCGGTCAGCAACTCGGTCAGGTTGGGGACGGCCGACCAGGCCTTCGGGCCGTAGTCGCCCAGCTTCGCGCACGCCTGCTTGCGGGTGGCCAGGCCGAAGATGTCCTCGGACAACTGCTTGATGTCCGTCAGTTCCGCC
>JAYTTN010000296.1:0-24786 GCA_043745295.1 Fimbriiglobus sp. | reverse complement strand
GAAGAACAACGACATCGCCATCCTCAACTTCGCGCTGGCGCTGGAGTACCTCGAGTCCGAGTTCTACGACGTGAACGTGCCGCTGTTCTTCGCCTGAGTCGTCCCTCACCCCCGCGCGGCCGGCAACGGCTACTCGGGGGCGACTCCGCGCGCGGCGGTTCCCCCTTCCCCTCGCTCCGGCGCGCGGTCATGATGGGTCGGTGCCTTTCCCCTCGGAGGTTCGACATGACCCGTTTGGCCGCGCTCCTGATGCTGTTCGCCGCCGCGCCGCTGGTGGTGGCCGCCCCCGTGCCGAAGTTCGACGCCAAGGACCAGATTTCGCTGAAGGCCCACATCAACGTGAAGATGGACGAGAACCTGCACAGCGAGACGTACCCGAACAACAACTTGAAGGGCCTGAAGGCCGGCGTCCAGAAGCTGGGCGAGCACGCCTACGTCGTGGACGAAGGGGTGCTGCAACTGGGCAGCGCGAGCGTCGAGAAGAAGCCGGCGAAGATCGAGGGCATCAAGGTCGGGCGGACGGCGGCGCGGCTGCACTTCCTGCACGGGGCCGGGTACAGCGCGGAGGACGGCGCGGTGGTCGGCAAGTACGTCGTGCGGTACGCGGACAAGACGACCGCCGACATCGAGATCGTGTACGGCAAGGACCTGGTGGACTGGTGGGCGTACCCCGGCAAGGACGCGCCGACGCACTCGAAAATCGCCTGGGAGGGTGAGAACGAGGCGTCCAAGGGGTTCGAGGCGAAGACGCGGCTGTACGCGATGACGTGGGCGAACCCGCACCCGGCGAAGGAGATCGCCACCCTCGACTTCGTGGCCACCAAACCGGACGGCCAGTGCGCCCCGTTCCTGGCGGCCGTCACTGCCGACAACAGCAAAGTCGAGGAGAAGAAGAAATGACAGGCGTCGGTCGCCGCGGCTACTTGCCGGTAACGGGTCGCGGCGGCGGGAGCGGTTTCGCCGCCCTCCGCCGGACCGTCGCGCGCCGCTACTTCTTCTCCGCCTTCGCCTCGAAGTCCTTGCGGATCGCCGCGAAGTCCCACTTCTGGATGCGGCGGTCCTTGTTCGTCAACGTGACCAGAACGGTGCCGTCCGGCGAGAACGCGAGCGCGCCGCCACCGAATCCCGGTTCGAGCGTCTCGACCAACTTCCCGGTGTCCGTCGCCCACACCAGCGTCCGTACCGGCTTGTCGAGATCCTCGAAGGCCACCGCGAGGACGTACTTGCCATCCGGGGTGAAGAGGAGGTACTCCGGGCCGCGTCTCATCTTCTCGGCCGTGCAGGTGTGGAGCAACTTGTGCGTCGCGGTGTCCCAGAGGTGGATCGACGACACACCCTCCTTGTTGTTGTACCCGGCCGCGATCCGCTTGCCGTCCGGGGAGTAGCGCACACTCGTGAAAATCCCCGAATCGACCGCCAGCGTCGCCGCCACCTTCACCGTCTCGATGTCGTACAGCTCGACCCGCGGGGCCCACAATGCGACCGCGAGGCGCTTCCCGTCCGGCGAAACGTCGATGGCCGCGACCCTGATGTTCAGGTCGAATCCGGGGTGCTTGCCGGGAGCCGGGAACGACACGGCTTTCTTCGTCTCCAGATCCCAGATCTTGGGGCCGTCCCAACCGCCGACAGCCGCGGCGACCCGCTTGCCGTCGGGGAGTATCTTGATCTGGTTGATCATGGGACCGTCGAGGGTGTCCACCATTCCCCACTCCTTCCCCGCGAAGACGTGGAACCCGCCGCCGTTGCAGGGTGCCGTCAGCAACTTCTTGCCCTCGGCGAAGAAGCCGAAGTCCCGGACGTGAGACGGTTGCGACATCGTGACGAGCAGTTTCCCCGACTCGGCGTCGAAGAAGTGGATGAAGCCTTTGCCGTCCCCTTCGTCCACCCGGCGAGTGTGAACGACGATCTCCTTGCCGTCCGGGGAGAACCCGCCTCCCAAGGCGGAGTGTCTGGCGGGCAAGTCATATTCGGCCAGGGGCTTCCGACCGGCGTTCCGTTTGTCGTCCATGCCTAGACACCCCGCGATTGGAGCAAGAAGGAACCAGGCCACGCCGAAGAGGAGAGTGCCGCCGATGCTAGCCAGGAGACCGATTCGGTTCGTGGGGGACACGGTGGTGCCTCCGGTACTTGTGCGAGAAGATTGGCGGAGCGAGCGAGCGTCGCCTTCTCCGCCAGAAAGAGTTGACTGCCTCGAATTCGGCAAACGGTTCTGCGGCTCAATTCTGCGCGACGGCATCGGTCACGACGGCCGGGTTGGGATCGCTGCGATACCAGGTGACCTTGCTGTCCCAGGTCCACTGTCCGGTGCGGTTCCACCCGTAGTCGAGGCAGTAGAGGAGTTTGTCGGCCCCCCAGACGTAGACGCCGAGGGCCTCCGCCACACTCTTCATGTTCGCACGCCCGTTGTGGGCCTGGGTTTTCTCCGCCGCCAGACAGGATTGGAACTCCAACCGTCCGCCGGCCAGCAGCGCGGTCTTGATCTTCTGCGTGGATTGCAAGTCGCCGGCGAGTTCGGCCGCGCCGAACCACTTCCCGTTCGCGTCTCCGTCCAACTTGATCCCGGGGTGGTTGCCGTGGCCCGTGAGGATGAGCTTCGAGACGCTGCCGGGCGGGAACTGCGCCAACTTATTCCCGAGATCGACGACGCTGTGAACGCTCGTGATCAAGTAGGCGGAGTTGCCGTAGTATCTTCTCGCTTCCTGCGCGAACCGGAGTTGCTCGGCGCTGTCCTTCCCGCACACGACCACCACGGTCATGTTTACGGTGTTCGCGTCGATGGTGGGGTTGTTGTTGACAACCACGTCCATCTTGAGATCGGTCGCCGTGCGGCCGCCATCGCCCACCTTCTTGATTCCGAAGAACTGGTCGCCGCCATACTTGGCCTCGACGATGGTGCCCAGCGGCAGGAGTTGCGTACCGACCTGGATCGTCGCCTTGCCGTCGGCCCCGACGGTGGCCGAGCCGATCTCGTAGGCGGTGCCATCGGGCTGCGTGGCGGTGAAGATCACTTCGCCGGACGGCGCGGGACCACTGCCGTAGTACCGGGAGACTTGCGCGGTCAGGTCGATGGTCGTGCTGACCTGTTCGGAAGCGTAGCCGGCGGCCAAGAACAGCGTTCGAGTCGAGTTGCTCGCGCTGACCGCGTACGGCAGGATGGTGACATCGGCCAAGCCGGACCCGACCGGCGGCGGGGGCGGGTTACCGTACCCGCCCGGCGGGAGGGTAAGTTGGATCGTCTGCACGCCGCCGAGGACGACCCCGTCTTCCAGCGCTTGCCACGTGAAGCTGTCCGTCCCGCTGTAGTACGGCGACGGGGTGTAGCCGAACGTCGTGGACCCGAAGAGGACGACGCTGCCTTTGGTCGGCGCGGTGACGATCTGTATCTGGATCGCGCCGGAACTGGGACTGTCCGGATTCTCGTAGTTCGGGTCTTCGTAGACCTGCTTCTGGTCGAGCAACAGGGTGTTGCGAACCGACAGCCCGGCCCCGATGTCGTAGGAGACCACGGCGGGCACCTCACGCGCCTCGAGCGATTCGAGTCTCAGTCGCGCAACGCGCGGGGGGGGGGGGGGCGCTGGTCTTCGCGGCGCGGGTCATGCCGAGCCGGGAGCGGAGAGAGGTCAACATCGCGCGATCCTCACGGTGGGAGAGGTTGTAAGGCACCGACATTAACGCACGGAAAGTCACCGAAGTCCACAACCAAATTCCTGCAAAAAGAGAAAGGACTTTTGCCCTCACCCCTTCGCGGGTTTGGCGGCGTCCTTTTGGGCGATCCTGGCGGCGGTGGCTTTCTCCAAATCCGCCAGCTCCGGCGGCAGTCGCACGCTCCCCGTCCGCACCGGGATCAGTTCGTCCTCGACTTTCTCTTTCCGCACCGTTCGCATCTTGCGAACCTTGTCCTGCACCCGCATGAGGCCCTCCAGGAGCGCCTCCGGGCGGGGCGGGCAGCCGGGCACGTACACGTCCACCGGCACCACCAGGTCCACGCCCTTCACCACGTTGTAGCCGTACTTGTAGTACGGCCCGCCGCCGCACGTGCAGGCCCCCATGGCGATGACGAACTTGGGGTCGGGCATCAGGTCGTACAGCCGCCGCACCCGCTCGGCCATCTTCAGGTTGACGGTGCCGGCGACGATCATCAGGTCGGCCTGGCGGGGGCTGGCGCGGAAGGCCCCGGCCCCGAACCGGTCGATGTCGTACCGCGGCCCGCCGACAGCCATCATCTCGATGGCGCAGCAGGCCAGGCCGAACGTCATCGGCCACAGCGACGACTCCCGCGCCCACCCGATGGCGGCGTCGAGCGTGGTGGCGACGAACCCGTCCTCGAAGCGGTTCTCCAGAAAGGCGGTCACGGGGTTACTTCTCCTTCGCGGGACGGGGCGGCGGGGCGAGGTGCGGCAGGGAGGCGGCGAGTTTCCTGTAGTCGGGCCGGTCGCGGAGGGCGGCGAAGTCGTCCCGTTCCACGCGGCCGCGGTCCCCGAACCCGCCCTTCACCGCGCGGGACAGCAGGTCCATCGCCCGCTCGGCGTGCGCGGCCGCCGCGAGTTCAGGGCCGGCGGCGGCGGCGGCGAACACGCCGGCGAACTCGCACAGCGAGTCGGCCGTCCAGCGGTGCCCGCGGATCAAGTCCTCCGCGGCGGCGGCGGCGGACGCAGGCGCGGTGCGGGCCAGCGACTTCAGCCGCTCCAGTTGGTACTGCGGCCGTTCAGCGGGCGGGGTGAGTTCGATAGCCCGGTCCCAATCCGCCACCGCCTCCGGGAACCGGCCGAGGCGGTGCCGCGCCTCCGCCCGGCTCCAGTGGGCGTTACGCAGGACCAGCCGCGCGTTCACCAGCCGCGGCTCCTTGGCGAGGAGCGGTGCGAGGGTGGCGACCGCCTTGTCGTACCACGGGACGGCGTCCGCCGGGTGGCCGTCGTCGGCGCAGGTGACGCCGGTGTTCAAGTAGTTGGCCGCCAGCTCGATGCGGTACTGGGCGACGGTCGGGTGCCGGGCCGCCAGCCGCTCCTGGACGGCCAGGGCCTTCCGGCCGCTGGCCCGCGCCGCCGCCACGTCGCCGGCGTCCCCGTGGAGGATGCCCAGGTTCAGGTGGAAGCGGGCCAGGTCGAGTTGGTACCGGGGAACGGCCGGGTACATATCGGCGAGCGGTTGCTGGACGTCCAGGGCGGCGTCGAACTCGGCGACGGCGTCGGCCGGCCGGCCCCGCTTCATCAGCAGGGTGGCCCGGTTGCCGTAGGTGCGGGCCAGCTCGCTCTGGTACGCCTGCCGGTCGGGGGACTCGTCGGCCAGCCGCCGCTGGACCGGCAGGGCGGCGTCGAACTGGGCGGCGGCGGCGTCCCACTTCCCCCACTCGATCAGCATGGCCCCGTAGTTGTTGCGGGTGCGGGCCGTCTCGCTGCGGTACCGCGGGCGGTCCGGCCACTCGGCGGCCAGCGCCCCGAGCAGGACCAGCGCGGCCTCGTACTCGCGGGCCCCCGCCTCCCGCTCGCCCAGGTCGCGGCACAGCAGGCCGAGGTTGTTGCGGGTGTTCGCCAGCTCGTCCCGGTGCGCCACCTCGTCCGGGAAGCGGGCGGCGAGTTCCCCGTGCAGGCGGATGGCGATCCGGTACTGCTCCCGCGCCGGATCCCGCTCGTTCGCCTCGGCCAAGAGTAGCCCCAGGCAGCCGTGGCAGAGGGCCGCTTCGGGCCGGTGCCGCGGGTTGTCCGGGAAGCGGTCGGCCACCGTCCGCCAGACGGCCAGGGCGTCGCGGTAGCCGGCCGCCGCCGCCGCCCGCTCGCCCAGCTTCTGCCGGAGGTACGCCACCCGCCGCAGCCCCTCCCCGCGGGTGGCCAACGCCGCCTCGTCGTCGCCCCGGCGGGCGGCGAACGCCGCCCACCGGCGGAGGGTGTTCTCCAGGTACGTCCGCTCGGCCGGGCCGATGGCCGGCTGCGCTCCGATCAGGTGTTCGACGGCGTCGTCGGTGGCGGCGCGGAAGTCGGCCAGGGTCTCCGCCTCCGCGTGGCGGGCGAGCCGCGCCTGCCCGTCGGCGACGCGCCGCTGCGCCGCCTCAGCGGCGGTCGCCGTCTCGGCCGCCACCCGCGCCCCCTCGGCCTCCACCCGCTTCCCCTCCGTCGCCCGTTCGGCCGCCTCGGCGTCCCGCCGCGCGTCGTCCGCGCGGATCAGCCCGACGGTGGTGCCGGCGATCCCCAGCAGCAGCACCGCCGCCACCGCCCCGGCGGACCGCTGCGCCGTCCGCCGCCGCCACCGCTGTTCGCCCTCGCGGACCTCGGCCGCCAGTTTGTCCCGCTCGGCCTGCCTGGCCCGGTCGTCGGCGGCGCGGCGGAGGTCGGCCACCGCCCGCGCCACCTCGTCCGCCGTCGCCGGCCGCGCCGCCGGGTCGAAGCTCAGGCACCGCTTGCACAGGGCGACCACGTCCGGGTCGGTCCCGCTCGCGTCCAGCCGGGCGAAGGCGTCGGCGGTGTTCCCGCGGACGGCGTTGAGCCGCACGCTCTCGGCGGTCGCGCCGCCGAACGGCGGCCGGCCGGTGAGGAGCGCGCACAGGATGGCCCCGAGGCCGAACACGTCCGACCGGCGGTCGATCTTCTCGACTTCCCCGCCGGCCTGCTCCGGGGGCATGTACGCCGGGGTGCCGAGGACCGACCCGTCGCGGGTGAACGGGGTGTCCGCGCCGCGGGCGGTTCGGATCTCGGTCCCGGCCGTCGCCTCCGGGTCGGCGGCGGTTCCGGCGGCCGCCGGGCCGCCCAGGACCTTGGCCAGCCCCCAGTCCATCACCTGCACCTCGCCGAACGCCCCGACCATGACGTTCCCCGGCTTCAGGTCCCGGTGGATCACCGCATGAGCGTGCGCGTACCCGACCGCCTGGGCGACGGCCTCGAATACGGCCAGCGGGTCGAACCGGGTTCCGTCGGCGAGCATCTCCGACAGCGTGTCGCCCTTGATCAGCTTCATGGCCAGGAACGGCCGCCCGCCGGCCAGGGTGCCGACCTGGTACACGGCCGGGATGCCGGGGTGCTGCAGTTGCCCGGTGATGCGAGCCTCCTCGACGAACCGCGCTGCCGTGCCGGAATCCGGCGCGTACTTGTCCCGGAGGATCTTCACCGCCACCTCGCGGTCCAGCGCCCGGTCGCGGGCGCGGTACACGACGCCCATGCCGCCGCAGCCGATCTCGCCGAGCAGTTCGAACCCGAACGGCGGCGGGGCGGCGGTTGGCGAGTCGTCGGAAGGCGGGACGCGGGTGTCCGGCGATGCCGTGCCGGTCTCGGGCAAGGCGGTGAGCGTCGGGTCCGGCATGGCGGTCACCTCTCCGGGACGGGGCGCGGTTTCGGACGGCGGCGGGAACTTCAGGCGCAGCGCGGCGAGGAACTCCTTGTAGTCCGCCCGCGCCCGCAGCGGAATCAGGTCGGTGTCGGCGACAACGTGGAGGGCGTTCGTCCCCCCTTTGTAGAGGTCGGTGGCGACCAGCGCCGACAGCAACTCGACGGCACGGGCGCCGCGGCCTTCCCGCTGCTCCGGCGTCCCGTACCGGCTGCCCTGCGACAGCACGCAAGCGATGTTGTACCGCACCACCGGAGCGTCGCCACCGGCCGCGCTCAGCAGGTCTTCGGCCCGGCGGTCCAGGTCCCACACGTCGCCGGCCTGCACGCGATCCGCCAGAGCCAGCGACCGCTGGAACGCGACATCCCGGACATCCGCCCCAGGGGCCCGGCGGAGGCGGCCACCGCCTCGTCCGCCGCCAGCAGTTCGGCCCGCCGCTTCCGCACCTCCTCCGCCCGCCCCAGCCGGACGAGCAGTTGGATTTCCTGCGTCAGGATCAGCACCTGATACAACCGGTACTGGAACGCCCGCGGGGCGGCAGCCCGCAGTTTGTCGAACGTCTCGGCGGCGCGGCGGAACAGCGGCGCGGCCCGTGCCGGGTCGGTGGCGGCGGCGGCGTTCGCCTCCGTCAACTGCAGCAGGCCGCCGGTCATGTCGAACAGGTTCTGGTCGAACGAGGCGGCGGCCGGGTCCGGGGGCGTCGCGGCGTGCAGCTCGGCGGCGCGTTTCAGGTGGGCCAGCCCGTCGGGCACGCGCCCCTGGGCGATGTCGAACGTGGACACCGAGGCGTAGGCGTAGGACGCCAGCGCGCGGGTGGCGAACGGCACGACCGGGCGGGCGAGGAGGGCGTCCACCTGCCCGACCAACTCGCGGAACAGGCCGCCGGCCGTCTCGGCGTCGGTCGGCATGGCCAGGAAGCCGTACCCGATCAGGCACGACGCGAGGGTCCGCCGCGCCTCGTCGTCGGTCGGGTTGGCGGCGGCGGCGCGGCGGGCGGCGGCGGTGGCGTCCCGGTACGCCGTCAGCGCGTCGGCGGAGCGGCCGGCAACGGACGCTTCGTGCGCGGCGAACAGGCACGCCTCGGCGAGGTCGGCCAGGTACTTCGGCTCTTCGGGGAACTCGCCGATCAGCGCCTCGCCCGACGCCCGCGCGCGGGACAGGTATTCGGCCGCCTTCGGGTAATCGCCCAGCACCAGATACACCGCGCCGATACGCCGGTACGCCCGCGCCGTCTCCCGGCGGATGGTCGGATCGTTCGCCTCGCCGAACCCCTCGTAAAAGGCGATGGCCTCCGCCAGCACCCGCGGTCGCTCGGCGGCGAGGGACGGATCGCGCGCCCACCGGGCGGTGCCGGCACGCGTCACCATCCGCTCGACGGCCTCGACCGCCTTGTCCAGCCGCGCCGCCGCCCGCGCCCGCTCGCCGGCCTCGGCCTGCCGCGCCGTCTCGGCGTCGAACGCCTCCCGCTTCGCCACCGCCGCCTGCCAGAGCGACACCGCGACGCCCGCCGCCAGCACGGCCACCACCGCCGCCGTCGCCCGCCGGACCAGTTTCCGCCGCCGGCTCTGTTCGGCCGCGCGCACGCCGTCCGCCGCCCGCTCGACCTCGGCGCGCTTGGCTCGGTCGTCGGCGGCGCGGCGGAGGTCGGCCACCGCCTTCGCCACCGCGTCGCCGGTGGCTGGGCGATCCGCCGGGTCGCGGGCCAGGCACCGCTTGCCCAGTGCAATCAGTTCCGGGTCCGCCCCGCACCGATCCAGCCGCGCGAGTGCGTCGGCCGTGTTCCCGTCCCGCGCGGTGGCGAGCAGCGCATCCAGCGTGTCGCCGGTGTACGGCGGCTGGCCGGTGAGCAGCACGCACAGGATCGCGCCGAGGCCGAACACGTCGGCCGGCGGGCCGAGGCGGTCAATGTCGCCCGCTGCCTGCTCCGGCGGCATGTACGCCAGCGTGCCGAGAACGCTGCCGTGCTGGGTCAAGTTGGAATGCGGAGTGGCGAATGCGGAGTGCGGAATGGAAGACACGGCCGCCGACTGGCCGCCGTCGTTCCGCACTCCCCGTTCCGCACTCCCCACTCGGGCCAGTCCCCAGTCCATCACCTGCACTTCGCCGAACGCGCCGACCATCACGTTGTGCGGCTTGAGGTCGCGGTGAATCACCCCGTGCGCGTGCGCGTAGCCGACCGCCTGACAGATACTCTCGAACACCGCCGGCACGTCCACCGCCGCGCCGGCCTTCAACAGTTCGTCGAGGGTTCGCCCCCGGATCAGCTTCATGGCCAGGAACGGCCGGCCGTCGGGCAGCGCACCCACCTGATAGACCGCCGGGATGCCGGGGTGCTGGAGCTGCCCGGTGACTTGCGCCTCCTCGACGAACCGCGCCGCCGCCGCCGAACCCGACCCGGTGCCGGGGCGGAGGAGCTTGACCGCCACCTCGCGGTTCAGGGCCAGGTCGCGGGCGCGGAACACGACGCCCATGCCGCCGCGGCCGACCTCGCCGAGCAGCGCGTAGCCGGGCGGATCGACGGGCGGGGCGTCGTCCGCCGCGGCGGCGGGTCCGCCGGCGGCGGTGACGGTGCCGTGGAAGTCCGGGCGCGAAAGGGTCGCGTCGATCATGCGTCGTGTCTCACTTCGGCGACCGGGAGCGGAGTTGTTTGAGAGCCGCCGCCGCCAGCAGTTCGCCGCCGCCCTCGGCGCAGCGGGCGGAGATCACCTCGTAGTTGCCTTCGCTGTACGCCCGCTTGGTGGGGACGTAGCCGATGCCGCCGTTGGCCAAGGTGTGGATCATCGTCTGGCGGAAGGGCGACCCGTGCTTGATGCTCAGCCCCAACTCGACGAAGATTTCGCCCGGCAGACTTACCCACGCGAGGTCGTCGCCCAGCGTGATGACTTGCACCTCGACCGCCAGCGGCTTGCCCAGTCGCGCGGCCACGTCCACCGCCTTGAACGCCTGCACTTGGTCCAGGAACTTCGGCGCGGGCTTGGCTTCGTCCAGCACCAGCTTCACGACGGCTTTCGCGGCGGTCAGTTCGGCGTCCGTCACCGGGGCCAGCGGCAGCTCGACCGTCGCCGACGTGACGATCAACGGGCCATCGCCGGCGGGTTGCAGCTTGTCGAATGTCCGCAGCACTTCGCCGGCCAACCGGGTGCCGATGCGGGCGGCCTCCGTCGCGCCTTTCTGCGGCGTGGCGGACCCGGTGTTGATGTGGTTCACGTCCCCGCAGGTGCCGAGGCCGAACACGGTGACGTGCCCCTCGCCCTGCGTCTTGGCCAGCGCGTCGGCGAGGTGGCCGATGTAGTCGGCCGAGAAGTGCAAGCCGCCGACGGTGTCCGAGTGCATGGCGAAGTTGACCGCCGTGGCGATCGGCTTCGGCGACTTATCCAGCGTGTCGAACGCGACCACCGGAACGGCCGGGTCGGTCGGGCCGGCGGCCTTAACGATCTTCGGGTTCAACTTGCCGGGGTTCCAGCCGACGGTGCCGTCGGTCATGTGGAAGCGGCGGTTGAAGGCCAGCCCCTCCTCGGTGCCGACGGCGCGGCGGGCGCGGGCCGGCTTGCGGGCGGCGTCGGCCGCCTTCACCACCGCCGCGATTTTGGCGGGCAGCTCGGCCATGAAGTCGCGGGCCAGTTTGGTGCCGCCGCCGAACGCCTCGCCGCGCGCGTTGCCGTCGCTCGTCACCGGCCCGGTGTGCGTGTGCGTGGCGAACAGCATGACGTTCGCGGCCGAGATGCCGGTCTCGGCCTCCACTTTCGCGCGGGTCGCTTTCGTCATGCCGAACGTGGTGCCGATGAGGTCGAGGCCGACCAGTGCCGCCCGCGTGCCGTCCTTCTCCAGGACCAGGACGCGGGCGAACAGCTTGTCGAGCGTGCCCTCCGCGCCGCGGGTGGCGTAGTACCCGGCCATCGGCGTGCCCTTCGGCGGGGTGATGTCGGCCTGCGCCGCCCCGACGGTCAGGTCGGCCGCCAACGCGGGGGAGGCGATCAGGAGCAGGAGCGAGAGGGCAAGGCGCATGGGCGGGACTCCACAGGGAGCGAAGATGCGGGTCAAACGCGGGGGGCGGTCGGGTCGTCCACCGCCTCCAGAATGCGGGTCCAGGTGTCGAGGTAGCCGAGTTCGGTGGCCCACGCGGTCACGTCCGCCCGGTCCACCAGCTCGCCGCTGATGCGGAGGATGCCGGCGATGTCGCGGAGGTGCTTATCCGACCCGCCGTCGGAGTAGTACCACAGCCTGCCGAGGATCACGTCCTCCGGACTGGCTACCGCCACCGTCAAACCGCCTTCCAACGTCACCCGCCGGCGGCGCGACAGTTGTGACCGTCCCCACTCGCCGGCTTTCGGGAAGATGAAATCGACCTTGTTGCCCGAGGACAGGTGCAACACGTCGAACTGGAAACGGTCGCGGACCGCCTCGCGGATGGACGGCTCGCTGAGGTAAAAGTCCGGCGGCGGGAATGCCCGACAGAAGGCCGGCACCGCCGCCGCGGGCAGGTCGAGAACGATGTCGATGTCCTGAGTGAAGCGCGGCTCGCCGAACACGCTGCTGCCGTAGGAGCCGACGAGCATGTAGGGCGTGTTCAGCCGTTCCAGCGTCTCGGCGGCCAGCCGGAGCAGGTCATCTTGTTCCACGACTCATCCTCCGAAGGACTTCGCAGGAAATCTGTTCGGCCGTCCAGTTCGGGTGTGCGTGCCGGACGCCCGCCGAGACGAGTGTTCGCGCGGTGCGGTGCGCGCGGGCCGCCACCGCCACCCGCTGGGCCGGGGTCAGGGCGCGGAACATGGCGGCGGTGGCGTCGTCGATCACCTCGACCACCATGCGGCGGGGCGGGGCGGCGGACTCGCGGGTCATGGGTGCCGTCCTCTCGGTGCGGGTCATTCTACCCGTTCGCGGGTTTGTCCGGCTGGCCGGCGGTGCTTCGCACCCACTCCAGGTCGCCGCGCCGCCACAGGTACGCGAAGCCGACCAGCAGGACGCCGAAGAACACCAGCAGTTCGGCGAACGCGAACCGGGCGAACGCGGCCGCAGTGGCGGCGTTCGGGCCGCCGGCGTTGGCCTCGGTGGCGGCGGTGCCGAACACCACCGCCCACGGGAAGAAGAAGGCGATCTCCACGTCGAACACGACGAACAGCAGCGCGACGACATAGAACCGCAGGTCGAACTGGATCCACGCCGTGCCGACCGGCTTCTCGCCGCACTCGTACACCTCGCCCTTCTCCGGGCTGGGGCGGTTCGGGCGGACCAGGCGGCCGACGGCCAGGTTGACGAACAGGAACGCCGCCCCGACGGACGCGAACACGGCGACGGCGGCGACGAGCGTGGTGGCGGCGGTCATGGCGGCACCGGACGGGCGGGCGGGTTACCAATTGGTATAGCCGCCCGGCGGGGCGAAACGAGAGCGGACCCGCCGAGGTCGGCGGGTCCGCGAAGGGTTACGTCCTGTCACCGGCCCCGGCCGGCGGTCACGGGCTGGTGACGCCGAAGTTGTCCACGCCCACGCCCTGGGTCTGGCGGATGCCAACCGAACCGGTGGCCAGCGACGAGTCGGTCGCCGTCAGTTGCTGGCTGCCGTCCACGAACAGGGTCAACTGGGTGCCGAGCAGCCGGAACCGGAGCAGCGGCTGCGCGGCCGTGTACACCCCGCCGGCGAAGTACCCGGTCAGGATGGTGTTGCCCAGCACCGTGTAGGTGCCGCCGACGTTCTTCATGAGCAGCAGTTGCAGGTCGCCGCCCGACAGGGTGACGGCGGTGGCCAAGTAGGTGTTGCTGTCGCCGGTGCCGTTCGTCCCCTGGTAGCGGCCGACCAGCCCGCCGACCTGCCCGGAGGCGGTGAAGAAGAACGTGCCGTCGATGGTCGCGTCGGCCACGCTGATGCCGTTCAGGGTGGCGATGTCGGCCGTCGAGGCGTCCAGCGCGACGGCCCGGTTGGTCGCCACCGAGAACACCCCCAGCCGCTCCTGCCAGGTGTTGGCCAGGCTGTTCTGCGCGTTCCCGCCCGACGCGAACGGGTCGGTGAACGGCAGCGTCGGCGTGACGGCCGGCTTGACCGCAGCGGTGAAGTCGTCCAGCACCGCCCCCGCGTCCGTCCGCAGGCCGACGCTGCCGGGGGCGGCGATCGACGTGTCGAAGGCGAACGACACGATCTGGTTGCCCAGGAACAGCTTGAGCGACGACCCGACCACCTCGAACCGCAGCTCCTTGTTGACGGCGTTCACCGGGTCGATGGGGACGGCGTTGAAGTTGAGGTTCGTCGCCACCCCGTTCACCACCTTCCAGATCTGGGCCGAGTACTGGGTGAACGGCTGCCCGCCGAACACGTTCAGCGCGCCCCAGTAGAAGGTGGCCGTCGGGCTGCCCGCGTCGCCGGTGCCGCTGTACCGGGCGACCAGCCCGGTGGACAGCAGCCCGCCCACCTGCGGCCGGATCGTCGCCGCCACCGTCACGTCGGCCGCGCTCACCCCGCTCAGCACCGCCGTGTTGCCGGTGCCGGTGACGAGGGACGACGACTGGGCGGTCGCCGCGTTGGTCGCGACCGAGTACGCCCCGGCCTGTTCGATCCACGTCGCGGCCAACTGGTTCAGCGGGGCGGACGCGTTGAACGGGTCGGCGAACGGCAGGGCGGCCGTCGTGCCGAGGGCGAAGGCGACGAAGTTGTCCGCCGACCCGCCCTGGGAGGTGAGCAGGCCGACGCCGCCGGTGGCCAGGGACGGGGTGGTGTCGTAGGCGGTCAGCACCCGGACGCCGTTGACGAACAGCTTCAGCGACGGCCCGTTCGCCTCGAACCGGAGCGTCCCGCCGGAACTGTTCAGGTTGACCGCGGCCAGTTGCGTCCACGTGCCGTTCACGTTCCGCCAGATGGCCGCCTGCTGCTGGCCGCCGGCGAGGGCCGACAGGGTGCCCCAGTACATGTTCGTCGCGCCCGGCCCGGAGTATCGCAGGGCGATGCCGACGGTCTGCCCGACGGCCGTGTAGCCCACGTCCGCCTGCGCCCCCACGTTGGCGGTCGAGGGGACGTTGAAGGTGGACAGGTTCAGGCCCGCCTGGCCGACGGCGGCGTTGCCCGCCACGCTCAGGTTGCCGACGCGGTCCCGCCAGTTGCGGCTGAGCTGGGTGCCGTCCGCCTGGGTGAACGTGTCCGTGGCGGTGGTGCCCGGCACCGCCGGCAGGGCGACCGGCAACAGGGTGATGTCGGCGTCCGCGTAGTCGTCCAGCCGGCTGCCGCTGGACATGCGGAAGCCGGTCAGGCCGGCGGCGGCGATGCCGGTGTCGTAGGCGAACGCGGCCAGCTGGCCGTTGACGAACAGCTTCAGGGACTCGTTCACCACCTCCAGGCGGATGACGTACGCGGCGGCGACGGGGAGGACGGCGGACTGGGCGATGACGGCGGCCGTGCCGTTCACGTACCGCACCAGGTTGGCCGTCGGCACCCCGTTCGCCACCACGATCCCGCCGATGTACATGTTGTTGTCGCCCGGCCCGGAGTACCGGGCGATGAGGGCGGCCGAGGCGTTGCCGGTGGCCAGGACGGCGACCGTCCCCTGGGCCGCCGAGTTCAACTGGCTGATGCCGTTGATGGTGCCGATGGCCACCGGGCTGGTGGCCAGGGCCGATCCGATCGAGACGCCGGCGGTGCCCGTCTGGATCACCCAGTTGCCGCCCAGGTCGGCGGCGTCCGGTCGGTTGAAGTCGTCGGCGAACGGCACCGCCGGCGCGACTACGGCCGACACGGTGAACGAGGTGCTCGTCTGGCGGCCGCTGCCGTCGGTGACGGTCAGGGTGACGACGGCCGTGCCGGCCGCCCGCGGGGTGACGGCGACGGTCCGGTTCGCCCCGCTACCGCCGAGAACAATGTCGGCGAGCGGCAGCACGGTCGCGTTCGACGTGGTCCGCGTGACGGTCAGGCTGCCGGCCGGCGTCTCGGCGTCGCCGACGGTGAACGGCAGCGGGGCGGACGAGGCGTTCACCGCCAGCCCCTGGTTCGCCACCGCGGTGATGGTCGGGGCCTGGTTGACGGCGATCGGGAACTGCGGGCTGACGAAGTAGTCCTGCGGCTGCTCGCCGTTCGTGCCGTCCAGGTCCTGGTTCATCTGCCGGCCGGACACGTCGCGGACGCCGGTGTTCATCAGCAGCTGGTAGTTGCCGCTCGTCGGCGGGGTGAAGTCGATGCGGAACTTGTTGGCCAGCGACTCGCCGGTGACGCTGCCGGGCACGGTGCCGCTCACGTCGGTGACGGTGAACGGCACGCTGATCCCGCCGGGGCCGACGACGGCCATGGTGGTGGCGTTCAGGGTGGACGGGTCGATCCGCAGGAACACCCGGCTGGCGACGACCGCGTTGTCCGGGTCGCCGAACGTGACGGCGAAGCTGGCCAGCCCCGTGGCGGTGGCCGGGGGCGTCAGCACCACCGGCGAATCGGTGGTGTTCACCCACGGCCCGGACGTGCCCAGGCCGGCCGGCACGGCCGACGGGTCGAGGCGGATGGCGTACAGGCCGCGGCCGTAGGTGCTGGCGACCAGCACGTTGCGGGCGGTCGTCTGGTCGGGCACGCCGGTCGGGTTGAGCGCGCCGTACACCAGGTCGAGGTCGGTCACCTTGACCGTCGGCAGGTACCCGCCCTCGGCCGTCGCGCCGTTGGCCATGGCCGGGAACAGCACCCACGCGGTGCCGCCGTTGGTGGACCGGAACACGCCGCTGTCGCCGCCGGCGTACAGCACCGGCGTGGCGTACCGCCAGTCCACGGCCAGCGCCGACAGTTGGGTGAGGAGGGGGACCACGGTGGACTCGCCGAACACCTTCCGGGTGATGGCGAACAGGTTGCCGGTGACGTCCACCCAGGCGGCGGCGGTGCGGGCGTCGGCTTTGTAGAAGACGCCCGTCGCGGTGATCGCGTACGCCTCGAAGGTGTTCGCCCGCGGGTTCGGGATGACCTTCAGGATCGCCCCGCCGGTCAGCCCGGCCGAGGTGTCGGTCCAAAGGCCGCCGGCGTTCCGCGTCACCCAGATCTTGCCTTCGGCGGTGCCGTTGTAGATGAAGTCGTCGACGCCGCGGGCCGGGTCGCGGCCGCCGAACGCCAGCGCCGTGCCGCGGCTGTTGTTGAACTGCGCCTCGGTGCCGATGGCGAACCAGTTGGACCCCTGGTCGGTGGTCAGGAACACCTTCCCGCCGATCGGCGCGCTGATGACGATGCCCTGGTTGTCGCCGGGGTTGACGGCGAAGGTCGCCGACACGGTGGTGGCCCAGATGCCGCTGGTGGCCGTGTTGCCGAGGCCGACGTCGAACAGGCCGTTGCTCCGGCCGATGGGGGCCTGGCCGGGGATGGTGACGGAGAAGATGTCGGTGCTGTTCCCCAACTGGTCCACCTGCGCGCCGCCGGCGGTCAGGGCGTACGGCACCGGCCGGTACTGGTAGATGGTGCCCGACCCCTGCGGGTCGGTCTCCACCTGGCCGGTGTACCTCCACTGCTGGGGGGGGCCGGCGTAGGACAGGTAGGCGTCGGTGGTGATTTCCCCCCGCCACCGGTCCGTGCCGTAGGCGGCGTTCGACGGGGCGAGGACGCCGGCCGGGGCGCTCAGGTACCCCTGGTCGGTGACCACGTTCACCCACTCGCCGGCCCGCGAGTTCTGCTGGTCGGGCGGCAGCGGGTTGCCGAAGCGGTCGCGCAGCAGCTTGTTGTACAGGCCGGCCAGGTCGGCCGCCAACCCGCTCGGCTGGACGGCCGTCGAAGTGGCGTCGGCCAGGGCCAGGTTGCTGCTCCGGTTGCCGCTCACCACCGTCGCCGAGCCGATGGCGGTGTCCACCACGGCGTTGGCGTAGATGCCCTGGGTGGGCCGCGGGTCGGCCCCGTCCACCGAGCTGAACACGCCGCGGTCGGTGGACACCACCAGCCGCGTCTTGCGGGTGAGCGGGTCGAACACCGTCTCCAGGCTACGGATGCGGGCGTCCCCGGACACGCCGCGGAACCGGCTCACCTGGGCGTTCGAGCCGGTGTTGGTGAACTGGAAGCCGTTGATGATCTGGGTGGCCCCGGTGACGAACGGGTTGTTCGGGTCGCGGAGGCGGTTGAAGTACGCGCTGTTGTTCAGCGGCAGGCCGGTAACCGGGTCGAACACCACCCGGCTCGGCCCGCCGGTCAAGCCGCCCGTCGAGGCCGCCTCGACCTGCGCGCCGACGCCGCCGGCCGAGTTGTCCCGGCCGACCTGGGCGTGCGCGTCGTTCACGGCGGACACGTCCACGCGGAACACCCCGCCGTCGCCGAACAGCACGCCGGCCGCGTTCGGCTGATTCAGCTGCGTGCCGTTCGCCGACGTCGTCACGTTCGACGCGCCGATGTACACCACGTTCGGGTCGGTCGGATCGACCACCAGCGAGTTCCACAGCGGCCGGCCGGTGACCGGGTTGGTGCCCAGGTCGAACAGCGGCTCCGTCTCGTCGTTGGTCAGGACGCCTCCCTGCGACAGCGGGTTGGTGCCGGACGTCTGCACTTGCGTATGGATCAGCACCCAGTTCGCGCCGAAGTCCTTGGTCATGTACAGGCCGGGCGCGCCGCCGCCGATGGCCAGGGCGTACAGCCAGCCCTGGTACACGCGGGTGCCGTTCGGGTCGTTGACGGCCGGCGAGTTGACGGCCGCCAGCAGGACGCGGGTCGGGTTCTGGTTCGGGTTGGTGCCCGAGTTGCCAACGCCGATGGTGGAGGTGCCGTTGCTGAACAGGGGCTTGCCTGCCCCGCCGGCCATCAGGGTGAACAGGGCCGGGGTGGCGGCGGTGACGTTCTGGGTGACGTACACCCCGGCGGCCGCCGCCCCCGGTGCCGCCGACGGGGCGAAGGCGGCGTAGGCGATGTCGGCGTTCCGCAGCCGCGGGCTGCCAGTGCCCGGATCGATGTCCAGCCGGTTCGAGGCGAGGACGATGTCGGTGCACTCGCCGGCCTTCTGGAGGACCCACGTCCGCCCGCTGTTGTCGCTCCGCCACAGGCCGGCCACGGCGGCGTCCCCGCCGACCGCCGCGTACACAAAGAACTCGCCGTTCGTCTGCCGCACCTGGTCCACCACCACCTTGTACACGTACGAGTTGTTGGCCGAGAACAGGTGGTCGCGGAGGGGCGAATCGACCGGGTAGATGGTCGTCTGCGCGTCCGCGTTGACGGTGCTGTCGATCAGCCGGAACGTCCGCCCGCCGTCGGTCGAGCGGAGGAACCCGACGCCGGGGGTGGCGGTGTCGGCGTCGCCGGTGCCGACGAGGACGATGCTCTGCTGGGTCGGGTCGTTGTTCCGCGGGATGACGGCGATGGAGCTGATCCGCATGGCCTTCGCCGACGCCGCGTCGAACAGCGGGATCCACGTCGGCCCGGCCGCGTCCAGGGTGAGGAAGTTGCTCGTCTTCCACAGGCCGCCGTGCGCGGACCCGGCGTACACCGTGTTGCCGGACGGGTCGGACGGGTCCACGGCCGTCACCGTGACGACGCCGTTGGTCTGCTCGCCGGTGCCCAGGTCGGTGTTCAGCGTCGGCCCGAGGGGCGTCCAGTTGGTGGTCGCCACCGGCTGGTTCGGGTTGGCCGTGAACACCCGGAAGCCGAGGGTGGTGTTGTCCGACACCGGCTCACCCAGGCCGCCGCCGAGCACCGGCTTGGGCAGGCTCAGGCCCCAGCTGTTGATGGTCGCCGCGCTGGTCGTGCTACGGTTGAACACCTTCAGCGTCCACGCCGCGGCCCCGTTCGACAGCTTGCCGTTCAGCGCGCTCAGCGGCTGCTGCGGCAGGAACGGCCCGCCGCTGAACGGCGCGCCCTGGTTCTGGATCAGGTTGGTGGTCGGGGCGAAGTCGTTCAGCACCGTGCCGGTGAAGTTCGCCAGCGGCGGCAGGTTGCGGCCGGGGCCGGTGAACAGTTGGATGATCGTCCCGTCCGGGGCGATCAGTTGGGCCGACAGGTCGCGGGTGTCCGGCACGCTGATGTCCAGCCGCACCTGGATCGGCGTGCTCAGCTGCTGGGTCAGGAAGAAGGCGTCGGCGTAGCTGATCGTGCTGGTCGCCACGCCCGGCGTGCCGGCGTTCGCCGCCGCCGGCACGGCCACGTTGATGATGCCGGTGTTCACGTCCGCCGACACGGTGCCGGCGACCAGCGGGTTTGTCACCCGCCCGGTCACCAGCTCCACCCCGGCGTTCAGGTTCGGGTCCATCGCCAGCCCGGTGGCCGACAGGATGCCGGGCGACAGCAGCAGCGAGTAGTACCCGCTCAGCACCTGCGGCGGGAAGGTGACGCGGAACGTCCGCTGGGCCAGCCGCGGGTCCGTCCCCGGCGGGTTGGCGGTGACGGTGAACGGCCCGGAGATGCTGTTGCCGAACGGCGTCCGCACCTCCAGCACCTGGGCCGGGGTGAACGACGACGCCCGCATGTCCCGGTCGAACACGATGTCCAGGAAGCTGGCCGCCCCGTCGTTGGTGATGCCGGGGGTGGTGGACGCCACCCGCGGGCCGGGGATGATGAGCGGCAGGCTGTCGGTGGCGTACGGCAGGGTGAACGGCGTGCCGCCGGTCGGCGTCGGGTTCGAGAAGGCGTCCGTCGCCTGGCCCGGCGTGCCGCTGCCGTCCTGGTCCATCAGGTTGCCGAGCTGCCCGTCGTGGCGGACGCGGTCGGAGACGTTCGGCCCGACGGCGTAGCTGTACGTGCCCACCTTCGCCTGCGGCACGATGCGGATGAGGAACCGGGTGGCCCCGTACACGTCCGCGTCCAATGGGGTGACGGACAGCACCTGGTTGCTGATGTCCACCGCCGCCGCCCCGGTCGTGTCCCGGTACCGCAATTGCACGTCGGCGGCGGTGAACGTGTTGGCGTCCACGCGGCGGTCGAACCGCACGTAGACGGCGCTCAGCTGCCGGGTGCCGTCGATGGCGATCACGTCGTTGTACGTGGTCGCGCCGGTGCCCGGCGACAGGAACGCGTCCGTCACCGGCCCCATGTCCCCTTGCAGCACCCGCGGGCCGGCCGGCTCGCGGGTGACGGCGGTGAGCAGCCGGGCGGCCGAGTTGAACGCGCCGCTGGCGGTGTTGCTGTTCCCCGTCCACACCGGCACGATCGTGCCGCCGTATGCCACCAGCCCCTGGCCGTTGCCGAACCCGTTGCCGCGGGTGCTCAGGGTGGTCAGGTTGTTCGGCAGCGGCTCGATCTTGACCGTCGTCCGGTCGATGGCGTCGAGCGCCGACTTGGTGAAGTTCAGGAAGGTGTTCGGGCTGAACGTGTTGCCGCCGTCCACGCTGGTGGCCATGAACGTGGCCACGCGGCCATTCGAGGCGTCCCACCGGGCGTCGTACCACATCACCACCACCGTGCCGGTGGTCGGATCGACCGTCACCGTCGGCTGGAACTGGGCGCGATTGCCCTCGCTGAAGTCGTCCGAGCTGGAGTCGTCGTTCACCCGTTTGCCGCGCGACCAGGTGGCCCCGCCGTCGTCCGAGTGGACGACGAAGATGTTGGTGTCGTTGGCCCCGCCGCCGGGCTGGGTGTACGCGAGGTACACCCGCCCCTGGAACGGGCTGAACGCGCCGTTGGTGGTGTCCACGGCCACCGAGTACCAGCCCTGCACGCCGGTCGTCGGCGAGGCGATGGCGGTCGCGCCGACGTTGGTCGGGGTGGTGGGGGCCGTCGGGTTGGTCGGGGTGAGCCGGCCGCCGGGAATGCTGACGAACGGGTCGTCGATGTTGTCGGTGCCGTACCCGGTGGTGTTCACCCGCGACACGAACGTCATCCGCCACTGGTCGAGGTTCGGGCGGGTGATCGGCGGGGTGCCGGCGTCGTTCTCCTTGTGGTTGGTGATCTCGAGGGTCCAGGTGCCGCTCAGCTGCGCCGCCGTCAGGCCGTTGTACCGGTTCAGCCCGCCGGTGAAGTCCTCCGGGCGGAGGCTCAGGATGTACGGGGCCAGGTTGGCCGGGTCGTTCACCAGCCGGGCCGCCTGCTGGTCGAACACCAGGCCGGTCTGGCTGTTGCCCCCGAACTGGCCGGTGCGGAAGTACTGGTTATTGCCGACGTTGTAGACCTGCTCGCCGAGACCTCCGACGGCCCCGCCGGGAAGCCCGGCCGTGCTGCCGTCACCGTACGTGATGGTCTGGAGCGAGCCGCCGACGAGTTGCTGGCGGGCGTTCAGGAGGGTGACGGTCACGCCCGTCGGGCTGGTGAGCCGGATGCGCATCTGGCTCAGGTCCTGGCTGAACACGCTGAGCGTGACGTTCAGGTCGGCCAGGGTGGTGAAGTTGGCCGCGTTGACGGTCACCGTCTGCGCGAACGTGGTCGTCCGCGGCGACAGTTGCCCACCGTCCGGTGTGCCCGCGTCGGCGATCTGCCCCGTCGTGGTGTTGACCGCGGGTTTAACCGGCGGCTGGCCGGCCGCGCCCGGGATGAGGGGAGCCGTGCCCGTCTGGAAGTTCGGGGTGGTCTGTTGGACGGTCAGCGGGTTGGCCGCGTTCCCGTTGAGCGGATCGGTCACGTCGGTCGTCAGGGTGTTGGCCGTGACCGCCGCCGGGGTGCCGCCCTGGTTCAGGCCGGTCAGCCACGAAACCCCGAGGCGGCCGCCGGCGATCAAGTTCGTGACCGAGTTCTGGGTGAAGTAGATCTGCGGGTTGACGTTCGAGGTGCGGAAGTCCGGCTGGAACCCGACCTGGTACCCGTTGTCGGACACGAACTGCGGGGTGCTGAAACTGGCCCCCCCGTCGTCCGACACGACCATCTGGATGACCGACGGGGTGATCGTCCGGCTCAGGGTGCCGTCGGCCCCGCCGGTGAACCCGGTCTGCGTGGCGGCCGTGTTCCACGCCACATATACGCCCCGCCCGGCCCCGAAGTTGGTGCTCACCTGGCCCGACTCCGGGTCGGCGAACGTCGGCAGCAGGTTGTTCACCCCGACGACCGGGTTGAAGATCGGGTCTTGGTTGGTGTACCGGTACAGCACCCGCTGGGCGTTGGCGTTCGTGACGCCGCCACCCGCGTTCACGGCGAACTTGTCGAGCACCAGCGCGCCGGTGGTGTTCGCCGCGTTCCGCTGGATGTACGCGACGTAGATGTTACCCGCCCGGTCGAAGGCGACGCTCGGCGAGTCGATGTCGGTGTAACCGATGAAGTTCGTGCCGGTGAGTGGGTCTGTGAGGGTGGCGTTACCCGGCGTTCGGGCGGTCCACGTCTGCCCGCGGTCGGTGGACGTGCTGAGCCCCAACGAGGTGCCGGCCGGGTTGCCGCCCCCGTCGAAGTTGACCTGGGTGAAGACCGTCACGATCTGGTTCGGGCTGACCGGGTTCAGGACCGTCTGCGGGTCGTACGAGTCCGCGTTCACCGTCGAGACGGCCCCGACGGTGACCGCCTTCTGGGCGTCGGCCACGTCCGGGATGGTGATCGCCGGGACGGTGCGGTCCTCCAGGTTCTCGATGCTCAACTTCCGCGGGCGGGTGGGGACGTGGGCGGACGCGCTGTCGGAGAGCCACCGCTTCAGGAAGAAGTTCATGATTGCCTCGGGGTGCCGATTTCTGGGTGAGGGGGAATTACGAGGTCGGGGACGGCCGCGCCGCGATTCGGGGGATCAGTCGGTGATCATGTAGCCCCGCCACCGGAACCCGGCGGCGGCGGAATGAAAGCGGAGAAGCGAATCGAGACGGCGTGCGACACGGGCCACATCCCTGGCGTGGAAGTCAATGAAGGAGATTCTATCGCGGGGATAAATTAAGATACGGTGAAGAGCCTCAACGTCCGCCCGCCACGATTTTGCCGCGCGGACAAACCGACGGACGCATTCGTCCATATGTAACCCCCTTTTTGTGCGGGGGTGTCGAAACCGGCGACGGAAACGCTCCTTCCGCCGACGCCTCGTAGGGAATATCCCGCCCGTCGGGAAAATCGTCAGTCCCGCCGAAGCTAAATGAGAACCTGCGCCGCAGATGAACGCTTGCGCCGCCTCGCACCGACAATACGGTCTCGCGTGCATGGCGGATTGCTCCTTCGCCGCGCCCGTTGTCGATTCGTCGGACAGTACCGGCCGTGGGCCGACACCGCATCCACGTCTATGCGATTCCGACTCAAGTCCCGGACAGGACACTTGGTGTCGCGCAGGCGAAACTCTTCCCGCTCGCCGCTTGCCTGTCGTCGCGCCGCGTGGTCGAATACCCTCTCCCGCCGGTTTCCACCTCCCGTTCGGAGTGCGCCCGTGACCCGCCTGCTCGCCGCGTTCGCCGTCGTCGCCGCCCTCTCGTCCGCCGTCGCCGAGGACTGGCCCGGCTGGCGCGGCCCGCGCCGCGACGGCACTGCCACCGACGCCAAGTACCCCACCACCTGGACGGCCACCGAGAACGTCGCCTGGAAGGTGTCCGTCCCCGGCGTCGGCCACTCGTCGCCCGTCGTTTCCAAGGGAAAAGTGTTCCTGACGACGTGTCTGGAGGCCGCGGGCGGGAAGGACGAACCGAAGACGCGGCAACTGCTCTGCCTGGACCGCGACACCGGCAAGACGCTCTGGACCGCCGACGTGCTGGCCGCCAAACTCGAACCCAAGCACAAGCTGAACAGCTACGCCTCCGGCACCCCCGCCGCCGACGGCGAGCGGGTGTACGTCACCTTCCACGACCGGCCAAACCTGCGGGTCTTCTGCTACGACTTCGCCGGCAAGAAGCTGTGGGACGAGTCGCCCGGCGAGTTCCACTCCGTCCACGGCTACAGCAGTTCGCCCCTGCTTTTCAAGGACTTGTTGATCGTCAACGGCGACCAGGACCCGAAGACGGACGGCACGGCGTACCTCGTCGCGCTGGACAAGTTCACCGGCAAGGAGCGGTGGCGGATCGACCGGCCGAACCGCCTGCGGTCGTACTGCCCGCCGGTACTGATCGACGTGGCCGGCACGCCGCAGATGGTCCTCACCGGGTCGAAGTGCGTGGCCAGCTACGACCCGGCCACCGGCAAGCAACTTTGGCTGGTGAACGGTCCGACCGAGCAGTTCGTGTCCAGCGTCGTCTACCACAAAGGTATCGTCTTCCTGACAGCCGGCTTCCCGGAGCGGTGGGTGATGGCCATCCACCCGAACTGGCCGTGGTCCGCGAAGCCGGCCCCGCTGGTGCTGTGGAGCGAGAAGAACAAGGGCGGGTATGTGCCCAGCCCGGTGGCGGCGGACGGCCTCGCCTTTTGGGTGACGGACGAGGGCATCGCCGGCTGCCGGGACATCCGCACCGGCGAGGCGAAGTGGGACGAGCGACTACGGGGCCACCAAACCGGCTCCGGCGTGGTCGCCAGCGGGAACATCTACTTCACCGACGACGACGGGGTCACGTTCGTTTTGAAAGCCGGCCCGGAATTCGAGGTTTTATCCAGGAACCTGATCGGGGAGAAGTGCTTCAGCTCGCCGGCGTTCAGCGACGGCGACATCTTCCTCCGCGGAGACAAGCACCTGTTCAAGATCCGCGCGAAGTGACGGGAGCCATCCGCCCCGTGCGGCTGTCCTGTTCGCCCGCCGCGCCGGCAAGGGGCCAACC
>JAYTTN010000295.1:0-6586 GCA_043745295.1 Fimbriiglobus sp. | reverse complement strand
ACCGCCTTCGCCGCGACTTCAGGAGCGGCCCCACCCCTCACGACACCTTCCCCATGCGCCCGCTCCTCCCCTTGCTTCTGCTCGCCTCCCCCGCGTTCGCGCAACCGAAGGGCGAACTGCCCACGGTGCTGCTGCTCGGCGACTCGATCCGCATCGGCTACGCGCCGCTGGTGGCGAAGAAGCTGGACGGCCTCGCCACGGTCGTCCACCCCGGCGCGGAGAACGGCGGCGACACCACGACCACGCTGAAGAACCTCGCCCAGTGGGTCGGCGACCACAAGCCGGCCGTCATCCACTGGAACAACGGCCTGCACGACTTGAAGCTGTCGAAGGCGAAGAAGACGCATCAGGTGCCCGTCGAAGAGTACGCCACGAACCTGACGGCCATCGCCGAGGAACTCCGGAAGGTCGCGCCGGGACGGGTGATCTTCGCCAACACGACGCCCATCATCGACGAGCGGCACGCCGAGCGGAAGGCCGACTTCGACCGGCTGGACGCGGATGTGAAAGCCTTCAACCGCGCGGCCGACGAGACGCTGCTGCCACTCGGCATTCCGGTGAACGACCTGTATCGAATCGTGCAGGACGGCGACCCGGCAAAGTTGCTCGGCGCGGACGGCACGCACTACACCCCGGCCGGATACGAGCGCCTCGCCGACGCCGTGGCGGACAGCGTCAAGCGGCAACTCCTGCAACTGACCGCGCCGAAGGCGGTGACGGCGAAGGGCGGCGGGCCGGAGGCGATTGCCGCGTACCGGAAGGCCGAGGCGGAACTCGACGCCGCCGTGCCGGAGCAATTCAAGAAGATGACGGCCCCGGACTTCGCGGTGCCGAAGGACGAGGACGAGTGGCAGGCCCGTCGGGTGGGCGTGAAGGCGAAGGTGATCGCCTCCCTCGGCGACCTGACCGAACGCCCGAAGAAGCCGCTGGCGAAACTCGTCTCGGCCGAGAAACGCAAGGGTTTCACGCTGGAACGGCTGCGGATCAGCAACGGCGTCGATGGCGAAATGTCCGCGCTGATGCTGATCCCGGACGGCCTCAAGAAGCCCGCGCCGTCCGTCCTGTGGCTGCACTCGTCGAGCGTGGACCACAACCAACTACTCATTCCCAACACCAACGGCGGCGCGGAGCCGCTCGGCGAGACGTTCGTGAAAGCGGGCTATGTGGTCTTCGCGCCGGACGCCGCGTGGTACGGCGACCGGGCCGGCGCGGGGCCGAGCGGGAAGGCCGAGACGACCGCGAACCAGCACACGACCCTGCACAAGTACCACCTGTGGTTCGGCCGCACGCTGTGGGGCATGTTCGTGCGGGACGATCAAGTCGCGCTCGACTACCTCGTCGAACGGCCGGAGGTGGACGCGAGCAAGATCGGCGCGACCGGCATGAGCATGGGCAGCACCCGCAGTTGGTGGCTGGCGGCGGTGGACGACCGCATCGCGTGCGTCGTCGGGGTGGCGTGCCTGACGCGGTACGAGAACCTGCTGAAGCACGGGCAACTGAAGCAGCACGGCGTGTACTACTTCGTCGACGGCATCCTGAAGCACTTCGACACCGAGGCGGTGGTGTCGCTCATCGCCCCGCGGCCGGTGCTGTTCCTGACGGGCGACCTGGACCCCGGCAGCCCGGCCGACGGGATCAAGGTGATCGAAGCGACGGCCGGCGGGCTGTTCGCGGCGGTCGGCGCGGCGGACCAGTTCCGGAGCGTCCGCTACCCGGACGTGGCCCACACCTACACGCCGGCGATGCGAACCGAAATGCTGGCGTGGTTCGCCAAATGGCTGAAGTGAACTTTCGCCCAGATAGCGGGCGGACGATTTTCCGGCAATTCCGCCCCGCCCCCTTGACTTTCGGACAGGCCACGGCATACGGTTCAACTGTCCACTTCATCCGACCATCACCGGGAGGTGCCGCATGGCCCGCCACGTCTGCCCCGAAACCGCCGCCGTCGGTGCCGAGTTGCTCGCCGCCGTCGCCGTCGGCCTGGCGACCCTCCGCCGACACCTGACCGACCCGGACCCGAAGACGGCCCTCCGCGCCGTCGCCGAACTGACGAAGCTGCTGAGCGTGTGCGCCCGCCACGCCCTCGCGGTGGGAGCGGAGAAGGAATCGGTGCCGCTCGAAGTGCCTTCCCCGGTGACGCCGATCCCGGAAGCGGAACCGGTCGATCCGAGCCGGAAGCGCGAGCGACGGAACGAAGATGTCCCGTCGAAGCTGCCACTCCCCGGCGGTCGCGGCGCGCACGCCCCGTCGCTCGTGCCGCCGGCTCAGGCCCTGCCGCCCGGCGGCCCGCCCCGGCTCACGTCGTTCCTCGGCGCGCCGGTCAGTCCGCGCCCTTCGGCACCAGCGCCAGCAACCGGGTGACGATCTCGTCCGGCGTGACGCCGTCGGCCTCGGCGTGGTAGTTGGTCATGATGCGGTGACGCATGACCGGCAGGGCAACGGCCCGCACGTCCTCGACGGCCACATACGACCGGCCGTACAGCACCGCCCGTGCTTTGGCCGCCAGGATCAGGCTTTGACCGGCGCGGGGGCCGGCCCCGAAGGTGACGTACTTGGCGATGAAGTCGGGCGCGGGCGGGGCGTTCGGCTCCACCTTCGGCCGGGTGGCGCGGGTCAGCTTCGCCGCGTAGCGGATGACGAACGGCGCGGCCGGCACCCGCAGGACCAGCTCCTGCATCGCCTGCAAGTCGGCGGCGGACACCACGCGGTCGATCTGCGGCTTCACCGGCGACGTGGTCGCCTCGATGATGCGGTACTCGTCCTCCTCGTCGGGATAATCGATGCGGATGTTCAGCATGAAGCGGTCCTGCTGCGCCTCCGGCAGCGGGTACGTCCCTTCCTGCTCGATGGGGTTCTGGGTGGCCAGCACGAAGAACGGGTCGGGCAGCCGGTGCCGCACGCCGCCGACGGTCACTTGCCGCTCCTGCATGGCCTCCAGCAGCGCCGCCTGCGTCTTCGGCGGGGTGCGGTTGATCTCGTCGGCCAGCACGATGTTGGCGAAGATCGGCCCCTGCACGAACCGGAACCCGCGCTGGCCGCTCATCTTGTCGTCGTACAGGATGTCCGACCCGGTGATGTCGGTGGGCATCAGGTCCGGGGTGAACTGGACGCGGTTGAAGCTCAGGCTCATGGCGTCCGCCAGGGTGCGGATCATGAGCGTCTTGGCCAGCCCCGGCACGCCGACGAGCAGGCAGTGGCCGCGGGCCAGCACCGCCAGGAGCAACTGCTCCATCACGTCCTGCTGGCCGACGATGACCTTGCCGCACTCGGCGAGCAGCCGCTCGCACCCGGCGCGGAGGTGGGCGGCGGCGCGGGCGTCGTCGGCGGACGCGGGTTCGATGACGGTGGGCACGCGGGCGGCTCCGGGGTGGGTGCGAAGGTGTGCGGTTCTTTCTACACGGGACGGGGCGGATGGGGCAACAGAAAGCGGAGTGGGGGTGTTGACGGCGGAGCGGAAACCGTGTGTGATACTTCGAGGGGAAACTCCGATGCGATTCGACACCATCTTGTGGGATCTCGACGACGACCCGGATGGGAACGTCATACACTGCGGCGAACACGGCGTCACGTAAGGAGGAGGTCGAAGAGGTGCTGGAAGCCGCCGAGGACGCCGATGTCAGTCGCTCGTCCGGTCGGCCCGTGGTGTTCGGTGCGACGAGTACCGGCCGGCATTTGATCGTGGTGTACGAGGAAGTCGATTCGGACACCGTGTATCCCATCACCGCCTACGATGTCCAGTAGAGGAACAAGCCATGACGCGAATCACCCGCGACCGGAAGTTGACGGCCGAGGAAGCGGCGAAGTACGACGCGGTTCGGCGGCAGGTGGCCGGCGAGTTGCCGGAGTTGGTCGCGCGTCACGTGGAACGGGCCGCCGCGCGGGCCCGCGTGGATGCCGTCCTCGCCGAGTTGGAATCGGCTCGCACCGCCAAGGGGTTGAGCCTTCCGGATGTTGCCGCACAAGTCGGGTTCGACGCGGTCGCCTCGCTGTCGGCCGAGCCGACGTTGGGAACCCTTTCCCGTTACGCCGATGTCGTCGGCAAGCGGCTCGTCGTCACTCTCTGCGACGCATGACGCGGCCGCAGCCACTCGTCACACCGCACACCGACCGGTGTCGCACAGGTCGCGCGTCCGCTTCGGCAGCTTCGGGCGGACCCAGGCGAACACCTCGTAGCCCGCGTCGGAAATCTGCCGCAGCACCGGCAGGCGGGACAGCCACGCCAGCCAGCGGAACCCCGGCACGCACTCCCACATGCCCAGGAGCGCGTCCACGCCGATCAGCATCCGGCCCGTCTCCTCGTCGCGGACGTGCATGTGCCGGTTGACCAGGACCGGATCGACGCCGTGCGCGGCGGCGTCGAAATCGGGCAGCGAGATGTCCACATAGGCCAGGCTGCCGTCTTTGACGAGAACCTGGAACGTGTCGATCTCTCGCGAGCAGAGCTGGCACAGGCCGTCGTAGTAGATGGTGCGTTTCGCGGCGGTCATGGCGGCGGCCCTCGGTTGGTAGAATACTAACCGTGAACGCGCGGCGGAGTCCACCCGCCGCATCGGACATTGGAGGAACCCGTCATGGCCCTGGCCGCCGTCCTCGGCACCGAACCGTTCGTCATCCCCGACGGGATCGACGACCTGGCGTCCTTCCGCGAGTGGGTCCACAACACGGACCTGCCGGAGAAGCTGCCCATCCACTACCTCCACGGACACGTCTGGGTGGACTACGAAATGGAAGAAGTGTTCAGCCACAACCGGGTGAAATATGCCTTCCACCTGGCGTTGGGCAACTACGTCCGTGCGCACAAACTCGGCGTCCTGTACCCGGACGGGATGCGGTACACGAGCCTCGACGCGGAGGCCAGCACCGAACCGGACGCCACGTTCGTATCGGCGGAGTCCATCGCGGCGGAGCGGATCGAGTTCACCGCCGGGCCGAAGGGCGTGGCCACCGAACTGCTCGGCACGCCGGACCTGGTCGTCGAGGTTGTCAGCCGCACCTCGATCGACAAGGACACCGACTGGCTCAAGGACATCTACTTCGCCGCCGGTATCCCCGAATACTGGCTCATCGACGCCCGCGACCGAGACGAGATTCGGTTCGACATCTTCATCCGTGGCAAGAAGGCATACCGGGTCGCGAAGCCGAGCGGCGGGTGGGTGAAGTCGGCGGTGTTCGGCAAGGAATTCCGCCTGCGGGTCGTCGAGGAGTACGGCTTGGCGGACTGCGTCCTGGACATCCGCTGACTCACATCCGGTGCGCGCGGGTCTCGTCGATGAGCTGCTGGAGCCACTGGCGGTACGGGGTGCCGCCGGTGCCGCGCGGGTCGGCCACCCGCTGGTGGATGTACAGGTCGGCCCAGCCGAAGTGGATCTCGCGGAACTCGGCCATCTCTTCCAAGACAGAGTTGTAGGCGTCGGCGCGGGCCAGCGGTCGCGGGTCGGGCATGGCGGAAATCTCGGCCAGCAACCGGCGGTGGTCGGCCGGCATGAACCGCCGCATGTCCGACAGGTGGTCCATCAGCAGGGACGATGCGTGCGGCACTTTCATGACCGCCACCAGCGCCGGGATGACGCTGCTCTGCGCGCCGGTCTCGCCGCGATAGCTGGCCGGCGTCTGGTCCACGCCCTCGTACACCACGTTCTCGAAGAAGCGGATGTACGGCCGGAAGGCGCGGAAGTAGACGTGCGGGTCCATCTTCTCCGGGATGCGGCGGAGGACGGTGCCCATCTTGCGGACGGCCTCGGCGATGCGGAACAGCGCCGCCGTCACGCCCGCGCCGTCGCCCGCCGTCACCGCCGCCGCGCACGCCGCGATGCCGTCCAGCGCCTCGGCGGCAATAAACTCGATTTCGACGTGAACTAAAATGAACCAGTGTTCGTCATACAGGTGGACGAAGTTCTGGACGGTGTCGATGTTGCCGAGTGCGATGGGACCGGCCGGGTCGAACCGCTTCCAGTTGAACAGCGCGTAGCCGTCGTAGCTGAGGATCGGCGGGCGGTCGAGCAGCTTCGCCGCGCGGCACAGCGGCACGGCCAGGTTCTTCGGCAGCGTGGTGGCGGGCGGCTGGCCGACCTGGTTGACGTACCCGGACGCGGCGAACCCCAGGCGGACGTAGTACAGCCGCAGCGCCGGCAGGTCGGCGGACGAAACGGCGTCGGCCGGCCAGGGCGGCACGTCGAACGCGCGGAGGTACTGGCGGGCGTCCTTGTCTTCCAGCAGGCTCGGCAGGTCGCGGCCGAGGGTGTCGAGCCGCTCGAACGCGGCGGGCAGCTTCTGGAGCGGGTCGGCTTGCGGCAGGAAGCCGCGCGTCGTGAAGGTCGTGTTCATGGGTGGCATCCGCGGGAAAGGGGCCGCCCGGATTTTCGGACACCGCGCCCGGCGGTGCAAGCGGAAGCGGCGGGTGGAATCGCCGAGCCGGGTGCGGCAACCGTTCTGGCAGCGCGGAACGTCCGAGGGCGAGGAGGTGTTCTGGCGAGCCGCGACTGTCAGGGAGTGGCATTCTTGGGAGGGCGAGGCTCCCGCCGAGCCGCCAACCCCCTCACGCGGCTCGGCGGGAGCCGGTTCTGGCGAGCCGCGACCGCGAGGGAGT
>JAYTTN010000294.1:0-6593 GCA_043745295.1 Fimbriiglobus sp. | reverse complement strand
CGCCGATGGTCTCGCGGTAGGGGGCGGTGCTGGCGTAGTAGCTGTGCGGGGCCTGGAAGGTGCCGTCGCCGTTCCCCTTCAGGGTGCTGACGCCGCCGAAGCTGTTCTGGTTGGCGACGACGAGGTCGAGTTTGCCGTCCCGGTCGAGGTCGGCCACCTTGACATCAACCGCCCCCTGCCCGGCGACGAAGTTCTGGACCGGCGCGAAGGTGCCGGTCCCGGTGCCGGCGTTCAGGAGGACGAACGCCGTGCCGACCCCGATGGACGACACGCCGACCACGTCGGCGAAGCCGTCGCCGTTCAGGTCGCCGACGGCCAGCCGGTTGGCGTAGGCGGTGGTCGCGTAGGACACCCGCGGCAGGAACGTCCCGTCGCCGTTACCCATCAGGATGTCGATGCTGGTCCCGCCGATGGAGTTGGCGGCCAGGTCGAGCTTGCCGTCGTGGTTGAAGTCGCCGGCCACCATCGCCCACGACCCGGCCGTGGACGCGCTAACGATGGGGGCCTGGAACGTGCCGTTCCCGTTGCCCAGGGCCACGCTAATGCCGCCGCTGACGTTGGACACGGCGATGTCCTGCTTGCCGTCGCCGTTGAAGTCGCCGATGACGACCGCGCCTTCGGACGCGCCGGCGGCGATGCCGACGGGCGTCAGGAACGCCGGCACGTCGCGGCCTTCGAGGTCGGTGAGGAACGGCCGGAAGCCCTTCGGCTGAGGCAGCGTCGAGCGGCGGGCGGCCCGCGACGGGCGGGTCGTCAGGCGGCGGACCCAGGAACGGAACATGGAGAGTCTCCGGTCGCAGGCGAGCGCTGCGACGTGACAGGGACGTGGGGCGAACCGACACCCACCCAATCCGCGGCCGCGCCGGCACGGGACACGGAAATCGCAGTTCGGGGAAGTTTCCATTTCGCGTCCCGTCCGCCTTGCCGACCGGTCGCTCAGCCGACGGCCTCGACCTTGAACGCCGCGCCGTCCGCCCCGAGCTTCGCTTCGCCGAAGTCGCCGACGAGGAACGCGGCCAGGGACGCGGCCGCGCCGTTCCGCTCGATCTTGGCGGACGCGGCCACGGTCACGCTTCGCGCGGTGCCGTTGCCGAACCGGAGCGTGACGATCCGCGCGGACACGTTCACCGCCGCGATGGTGCCTTCCACCTTCGTCACGCCGGTCGTCGTCCCGCCCCCGCCCGTCGCCCCCGACCCGCTGTTCGAGTTCGACCCGCTGTTTCGCCCCGACCCCTCGATCAGGTCACTCGCCGACGGGTTGTCGTCCACCTTGCGGATGAACGATTGGGTCTGGGTGCCGGAGCGGCTGTCGAAGACGAACTGGGCCACGTCGCTGCCGTGCCGCGTGCGGGGCAGGATGTCGTCGATCCCGTCCCCGTTCACGTCGAACGAGGACACCCGCACGCCGCCGGTGAACGCGATGTCGTCGGCGAAAAAGCTCCGCAACTCGGCCCCGTCCCGCCCGCTCAGGACGCGGACGTGCGGGCCGGCGTTCTTGCCCGCCCCGATCACCAGGTCGTCCCGACCGTCGCCGTCCACGTCCCCGCTGGCCACGTTCACCCCGCCGGTGACGGTCGGGGCGTAGGCGTAGAAGCTCCGCAGCTCGCCACCGTCCCGGCCGCTCAGGACGCGGACGTGCGGGCCGCCGCCCGACCCGACGCCGGTGACGATGTCGGCGTACCCGTCCCCGTCGATGTCGCCGCTGCCGACGTTCAGGCCGCCCGTGAAGCCGGAGTCGTAGGCGAAGAAGCTCGTCAGGAGCGTCCCGGAGCGGCCGTCGAACACCCGCACGTTCGGCCCGCCGCCGGGGCCGGCCGCCGTGATGATGTCGGCGAACCCGTCCCGGTTCACGTCGCCGACGGCCACGGACAGGCCGTTGCGGAACTCCGGCACGTAGGCGAAGAAGCTGCGGATCTCGGTCCCGGTCTTGCCGTCGTACACCTTGATGTGCGGCCCGCCGCCCGGCCCGGCCGCCGTCACCAAGTCCTTCACCCCGTCGCCGGTCACGTCCCCGGTGGCCGCCCGCACGCCGCCGCGAAAGCCCGCGTCGTACACATCGACCTCGCCGATGTCCGCGCCGGTCTTCGGGTCGATGATCTTGACGCGGGGGATGCCGCCGTCCTCCGGCGCGACGGCGATGGAGTCGGCGGACAGGGTGAACGCGGCCGGGACGGCGCGGGTTTCGAGGGCGAGGCAGGACAGGCGCGATACGGAGCGGGACATATGTGAACCCTTGAGAATGAGGGAAGCGCGAACGTGTCGCCACTCATCGGGAATAGCCACCCCAAATGGCGGCGCAAATGACACGCCCCATTGGTGCGGATCACGTACTTCACCCCGTCCAGGACTACCGTGACGTGACAGGGACGTGGGGCGAACCGACACTCACCCTATCTGCGGCCGCGCCGGCATGGGACACGGAAATCGCCGGTTCGGGGAAGTTTCCCCATTTCCTGTCCCGTCCGCCGCCGGTTCGTGATCTGGTCCGGTGGGCGGCCTGCGACGGCCGGGTCGGGTTGTAGGTGGTCCGGAGGGAGGTAAACTGATCGGTCACGTCCGATTGGTTCTCCGGAGTTTCGCGTTGCAGGACAGCCCGGATTTCCGCGACCTCATCCGTCGGGTCCGCGACCGCGACCCGGACGCGGCGGCCGAGTTGGTCCGCCGGTACGAGCCCACCATCCGGCGGGTCGTCCGCATCCGCCTCCGCGACGCCGGGATGCGGCGGCTGCTCGACTCGACCGACGTGTGCCAGTCGGTGCTGGCCAGCTTCTTCGTCCGCACCGCCCTCGGCCAGTACGAGGTGGATACCCCGGCGCAACTGCTCAACCTGCTCACCGCCATCGCCCGGAACAAGCTGACCAACCAGGCGAACCGGCTGCGGGCCAAGCGGCGGGACATCCGCCGGGACACGGCGGCGGGCGACGGCGGGCCGGCGGTCGCCGACGACGCCTCGGACCCCAGCGAGCAGGCGTCGGCGCGGGAGATTCTCGAAAAGGTCCGCGCGCGGCTCGATCCGGCCGAACTGTACCTGGCCGAGCAGCGAGGCGCGGGGCGGAGTTGGCAGGACCTGGCCGACGAGCTGGGCGGGACGGACGTGGCGCTGCGGAAGAAGCTGACACGGGCGCTGAGCCGGGTGATGGCCGCCCTCGGCCTGGAGGACGACGACGATGCCTGACCTCGCCCGACACCAGCTCGACCAACTCCTCGACCGCCAAGCCCAGGCGTGGCGCGGCGGCTCCCGGCCGGCCGTCGGGGAATTGCTCGGCGGTGCCCGGCTCGGCGACGACCCGGAGACGGAACTCGACCTGATCTACAACGAGATCGTCCTCCGCGAGGAACTGGGCGAGGAGGCGGATCGGGCGGAGTACGCCGGCCGGTACCCGCACCTCCGCGAGGAACTGGACCTGCACTTCGAAGTCCACGACGCGATGGCCGACCCGGTCCTCTCCCAGACCGCCGCCGTTGCCGTCGCGGACACGCTCCCGGAGACGCCGTCGTTGCCGCCCGAGGCGACGCCCGACCTGCCCGAGTACGACGTTCTCGACCTGCTGGGGCGGGGCGGCATGGGGGTGGTGTACGAGGCCCGGCACCGCCGCCTCCGCCGCCTCGTCGCGCTGAAGACGTTCGCCCCGGAGCGGCGGCCGTCGCCCCGCGAGGTGGCCCGGTTCCGCACCGAGGCCGAAGCCGTCGCCCGCCTCCAGCACCCGAACATCGTCCAGATCTTCGAAGTCGGCGAGCGCGACGGGGTGCCGTTTCTGGCCCTCGAGTTGGCCACCGGCGGCACGCTCGCCGAGCGGCTCCAGCGGCTGCCGTTCGCCCCGCGCGCCGCCGCCGAACTGATCGCCGCCCTCGCCGCGGCCGTCCACCACGCCCACGCGCACGGCGTCATCCACCGCGACCTGAAGCCGGCGAACGTCCTGTTCGCGGCCGACGGCACCCCCAAGCTGACCGACTTCGGGCTGGCCAAACTGCTCGCGGCGGACGACCACGAGCTGCCCCGCGACGCCACCCGCACCGGCGACCCGGTCGGCACGCCCCGCTACATGGCCCCGGAGCAGGCCGCCGGCCGGCACGACCTCGTCGGCCCGACCACCGACGTGTACGCCCTCGGCACCCTGCTGTACGAGTGCCTGACGGGGCAGGTGCCGTTCGTCTCGGCCGGCTTCCTGGAGACGCTGAACCTGATCCGCTCGGCCGACCCCCGGTCGCCGCGAACCCTCCAGCCGACGATCCCCCGCGACCTCGAAACGATCTGCCTCGCCTGTTTGAACAAGGAGCCGGAGCGCCGGTATCCCTCCGCCGCCGCCCTGGCCGACGACCTCCGGCGGTTTCTCGACGGCAAGCCGATCGCGGCCCGCCCGACGCCGCCGTGGGAACGGGCGTGGAAGTGGTGCCGGCGTCGGCCGACCGCCGCCGCGTTGCTCCTCGTGGCAGTCCTCGCGGCGGTCGGCGGCGGCGTCGCGGCCGTGCTGGCGGATCGCATGAAGCAGGAGCGGATCGCCACCGCCCGCGCGGCCGTGGACGGGACCGTCGCGCGCGGGCAGGACGCGCTGGCCGCCGGCGACGACGCCGGGGCGGAAGCGCTCTTCGTGGACGCGCTGACGCTGGTGGAGGGCGAACCCGCGCTCGCCGACCGGAAACTGCACGTCGCCGGCTGGCTCGACCACGCCCGCCGCGCCGCCAACCGGCATCACTGGAAGCAGCGGACCCCGCCCCGCCTGTTCGACGAGAGGCGCGACGACGCCGTGTTCCAGAGCCTTCTCCTCGACGGCACGCCCGGGGAGTCGATCCGCCGCGCCCGCGCCGCCGTCGCCACCGCGCTGAGCTTCACCCTGCCGAACGACCCGACCTGGCGGGCGGAACGCGAGCGGCTCGCCTTGCTCGACGCCGCACTCCTCCGCGCCGAGTCCGGCCCGACGGCGGCGGTCGCGCGGCTCGACGCGGAACCGGGGGCCACGTCCCGGCTCTTCCGCACCCGCCGCGCCGTTTACCTCGATCAGGCCGGGCGAGCCGCCGACGCCGCGGCCGAGCGCGACCGGGCCGACGCACTGCCGCCGGACGACACGTCGGCCCGGCTGTTCGCCGGTCTCGATCACCTCCGCGCCCGCGAGTTCGCCGCCGCCGCCGCCGCGTTCGACGCGGTTCTCGACGCCGACCCGGAGCAGTTCGCCGCCCGCCTCGGCGCGGCATTGAGTGCCTTCCACCTCAACCGGTTCGGCGAGGCGAAGGCCGGGCTGACGGCGTGCGTCGCCCAGCGGCCCCGGTTCGCGTGGAGCTACTTGTACCGCGCGCGGTGCGCCCGCGCCGGCGGGGATCTCGCCGCCGCCATGCGGGATCTGCGGCGCGGGCTGGATACCGTTCCGCCGACGCCGGCGCGGGTCGCCCTCCTGGTCGAACTCGAGGCGGTTCACCTCCAGTCGAACGACCCCGGCGCGGCCCGCGCCGCCCGCGAGCAGGCGAACGAACTCCTCGCCGGCGGGGAATGACGAGCGCGTCCCGATGCCATCTCTTTCCCGTCAGGATCATCCCATGTCGTCGTTCCGCCTTCCCTCGGTCGCCCGCCGCGCGTTCACGCTCATCGAGCTGCTGGTGGCGATTGCCATCATCGCCATCCTCATCGGCTTGCTGCTGCCGGCCGTGCAAAAAGTCCGCCAGGCCGCCGAACTGATGAAGTGCCGGAACAACCTGAAGCAACTCGGGCTGGCGTGCCACAACTACCAGGGCACGTTCGACGTATTTCCGCGATCGACCGTCCGACCGAGGGGCAGTACGGGAATCGACACCCAGCCCGCCGGCAACCTCAGCAATTGGCACAGCGGCACCTACGAGTCGTGGCTGCGGCAGATCGCGCCGTACGTCGAGCAGCCGAACGCCCGCGTCCAGGACGCCGTCAAAGTGTTCGGCTGCCCGTCCGACCCGCGCGGCCAGACGTACACCGTGCCGAAGTACGGGTTCACGTGGTACGTCGGCGTCTACTCCAATCCGGCGAGCCAGAACAACGGCATCATCGTGGACGACTCGAAATCGAAAGCGGCGTTCAAAGTGTCGGCGTCGGACGTGACGGACGGGCTGAGCAACACCATTCTGCTGGCCGAGCGACCGCCGCCGGCCGACGGCCAGTGGGGGTGGTGGGACTCGGCGTGCTGCATCCAGGACGGCCTCACGCCGGTGCGGGGCGACCGGAAGATCTACAGCTCCGGCGTCAACGGAAACTGCCCGAACCCGGCCCCCTACCGGCCGAGCGACGTGCAGGACAACTGCGCGTTCAACGCCGTCAACTCGTTCCACGCCGGCGGCGGCTTCTTCGGCATGGGGGACGGCAGCGTCCGGTCGATCGCGTACTCGGCCGGCAACCAGCCGGTGGGCGGTGCCACGCTTCTCGAGGCGCTCGCGTCGCGCAGCGGCGGCGAAATCACACCTGGGGATTACTAGGGTTGTCGCGCGACATCCGGTCCCCGCTCGCGGTGGTTCCTCTCGGCCGAAATCGCGACCGGTCGGTCGCTGGGCCGCCCCCGCGCCGGTCGGTCGAGGCGGGCGTTCCGGCTCGAGCGGACTTCGGGCAGGTGTCGCGGCGTTTTTGTCAGCCCGCCGCG
>JAYTTN010000293.1:0-6596 GCA_043745295.1 Fimbriiglobus sp. | reverse complement strand
TCGCGGCGAAGAGAGGACCGTCTTCGCCGCGACCGCGGGGAGCGGGCCACATGACACCGCGTTCCCTGATAGAATACCCCCGTCCGCTCTCCCACCGGGGTTTCGCCCATGCTCGGCCGCCGCGATTACGTCCGCGACTTCATGATGATCCCGCCCGGCACCGGCGAGACGGCCGTCGTCAACATGATCGTCGAGATCCCCAAGGGCCGCCGCACCAAGTTCGAGGTGGACAAGGCGACGGGTCTGATCAAGATGGACCGCTACCTGTACAGCTCCAGCATGTACCCCGGCGACTACGGGTTCATCCCGCAGACGCTGGCCGAGGACGGCGACCCGTCGGACATCCTGGTGATGGTGAACGAGCCGACGTTCCCCGGCTGCCTGATCGAGGCCCGCGTTGTCGGCATCTTCCGCATGAAGGACAAGGGGTTCAACGACTTCAAGCTGCTGGCGGTGCCGCACAAGGACCCGCTGTTCGGCCACATGAAGGCGCTGGCCGACGTGCCGTCGCACTTCCTCCGCGAGGTGGAACACTTCTTCAGCACCTACAAGACGCTGGAAGGAGTGACCGTCGAGCCGCTGGGATGGGACTCCCAGGAGGCCGCCACCACCGAGGTGCGGACGGCCGTGGACCGCTTCCGCGCCACCCTCGGCAACGTGTACGGGTGACGAGTGGCGGGTTAACAAGACAAGGCAACAGTTCAATTGGGTTCGGTCTCACCAGTCGCCCGGCACCTCGCCGCCGGCCGGCGTGACGAGGGCGTAGTAGGTCGCAACGGCGATGGTGCCCTTCAGGGTGCGAACCGATCCGTCGCCCATCCCGACCAACATGCCGGAGGCGTGCGGCGTCTGCGCCCTGTCCGGTTCGCACTGCGGCCGGCCGCCACACGCCTTGAGGAACGACACGCCTTTCTCCCGCCGGAGCCTGTCCTGGTCATAAATGGTCACAAACTCCGTACACGGCTGCACCTGGAAGGTGTACGGCGGGTCCGTCACTCTCGACACCCGCCCCCCTGCTCCGATTACTATGTCCGTGTTTTCGCCGGTCGTGGAACGGGCGAAGTAGGGCGGAAGCTCACCGGCGATCGACCCTTCGTCCCGTGCCGAATACCAGTCGAAGTACTTCCCGCCGGACCCGCAGTGGCTGTAGTGTTCGGCGAAAAAGAGCGTCTGGGAGAAGCCGTCCGGGATCGCCGAGGACATCGTCTTGGGGGTGTAGCCGCCGAGAACCTGGTAGTTGTAACCGTAGCTCGTGTGCCGATACAGCTTCCCGGCGTCCGGCGGTTCGTCCGGCGCGCGGCGGAGGCCGGCATACTTGAGCGTCGGGTCGGCGGGACTGAGAAAGACCTTGGTGTAGGTCCGGGTCGACCGGGCTTCGAGATACGGCAGCAGACTGGCCATCGCGGTGACGTAGCCCAGGTTCCGTCCCGCGACGATGTAGTCCTGATCGTAAGGCAGCCGGTCGCCGTTCCCGTCCGCGAACGTGTGGCATGCCAGCGAGATTTGCTTCAGGTTGTTCATGCTGGTCGTCCGCGCGGCCGCATCACGGACCTTCTGAATGGCCGGCAACAGGAGGCCGACGAGCAGCGCGAGCAACCCGATGACGAGGAGCAACTCGACGAGGGTCGCGGCGCGGCGGGAACGGTGCGTGGTCATGGGCGCAAATCCTCTGCTTGTGTGGTCCGGTCATCCTTGTCAGTCCCAACACTACCGGTCTTTGGCAATCGCGGTCGTGATGGTGTAATCGCCAGGTATCACTATCGTGTTGACCTTCTGGTAGCAGTTTACGTGCAGATACACGTTGTATTTTGGATTGGCGTTGAGGGGTTGGCTGTAGATTGTCGCCACAGTGTTATTCCACGTCGCGGACTGGATCCGCAAAAATTTTCCGCCGTCGGTCGGCAGCAGTACCATCGTTGCAGAGGTGGGTCTGAACACTGTTTCGGTTTGCGGATCGTTGCCAACTTTCGCTGCCTCGGCTGCCCCGGCCATTCTTTGCTCAGAGGTGCGGGTCGGGCCATCCAGACCGAAACGGAACGTGCCGATCGGCGCGTCGGCCGCCGGTGGGTTGATCGTCGCGCCCGCGATCTGAGTTGGGCTGGTCACGTCGATGACCTTGGAGCAGTAATCCCCGGCACTGCTCTTGTCCATCCGTGAGTCCCAACCTTTTGAGATCACGAAGGCGGTGTAGGCACCGGGTGGAATTCCTTCGCTCGATTTCGCCGTCCACTCTCCCGGGACTGTCGAACTGCCGGTGCATACGCGGGAGATGCCACCGAGCTTCGGCATTAGGATGACCTGAAAGTCCGCGGTCGTCCAGTACTGGATCGTTGACCACGTTCCGGAGAAGTTCATCTTCCAGGAGTCCGGCTCGCACGACGTGTCGGGGTAGATGACGAGACGGACTTCGGCAGGAGGCGGCTGTTGCGGTCCGGGGTATTGCCCCATCGCCACCGTCGTCAGGCCGAGGATCGTCGCCACCGACAGGACGAGTTGACGGATCATGGTGGGTTCTCCGGGTGGTGTCAAGCGCGACTGCCGGAGGACATGATACGGGGGGGCGAGTCAAGGGGATTGTGCCGATTCGCGGCAATCTTCGCGCGAGCTTTCCACGCGACCGCTTCCGCGCCACCCTCGGCAGCGTGTACGGGTGAGGGCCGAAAACCCGCCGCCGGCGCGAACCCGTTGCCGGAAAGACACTTCCGACCGGCCGCACGCTCGCGCCGATGCGCACTTCCTGAACTAGTCTCTTGGCGAGCGGAGGGCGTCAGCCCCCTGTTCCCTTCAAGCCAACAGGGGGCTAACACCCCCCACTCGCCTGACTGTCAACGGGCGGAGGGCGGTCGTGTCCGTGGCGTCGGTCCCCATCCCAACTCGATCGATCCCCAAGGCTCCCGGCGCGGAGCCGCTGCCCGGCTACCGGCTGGTCGAGCCGCTCGGCCGCGGCGGGTTCGGCGAGGTCTGGAAGTGCGAGGCCCCCGGCGGCCTGCCCAAGGCCATCAAGTTCGTCCTCCCCGACCTCGACAACTTCCTGGACCGCGAGGTCGCCCTGCGGCAGGAGTTCGAGGCGTTCGAGCACATCAAACTGATCCGCCACCCGTTCCTCCTCATGCTGGAGCGGGTCGAGATGGTCGGCGGCGAGCTGCTGATGGTGATGGAGTTGGCCGACCGCAACCTGCGCGACCGGTTCAAGGAGTGCCGCAAGGCCGGCCAGCCGGGGGTGCCCCGCGACGAGCTGCTCGGCTACCTGACCGACGTGGCCGAGGCGCTGGACACCATCGGCACCCGGCACATGCTGCAACACCTGGACGTGAAACCGGGCAACTTGTTCCTCGTCGGCGGGCACGCCAAACTCGGCGACTTCGGGCTGGTGCGGCGGTTCGAACAGGGCGGCGGCCGCTCCGGGACCATGTCAACGAGCCTCACCCCCCGGTATGCGCCGCCGGAGGTGATCGACGGGCAAGTCCACCCGCGGTCGGATCAGTACAGTCTGGCGCTGGTCTACCACGAGATGCTGACCGGCACGTTCCCCTACGCGGCCAAGACCATCCGCGACCTGATCCTGATGCACTCGACGGGCGTCCCGGACCTGACGCCGCTGCCGTTCGCGGATCGCCGAGCCGTCGGCCGCGCGCTGGCCAAGAACCCGGCCGAGCGGTTCCCGTCGTGTCTGGCGTTCCTCCGGGAGTTGCTGGGGATGTCGGACGCGGCCGACTCGGTGCCGGTGACGCGGAGCGGGCTGATCCGGCACATGCACCGGCGAGTGCCGGCCGCGCCGCCGGCGGCGGCTGCGCCCGTTCCGCAGGAAGCGGAAACGTCCGCCGTCGAGTCGCCGACGATGCGGCTGCCGGCCCGCGTGGTGGTGCCCCGCCTGCGGGTGATCACGTCCGTCGCCCGGCTGACCGGCGCGGACCCGACGACGGAGTCGGGCGGCCGCCGCGCCGCCTTCCTCGACGCCCTCCTGGAGGCCGTCGGGCCGTCGGCCGAGACGACTGACCCGCAAGCCCCGCCGCGGGCGGCCGGCGCGGGCAAGTGGGTGTGCCAGTTCACCGCCGACGCCGAATTCGTGGCCGCGCAGTTGACGGCCGCGTGCGCCACCGGCGAGATGATGTGGTCGCCGACCGGGCCGGGGTCGTTCGTCGTCCACCGCACGGTGACGGCCAGCCTGTGGGCGAAGTTGAGCGGCACCGCCGATTCGATGGTGGTGAACGTCAAGGTGCCCGACCGGCCGGGGCGGGCGGCGGTCGGGGAGATGGTCGGCGAGTGGCTGGGCCGCGCCGAGACGGCCAACGGCGACTTGGTGCGGCAGCTCCTGCGCGACTTGCAGACGCGATTCCAGCCGACCGTTCGGCCGGCGCTGTCGGCGTTCGGGTCGAGCAATCCCGTGCGGCTGTACCCGGTGGACGACGGGGGCGGCGTCCTCCGCCCGGTGCGCGGCCGCTGCCGCACCGTCACCGACACCGGCCTAGTCTGCACGCTCGACGCCCCGGTGACGACCGGCCACGCCTTCGTCGAGTTCCCCGACGTGCCGGCCGTCCGCGGCTCGGCCGTCCTCACCAAGCTCCTCCGCTCGCCGTCGCTTCCCGGCGAAGCCGCCTCCGTCGTCGGCCAATTCTACCCGGACGAATAACGCATCCGAACGACAACCCGTCTTCCCGGCCTGCCGCGCGCCCCGAACCCGTGCCGGGGGGTGCGGCGTCATGTAGCATGGTGACTACCCTCGCAACAGGAACCCGTCATGCGCGTGCCGTTGAACTGGCTGAAGGAATACGTCCCCTTGCCCGCCCCGGCCGCCCTCGTCGAGCGGCTGACGCTCGCCGGGCTGGAGTCGTCGGGCGTGCAGCTCTTCGGCGTGCCGGCCCCGGACGGGCTGCGGGTGAAGCCGGCCGACGCCGGGCTGCCGTGGGACGCGGACAAGGTGGTGGTGGCGAAAGTGCTGACGATCGAGAAGCACCCGGACGCCGACAAGCTGAAGCTGGTGACGGTGGACTACGGCGCGACCGAACCGAAGACGGTCGTGACCGGCGCGCCGAACATCGCCCCCGGCCAGAGCGGCATGAAGGTGGTACTGGGGTTGCGCGGCAGCCGGTATTTCTACAACGACAAGGACGGCAAGAAGACGGTCTTCACGCTGGAGCCCAAAGTGTTGCGCGGCATCCCGAACGATGCCATGTGCATGTCCAACTTCGAACTCGGCATCGCCGAGGACCACGACGGCATCATCATTCTGGACGACGGCGACCCGGCCCCCGGCACCCCGCTGGCGGACGTGCTGGGCGAGGTCGTCGTCGAACTCGACGTGCTGCCGAACATGGCCCGCTGCCTGGGATTACTCGGCATCGCCCGCGAAGTGGCGGCGCTGACCGGGGCGACGGTGGCGGAGCCGGATCGCACCGTGCCGACCGTGGCGGACAAGATCGACGGCAAGGTCGTCGTGCAGATTGCGGACGCCAAACTCAGCGCCCGCTACTCCGCCACCATCATCCGCAACATCACGGTCGGCCCCGCGCCGCGTTGGATGCGATCCCGGCTGCAATGCGCCGGAATGCGGCCCATCAACAACGTCGTGGACATCACCAACTACGTCATGCTGGAATACGGCCAGCCATTGCACGCCTTCGATTACGACGTGCTGGTGAAGCGGGCCGGCGGCAAGGCCCCGACGATCACGGTGCGTCCGGCGACGACCGGCGAGACGCTCGTCACGCTGGACAAGGTGGAACGGAAGCTCGGCCCCGACAACCTCGTCATCGCCGACGCCGCCGGGCCGATCGCGCTGGCCGGCGTCATGGGTGGCCTCGACACCGAAGTGACGGACGCGACGACGACGCTGCTGCTGGAATCGGCCAGCTTCGACTTCGTCAGCGTCCGCAAGACCGCTCGGCAGTTCACGCTGTTCAGCGAGGCCAGCACGCGGTTCAGCAAAGGCATTCACCCGGAGGTGGTACCGCTGGCCGCGAGCCGCGCCGCGAAGCTGTTCCACGCCCACGCCGGCGGCGAGGTGCTGGCCGGCGTCGTGGACGTGTACCCGGCCCCGCTGCCGCCGCAGGTCATCGACTTGAACCGCAGCGAAATCACGCGACTGCTCGGCTTCGACATCCCGGACGGCGAGGTCGAGCGGGTGCTAACGGCCTTGCAATTCGAGCTGGAACCGACGCTGTGGGGGTGGAAGGCCACGGTGCCGCCGACCCGCCTGGACGTGCAGGCCGGTGCGGCCGACCTGATCGAGGAGCTGGCCCGCGTGAGCGGTTACGACAAGCTGCCGGAGCGGCTGCTGGCCACCGAGATGCCGGTGCCGTCGGGCAACCGCGACCTGGCGAACGAACAGCGGCTGCAAGACCTGCTCGCCGACCTCGGCCTGACCGAGTGCATCAACTACTCGCTGACCAGTCGGGAGGTGGAATCCCGCCTGAACCCGGCCCCCGCCGCGGCGTCCGCGTTCGTCGAGCTCGTCAACCCGATCTCGCCGGAACGGGCGGTGATGCGGCGGTCGCTGCTGCCCGGCGTGCTGGAGGTGGCCGCGCGGAACCTGCAAACCGCCGAGGGCGTGGCCGCGTTCGAACTCGGCTTCGTCTACCTGCCGAAGGCCGGCGCGA
>JAYTTN010000292.1:0-24894 GCA_043745295.1 Fimbriiglobus sp. | reverse complement strand
CTCCTGAAGTCGCCGCGAAGACAAACCACCCAGTCTTCGCGGCGACTTCAGGAGCCGCGCCAACCAACCTTCCGCTTTTGGCCCCGCGCTGGCACAATGGCCGCATGAACACCCCCGATTCCGTCCTCGGCCCCGGCGGGCTGATCTCGTCCAGGCTGCCCGCCTTCGAGTCCCGCCCGCAGCAGGTGGCGATGGCGGCCGCCGTCGCCGAGGCCATCGCCAAGAAGAAACCGCTGCTCGTCGAGGCCGGCACCGGCGTCGGCAAGAGCTTCGCGTACCTGGTGCCCGCGATTCAGGCGCTGGCCGCCAAGCCGGACCTGAAGATCGTCGTCAGCACGCACACCATCGGCCTGCAAGAGCAGCTCATCACTAAGGACATCCCGTTCCTGCAATCGGTGATGCCGGAGGAGTTCCGCCCGGTGCTGGTGAAGGGGCGGGGCAATTACCTCAGCCTCCGCCGGCTGCGAACCGCCCAGCTCAAACTCGGCTCGCTGTTCACCGACCCGACGGCGACGGACCAGCTCATCCAGATCGGCCGGTGGTCCCGCCAGACGGCCGACGGCAGCAAGTCCGACCTGCCCTTCCAGCCGCTGCCGAGCGTGTGGGACGTGGCCGAGTCCGACGGCGGCAACTGCCTCGGCCGCAAGTGCCCGACGCACTCCGTCTGCTTCTACTACCGGGCGCGGAAGGCGACGTTCGCCGCCAACCTGCTGATCGTCAACCACGCCATGTTCTTCAGCGACCTGGCCCTCCGGCGGCAGGGGGGCGGGGTGCTGCCGGACTATCACGCGGTCATCTTCGACGAGGCGCACACGCTGGAGGACGTGGCCGCCGACCACCTGGGCCTGTCAGTTTCTCAGGGCGGTGTCGAGTATGTGCTGAACCAGCTCATCGCCGCCCGCACCCACAAGGGCATTCTCGCCACCCTCGGCGACCCGGACAGCATCACGAAGGTGGAGGCGGTGCGGCAGGGGGCCGAGCGGTTCTTCGCGGCCGTCCACCACTGGCAGGCGAGCCAGGCGCGGGGCACCGGCCGGGTGCGGCAACCGGGCGTGGTCGCGGACGGGCTGTCGGAGGAACTGGAGAAGCTCGCCTCGAAGTTGACGCAGCTTGCCGCGACGCACAGTTCGGACGAGGACAAACTCGAACTCACCAGCAAGGCCGACCGGCTGATCGGCATTGCCAAATCCGTCCGCGAGTGGGTCGGCCAGCAACTCGCCGGGCACGTCTACTGGGTCGAAGTCCGGCCGGGCCGCGTGCCGCGCGTGAGCCTGTCGAGCGCGCCCGTCGAAGTCGGTCCGGCGCTGAAGGAGCAACTGTACGACAAGATTCCGGCGGTCATCCTGACCAGCGCCACACTCAGCGCCGGCGGGGACGACGGGTTCGGCCTGTTTCAGAAGCGGCTCGGCCTGGACGGGTCGAAGACGCGGCAACTCGGCAGCCCGTTCGACTACCAGACGCAGGCCGAACTGCACCTGTTCCGCGACATGCCCGACCCGTCGTCGCAGGCGGCGGCCTACGAGGCGGCGGTGCTGGACAAGCTGCCGGAGTACATCGAGCGCACGGCCGGCCGGGCGTTCGTGCTGTTCACCAGTTACGGCATGTTGAACAAGGCCGCCGACCGCCTGCGGCCGTGGTTCGCCAAGAACGGCTACCAGTTCTTCTGCCAGGGCGACGGCCAGCCGGTGAACCGGATGATCGAGCAGTTCCGCGCCGCCCCGAAGGGCGTGCTGTTCGGCGTGGACAGCTTCTGGCAGGGCGTGGACGTGCGCGGCGAGGCGCTGCAGAACGTCGTCATCACGAAGCTGCCGTTCGCGGTGCCGGATCGCCCGCTGACCGAGGCGCGGCTGGAGGCCATCGAGGCGGCCGGCGGCAAGCCGTTCTTCGACTACCAGATCCCGCAGGCGTGCATCAAGCTGAAGCAGGGGTTCGGCCGACTCATCCGCACCGCGACGGATAAGGGCATCGTGGTGCTGTTCGACCCCCGCGTGCTGACGAAGCAGTACGGCGCGCAGTTCCTGGCGGCGCTGCCCGACTGCAAGCGGTTCATCGACGGCGAGGAGCAGGCGACGGCCGGGGCGAAGAAGAAGGGGAAGAAGGGGGGTGAGCGGTGACGGCGGGTTGTGGTAAAAATGACCCACTTGACTTTTTGTCGTAATAGGACACTATTTGAGAAGAGAACATGCCGTTTGAACTGCCGTTGTCGAAGCGATTGAAGTCGGAAAAGTGGAAGGTGAAAATCCGCGACCAGGAACGAGTGGAGGATCCACACCTCACGCTGCTTCGCAACAACGACTTGGTTTGGCGCATCGGCCTGCGGTCACTGGACTTTCTCGTTCCGCCCGGTGGGAGTTGGAAGGAGATCGACCGCGGGGTGGAAAAAGCGATCCGAGACAACTGGACGATGCTTCAGGCGGAGTGGGACCGAATGTATCCGGAAAATCCAATTTCGAGCGTCGAACCTGGGAGGATCGGAGATGGCGAAGGCACGGATTCCTGAGTCGAAGGTGGCGCTACTCGGCCCGTCCCGGACCTCGTATCGCCCCATGATTGGCGCGCGGTTCTCGGTCTGCGCTAGCCGCGACGACATCGCCCGCGTCTACGACGACTCCCCCAAGGATGTCACCTGGATCACCCAGTCCGCCTACTACGCCGACCGTCTCGTCGTGGCGGTGTCGCGGCACCGGGGTATGATCAAGTCTCGGCCCGCCCACGAGTCGCTGCTCGCTCTCTCACCGCCGCGACCCGAAAGCGTTCCCGTCCTTCATGGGTTGTTCGAGCTTTTCGTCGGCGCTGGCGCGGGGTATAGTTGGCTGCCGGCCGACGAACTCGTGTCCGCCCTCCTTGCGACGGACGAGTTGCGGGCCGAGCTGTTCGTCGCCGTCGCCACCGATCCGGTCACGCAGACGGTCACACTTCGCCGAGCCGATTTGACGGCGATCTTGGCCCCTTACTCCCTTTTCCTCCCCTCTGGTACCGGCCTCCGGCCAGATTTCTCCCGCGCGCGGGTCGCCGACTTCGGCCGCACGGTGGCGTTCGGCGAGTACGAGGCCGCCGGCGATGCGATCCTGTACGAAACCGACCCGGAGTACCGCAGGAAACTGCACGCCCAGCGGCGGGAAACCGAACGGAGCTTCGGGGCATCCCTCCGACGGTTGCGAATGCAGCGCCGGCTGACCCAAAGCGACTTCCCCGGCGTCGCGGCGAAGACTGTGGCCCGCCTCGAGCGCGGCGAAGTGGGAAAACCCCACGGAAGGACGCTGAAAATCCTCGCCGAAACCCTCGCGGTGAACGCGGACGACATCGAGTCGTACTGACCTCCGCGTCACTCCTTCCACTTCAGTTCCTTCTGGTCCTTGACCCACTTGCGGGCGGCTGCCAGCTGCGCGTCGGTGTAGGTGTGCGTGAGGTCGGCCGTCACCGGAAACCCCTCGACCACGCCCGCCATCGCCGTCAGCGCGCGGAGGGCAACTTTGGGGCCGGGGTCGGCGGGCTTCGCGCCGGGGAGCCGGGCCTCGCTCTCCAGAAATCCGGTCAAGCTCTTCAGCCCGTCGGCGTGGCGGAGGAACGCCAGTTCGGGAAAGTGCCGCTCCCGCTGGACGGCATCCGGCTCGTTCTCGATCCGCTCGACGCAGTGCTTCACGGACGCGGCGTCTCCCAGCCGACCGAGCGCCAGGTGTGCCGACCACGCCGGGTTCTCGAACCTCGGTCGGCCCGGAATCGATTCCGACAGCTTCTTCAGATCGTCCGTCACCGACTTCAGGCCGAGTATGCCGGCCAGCAGCAGGGCCGAGGGGTGCGGGTCGTCGGAGCGGACGAGTTTCTCGACCGCCGCGCCGGCCGCTTGTGGGAAGTCGGCCTTCTTGAAGGCGAGAAGCCCGTCGAGGGCTTGGACCGCGTTCCTCTTCTTCCCGCCGTCGGCACCGGTGGCATGTCTCAGAAGGGCGTCTATGGCGAGCGACCGGGCGGCGGGTTCCTTCGCGTGCCGGCCGACCGAGGCGGCGAGAGTCACCGACATCGACCGCCGGAGGCTGGATTCGTGTTCAAAGTAGGTGGCCAGTTCCCGGACGACCTCCTCTTGCGGCAACCCCCAGAAGACGGACGTGTTCCCGCGTCCCTTCTCGACCGAGGTGAAGAACTTGGCCACCTCCTCCTTCACGACCCGCTTCGGCACGGGCGCGGCGGGCGCGGCGACGGCGAGCAGGAGACCCGACGTGACGAGAACGGCGCGGATCATGGGCGGGTCCCTCGCGGGAGGTGAGTCGGAGGGTTATACCCGCTCCCGTGTCACGGCGGCGTAACGGCCTACCGGAAAAGCTGGGGGCCTTCACCTCTCCCCCACTGCCGTGGGGGAGAGGTTCACCAGAGGTCCATCCCATAGCGCGTACCACCGCGACGGGAGTAACGGCCTCAATCCGCCGGTTCGAGGACTGCCGTCATCGACCCTTCGCAGCGGGCGATGGTCGGGTCCGGGCCGTAGGCGTGGATGCGGTCCTGCTGGAACTTCGCCTCCTCGTGGGTGCCGGTGAACACCACCGTGCGGCCGTGCTTGTCCACCTCGTAGGCCATGTCGAACCCCTTCGACTCCGGGTAGCCGAACAGGTCCTTCAGCATGAACACGACGTACCCGTAGCTGTGGTCGTCGTCGTTCAGCAGGACGACGTGGTACAGCGGCTCCAGGGACAGGTCCAACCCGTCGGCCGTGGCGGTGTCGGTGTCGGGGAACGTGACGGGCATGGCGGTCGTCCTGGATCGGGAATGGCGGTCAGGCGTCCGACCGGGGGCCGCTGGTGATCGGCCCCGACGGGCCGTCCACCCGGCCGAACGAGACCAGGGCGATGTCGTCGTTCTGCGGCCGGCCGGCGGCGTGCTTCCGCACCGCCGCGATGATCTTCTTGCCCAGCTCGCGGGGGCCGAGGTCGCCGCCGTCCGCCGCGTCGGTGTGGACGGCCGCCAGCACCCCCACCATCTCGAACGTCACCCCGGCCGGGTTCATCTGGTCGGTCACGCCGTCGGTGAAGATGGTCAGGCTTTGACCGGCGGCCAGGGTGACGGTCACGGCCTCGTACTCGAAGTCCTCCATGATGCCCAGCGGCACCCCGGTGGCGTCGTTGCTGGCGCAGTCCTCGCACGCGGCCGCCGTCGGGCAGTACCGCAGCGGCATCATGTGCCCGGCGTTCACCACCGTCACCTCGTGCGTGATCGGGTTCAGGATGACGGCCGCCAGGGTGACGAACCGGTCGCCGATGCCGCCGCGCACCAGCTGGTTGCTGAGCAGGGAGACGGCCTTCGCCGGGTCCGGCTGGGTGAGCAGGCAGAACCGCACCTCGGCGCTCAGCTTGGCCATCAAGAGGGACGCCGGCACCCCCTTGCCGGCCACGTCGCCGACCACCACCGCCAGCCGGCCGTCGGGCAGGGTGATGTAGTCGTAGTAGTCGCCGCCGACCGTCTGGGCGGCGCTGTAGAAGCCGAACACCTCGTACCCCGGCACCACCGGCTCCTTCTGCGGCAGGAAGCCGAGCTGCACCTGCTTGGCCAGCTCGATCTCCCGCTCCGTCTTCTCCTGCCTCAGCAGGGTCGTCACCAGGTGCGCCTTCTCCACCGCCACCGACGCCAGGTTGGCCACGATGGTGAGCAGCTTCAGATCCTCCTCGCTGAAGCTCTTGGAGATGTCCTGCGTGTCCATCAGGATCGCGCCGAGCGGCTTGCCGTCGGCCGACGCCAGCGGCACGCACATGACCGACCGGATGCGGAACTCGGCGATGGACTGCGCCGACCCCAGCGCCGCGTCGCTGCTCGCGTCCTTGATCAGGTACGACTGCATCGAGTCCAGGCACTTCTTCACCAGCGTCCGGCTGAACCGGTGGTCGGACCCGCCCCGCCGCGCCTTCACCACCTTGGCGTAGGGGCGGCCGGCGTCGTCCATCTGGACGATGAAGCAGCGGTCGGCCTGCTTGAACGTGGCGAACACGGTGTCCACCAGCGCCGGCAGCAGCTGCTCGATGTCGATGGCCTTGGACAGCGTGGTGCTGATGTCCAGGAGCGCCCGCAGCCGCTCCGTCGGCTGCATCTCCAGGAACTCCTGGGCGGCCGTCCGGTTGACCGTGTGCTGCACCGTGGTCATCTCGGTGCCGCCGTCGTCCTGCGGGTCGGGCAGGTCGGTCAGGAACTCGGCCGGCAGCTTCGCCCGGTCGCCCTGCCGCTCGTCCACGAAGCGGAACAGGAAGTCGCAGATCTTCAGCCGGTCCTCGTGCTTGATCGGCTGCGGGGCCACCTTCGAGATCGGCTTGTTGTTCAGCAGCGAGCCGTTCCGGCTGAGGTCCTGGACGAGGTACTGGCCGCCGGCCGCCGACAGGCCGACGTGGTGCCGGCTGACCGACATCTTGCCGTCGTCGATGACGATGTCGGCCGGGTCGGCGGTCGGCGTCTTGTCCTTCTGCCGGCCGATCACCAGTTGCGTCTTGCCGGAGAATGCGAGCGGGAACGTCTGGGGCGCGGGCGTCCCGCCGGGCGACTTGATGAGGATGAGAGTGGGCATGGTGGCAGCCGGTGGGGTGCGGGCGGACGCCGGACAGGGGAAATCCTACCGGCCGGCGGCGATCTCCGCAAGCGCCGGGCGTCCGACGCGCCGCGTCGAATTCCCGATTCGACTGTAACCGCGCCGGGCCGCCGCCGTCCAATACCGGTATCGCTCGCCGCTCCCGTCCCGGCCCCTGGGGTCGGTTCGGCGACTTCCTCCGCGCCTACGACCTGCTCCCGCCGGCCGGTTCACCGCCGCAATACCTGCTGCTGACGACGCCCGACGGCGGGTACTCGTCGGCCCTCGACCTGCCCAGCGCCCTGCACCCGCAGACGCTGCTGTGCGACGCCATGAACGGCGTGCCGCTGACCGAGGCGCACGACGGCCCGATTCGCTTGGTACTGCCGATCAAGTACGGCATCATGAACATCAAGTGGCTGGCGGACATCCGCTTCCTGACGACCAAGCCGACCGACTACTGGACGCGGCGCGGGTACGACTGGTACGCCGGGCTGTGATGCAGTTGCGTGTGGAAATGGCCGACCGAGTCGGCGCGTCCGACGTAGCCCAACTCTCCGAGTCGGTTGGCCGAGGTGATACCGACGTTCCGAGTCGGGCTACGGGGCGTCAGCCCGATATTTCCCTCAAGAACCCGCCGTCCTAAAGTTTGCCACACCTTTGAGAGGTGCCGGAAGCCTCTACGCACTCTTTCGCGTGATGGTTTGTCATTTTCATTCTCGCATTTACTTTCTTTCTACGTGGAAGGATTTGTCCCCCGGCTTCGCCAGCCGTCCCAGCCTCGCCGGACTTGAGCCGATTCCCCGGTTTCGGGCGAGTCGGCGCGGCGAGTCTGCCGATAAGGACGGACGGACGGATTCCGCAGGGGGACGGGTATGCGAGCCGCGTTCGGATACGGACTGATCGCCCTCGCCATCGCGGCGGGCTGTCGTCCCGTCGCGCCGCCGCTGGTCGAACGCGGCGGGCCGCTGGTGCTGCCGCTCGGCGAGCGCGCCCTGCCGCCCGTGGACGCCTCCGCCGCGCCGTCCGCCCCGCCGCTCCGCACTCCGCCACCTCCGCCGGCCAACTACTACCAACTGACGGCCGAGGACTGCCGGCGACAGGCGTGTCTGAACAGCTCCATCGCCAACTTGCTGGACGCCGCCACCACCCCGCACAGCGGGTTGTGCGCCGACGGCGCGCGGGCGATGGCCCAGACCGTCCGCGCCACGACCGCCCACTACCTCGCCGAGGAAGTCCGCAACCGCACCGCCGCCGCCGCGCTCACCGCCTACTACAAATTGCTGGAACTGGAACTGACGGGCGACGTGTTGCAGTCCACCGTCGCGGAGTTGGACGACCTGCTGGCCGTCAACGAGAAGCTGGCGGAGAAGGGGTTCAAACTGCCCGCCGACGCCCACGAACTGAAGAAGCAGCGGATCGAACTGCTCGCCACCCAGGCGCGGCTCCGCTCCGGCATCCAGCACCTCAACGGCGAGTTGAAGTCGCTGCTGGCCATCGACCCCGGCACCGCCGGGCTGCTGCTGCCGGCCGATCAAGTGCGGGTGGTGCCGGACCCGCTGGACGTGGAACTGGCGGTGCAACTGGGGCTGAAACTCCGCCCCGAATTGAACCTGCTGCGGACCCTGGCGAACGTCGCCGACCCCCGCGCCGTCAAGGCGATCCGCCAGGCGCTCATCGGGCTGGCCCCGCCGCTGGCGGCCGTGCTGTCCACCGCCGCCGAGGTGCTGCCGCCACTGACGCCGTGGGTCCGCGAGTCCGCCAAGGCCGACGCGGTGGCCCTGCGGCACCAGGTGCTGTCGCTGCTGGCCGACCGCGAGCGGGTGGCGGTGAAGGAGATTCGCGCGGCGGCCGACGAGTGGACGACGGGCCGCGAGCTGGCCGGCCTGGCGCGGAGCCGGTTCGAGCTGACCCAGGAGCGGGTGAACGAGTACGAGACGCGGGCGAAGGCCGGCCAGTCGGTCGAGGCCGAGCGGCGGCGGGCGCGGCTGGACGCGCTGAAGGCCGAGGGCGAGCTGGTGTCCGAGGTCGCCAAGTGGAAGGCCGCCGACGTGAAGGCGCGGGAGGCCATCGGGTTGCTCTGCCGAGACTGACGCGCGGGGCGGTTTCGTGGTATAACGAGGGTCAACACTCCCACCGCCATGCCGTCGCGCCCATGCCCGCACACCTGCTCTCCCTGTCCGACGGCCCCAGCATCCTCATCGACAAGCCCATTCTCCTGTTCGGGCGGCACCAGGAGTGCGACGTGCAGTTGAACTCGAAGAAGGTGTCGCGGCGGCACTGCGTGCTGGCCCAGGTGCAGGACTACCTCGTCATCCGCGACCTCGGCAGCACGAACGGCGTCCAGATCAACGGCCTCCGCGTCGTCGAGGGGCGGCTGTACCCCGGCGACGAGCTGGTCATCGGCAACTTCCGCTATCAGGTGTGCGGGGAGATGTTCCCGAAGCCGCCGGCCAAGCGCGACGAGGAGTGAGCGGACTTGAGCAATTCCGCCACGCCGGCCGGAAAAACTCAAGCCCCACCCCCACCCCGACCGATACAGGCGATACGACCGTTCGACGGGCCGCGCCGGCCGTGCCGTTCGGGAGGGGGATCGTCATGAACCTGACCGCTCTCACCCTGCTCGGCTTGGCCACCGGGCTGAGCCAGTCGCCCACCCCGCCGGCCGAACCGGTGGCCGAGGTGACGAGCAAGAAGTCGTTCGCCATCCCCGTCGAGGTGAAGCCCGGCCGCCGCGCGGAAATCCAGTCCCTGCAACTGTGGTTCTCCCGCGACAAGGGGCAGTTGTGGGAGATCATGGAGTCGCGGAAGGCCGACGCCGACAGCCTCGTCTTCAAGGAGAGGGGCGACGGGATGTACTGGGTGAACATGGTCACGCAGTACACCGACGGCCGTCTCGACCCGCCGGACGTGTCGCAGGTGCTGCCGGCCATGAAGGTGATCATCGACACCACCCCGCCGGTGGTGAAGGTCACGTCCGCGACCCGCACCGGCGAGGACATCGCGCTCGAGTGGACGGTGGACGACAAGAACCCGAACGACGGCGCGACGGCGGTGTACGTGCGGTCGGCGGCGACCCCCGACGCGCAGTGGCAACTGGCCCCGGCCGAAGCGATCCAGAAGCGGACGGCGAAGTTCAAGACGACCATCCCCGGCGCGGTGGTGGCGATGGTGGTGACGGCCGACCAGGCCCGGAACTCCGGCTCGGCGTCCAAGGAAATCGCAGGCAACACCACGGCCGCATACACGCCGCCACTGGTCGCCTCGGTTCCGCCGCCGGTCGTCAAGCCGGAAGGCCCACTGGCCGTGCCGAGTGGTCCGATGGGGTCGGACCCGCTGCCCGCCGCGCCGCCGGTCGTCGGACCACTTCCAGGTGCGCTCCCGCCCGGCCCGGCTCCGGCCCCCGCGCCGCCAGTCGGCGCGCTTCCCAGCCAGCCGCCGGCGACGACGCCCGTGGAGCCGTTCCCGCCCGCGACGAACCCGCTGCCGGTCGATCCCCCCGCGCCCATGCCGGAGCGGTTGCGAACGGTCGGGCAAGGGGGCGACGCTCTCCCGGCTCCCGGCCTGCGCCCGGCCGGCGCGATGCAACCGCCCGCCGCCGAGTTGCCGTTGGTGCAGGTCATCCGCTCGCCCCGCTTCGACCTCGGGTATCAGGTCGATGGCGGCGTCTCCGGCGTGTCGAAGATCGTCCTGTACGTCACCCGCGACGACGGCCGCAGTTGGGTCCAGTGGAGCGCCCACGACGGCAAGGAGTCGCCGCTGAAGGTGGTGCTGGACAACCCCCGGCTGAACCGGGACGTGGAAGGCGAATACGGCTTTCGGTTGGTGCCGGTCAGCGGGGCCGGGCTGAGCGACGCCGCGCCGACGCCCGGCACCGCCCCGGAGATGAAGGTCCACGTCGATGTCACCGCGCCGACCGTGGACATCTACGCGCCGCAGGCCGACCCGACGAACCGCAACGCCCTCGTCCTCATCTGGAAGGCGGCGGACAAGAACTTCGGCAAGGAGCCGATCCTCGTCGAGTACGGGGAGACGGTGAACGGCCCGTGGAAGTCGGTCGCGGCTGGCGATCCGGGAGCGGCCGTCAGCGGCCGGCTGGCGAACACCGGCAGCTACTCGTGGGCGATCCCGGCCACCCTGACCACGCCACAAGTTTACCTCCGGGTGACGGCGTGGGACCTGGGCGGGAACAAGACCGAGCGGGTGACGGAGCGGCCGGTGCTGGTGGACCTGACGCGGCCGCGGGCGAAGATCAGCGGCATCGTGGCCCCGCCGGGGCGGTGAGCGAAGCGGTCAGCAACCTCTGCCTGTCGCATCCGTTACGGGGCGAGCCAAACTCGCCCCACCTCTCCCCGTTGGGGAGAGGTCGGTTGCGCGGCAACCGGGTGAGGGGTCGCTCTGCGGAGGAAGGCCCCCCTCACCCGAACGGGTGCTTCGCACCGCGTTCGACCTCTCCCCCACTGCGTGGGGCGAGAGGTGGGGCGTGGCTGGCTTCCCGGCCTTGGCGGACGAAGCAACCACACAACACCTCTCCCCCACTGGTGTGGGGGAGAGGTCGGAACGGCGCAGCCGTTCCGGGTGAGGGGGCGCAACAGGGGTAGAAGAAAGACCCCTCACCCGCCTCGTGCTCCGCACGATTCGACCTCTCCCCAACAAGGAGAGGTGGGGCGTGGTTCGTTCGTTCGCCGAGGTTTTCCCGGTGCTTCGGAGTCGCCAACGGTGGACGGCACAACTGTGACGGCGGAATTCGACGCCGGACGGATTTTTCCGCGCGAGACGGAAGAACCGAGGCGGAATTTCGGCCGGCGGCGGAGGCACCGCCGCGTATCGTTTGCTAAGGTTGGCGCGAGGCATCCGCACGACCGGCATCAGGTTCCATGAGCAGCACCGGTTCCAAGAGCGTTGGCGACACGTGGGTCGGGGCACCGGCGGCGGTGCTGACCGGCGGCCACCTGGACGCCTGCCTGGTCCACATCTACCCGTCCGGGCCGACGCGGGGCCGACGCTACCCGCTCTCCGGCGAGGCGGTCGTCCTCGGCCGGTCGGACACGGCCACCATTCAAGTGCAGGACAACTCCTGCTCGCGGAACCACGCCCGCATCGAGTCCAACGCGGCCGGCTTCTACCTGACCGACACCAAGAGTCTGAACGGCACGTTCGTCAACGACCAGCCGACCCGCGGCGCGTACCTGCTCCAGGACGGCGACTACATCCGCATCGGCAACGCCATCTACCGGTTCCTGGCCGGCGGCAACATCGAGGCCGAGTACCACGAGGAGATCTACCGCCTCACCATCATCGACGGCCTGACGCAGATCCACAACCACCGGTATCTGGTCGAGTTCCTGGACCGCGAGGTGGCCCGGTCGCAGCGGCACCAGCGGCCGCTGTCGATCCTCATGTTCGACTTGGACAAGTTCAAGGCGGTGAACGACCAGTTCGGCCACCTGTGCGGGGACTACGTCCTGCGGGAGATGGCGAACCGCATCCGCCACACGGTCCGCCGCGAGGACCTGTTCGCCCGGTACGGCGGCGAGGAGTTCGCCCTCGTCCTCGTCGAGACGAACCGGGACCAGGCGCTGGAGGTGGCCGAGCGGCTGCGGGTGGGGGTGGCCGAAAAGCCGTTCTGGTTCGAGAGCATGCCCATCCCGGTGACGATCAGCCTCGGCCTGGCGTCCATCGACCGCGACGAGGCGATCTCGGCGGAGCAGCTGCTGAAGCACGCCGACGACAACCTGTACAAGGCCAAGCGCGGCGGCCGCAACCAAGTGGTGGCGTGACCGGCGAGACACAATTCTTGGCGAGCGGGGGCGTCAGCCCCCTGTTTCTTTTCCTGTCTGGTCGGACAACAGGGGGCTGACGCCCCTCGCTCGCCGGGATTGGGGCGACGGTCTCCACTCCCCGCCCCGATGGTGCGACGTGAAAGCGGTTCAGTTCGACCGGTTCGGCGACCCCGCCGAAGTCCTCGCCGTCCGCGACATTCCCAAGCCGGTGCCCGCGCGGGGGCAGGTGCTGGTGCGCATGATCGCCAGCCCCGTGAACCCGTCCGACCTCATGTACGTCGCCGGCAAGTACGGCCTCTCGCCGGACGCGCTGCCCGCGACGCCGGGGTTCGAGGGCGTCGGCGTCGTCGAGGCCAGCGGCGGCGGGTTCCTCGGCTGGCTGCGGAAGGGTAAGCGGGTGGCGGTGCTGAACGACACGCGCGGCAACTGGGGCGAGTACGCCGTCACCACCGCCCGGCAAGTCATCCCGGTGCCGGCCGACATCCCCGACGCGCAGGCCGCCAGCTTCTTCGTCAACCCGGCGAGCGCGGTGGTGATGACGCAACACGTCCTCAAAGTGCCGGCCGGCGCGTGGCTGTTGCAATCCGCGGCCGGTGGCGAACTCGGCAAGATGGTCATCCGCCTCGGCAAGAAGTTCGGGTTCAAAACGCTCAACCTCGTCCGCCGCCGCGAGCAGGTCGAGGAGTTGAAGAAGCTCGGCGCGGACGTGGTGCTGGTCGAGGGCGACGGGCCGATTTCGGAGCAAGTGCGGGCGCACTCCGCCGGCGGGGTGAAGTACGCCATCGATCCCGTCGGCGGGGCGACCGGCACCGGCGTCATCCAGTCCCTGGCGGCCGACGGCCGGTGCCTGCTGTACGGCACGCTGTCCGGGGAACCGATCGCGCTCCACTCGCGGGAACTCATGACCGGCGGCAAGAGCGTCCACGGCTTCTGGCTGGGCGGGTGGGCCAAGCGGCAGGGCGTGTTCACCATGCTCCGGCTGTTCCGGCGGATTCGCGGGCTGATGCGGGAGGGCGTGCTGACCACCGACGTGGCGGCCGAGTACCCGCTCGACCGCGTGGCCGACGCCGTGCGACACGCGGCCTCGGCGGCGCGCGGCGGCAAGGTGCTGCTCCGGATCGGGACGTGACTCCCAGTAACGTCCATAGAGTTGGTGACGGGAACTCGTTGGGTGTCCGAGGATTTCGCACCGGAGGTGCAGGTCGCCAGGGGAAAACGAGCGCAGCGAGCCGAACCCCTGGAACCGGAGCGAGAAGGCAAGAGTCCTGGAGGGACGCCGAATGACTCGAACCCGCAAGACGCACAGTGACCGGAGAGCTACCGTGAACTTGGTCAGCGCCGAAGTGTCCCTCGACGGATTGCTCTTGAATGACCGGATGTTTCGTTCCCCGGTTCCGCCCTCCGAGTTCGCGGCGGTTCTCGGCACTCCTGCCCGAATCGCTGACCCGTCGCCACCTGCACCCTACGGCCATCGCAACAATCAGCTTTACCTCTTCGACGAGATCGGTCTTTACTTAATCGAACACTCAACGCGGCTCGTAGACGGGGTTGTATTCGTGCTGTGGCTTGAGGAGTCGGTGTTTGAAATCGCTCGGGAGTACACCGGCGATCCGTCACTCGGTGGCCGCCGCTTTTTCCCCGGCGCGATGGAGAGCGACTACGCTGGTGGCACCATCTTGTTCGAGGGGCCGGTCTTGGGCCAGTGGCGTGCGAAAGGGGATGGCGTTTGGATCGGACTGGAAGCGAAGGGAATCCGGCAACCGAACGGAAGGCGTGGCAAACGCCGCCGATTCGCGAGCATGAGCGTCTGCTTCACGCCAGCAACATGACCCGCTCCCCTCGGTGGGCCGGCCGTCACTCCACCAGGGGCAGCCACTCGGTCACGTCGTACCGCGAGTGCGGGCTGCGGAGGACGTGTTCGGCCGACTGCTGGTAAGCGTCCCAGCACGGCTCCAGTTGGCGGAACAGGTCCGCCGCCCGCAGGCCGCCGAGTTCGCGGCAGAAGAGCAGGTCGGTGCCGGCCCCGCGGATGGGCACCGGGTACGCCTCCGGGCAGACGGCGCGGACGGTGTCGGCGTACCGCCGGCCGGGTTCGGTGTCCGGGTACAGCAGGAACGTCCGCTCCTCGTCGGCCGGCCCGCCGGTCATCGGGGCGGCGGCCCGCAGGTAGCTCTGCACGCGGCGGGTCAGCTCCGCCGGGTCGTTTCGGGCGGCGGAGAACTCGACGGCGGTCACGTCCTCGCCGGGGAGCAGGTCGGCCAAATATGCGGTGGCCTGGTCGATCAGCGGGTTGGCGAGCGGTTGGGACAGGTCGTTCGTCGAATTCGCCAGCACGACCAGCCCGCCGCGCGGCGACAGCACCACCTTCGTCAGCACGTCCTCCAGCGCCACCAGCGAGTCCTGGGAGATGCGCTGCAGCAGGTCGGCGGCCGACCGGTCGAGGTGGTTCTCGCCGTTGGGCAGCACCACCCGCATGGTGTTCGACGCCTGGATGCCGCTCTGGGTCGTCTCCTCGCCGACCTCCTGGCCGCCGTGCTGCGACCCGGAGCCGCCGAGCATGATCGGCGCTTCCATCAGTTCGGCCAGCGCCGCCAGCCGGTCGCGGGCGGTCAGGATGTCGCGGTGCATCCCGTCGAATCGCGTCCACAGGCGGCGGTAGAACTGGGCGGCGGCGTGCGTCAAGTCCTCGACCACCCGAAAGTCCACGAACGCCCGCACCTTGTCGGCCACGGTGCGGACGGACTTCGCCGTGCGGTTGCCGAACAGGCTGTACGACCCGCCGACCCCCTGGAGGGCCGCCAGCGCGAGCTGCACGTCCAGCTTCGCCTGCTCCCGCTTGGGGGCGATCTCCTCCTGCTTCCGCTCCATCGTGTCGATGGCCCCGGCCGCCGTCTCGATGAGCCGTTCCAGCACCACCGCCGCCGCCCCCAGGCGCGGGCCGGGGATTTCCTCCAGCGCGTGCAGGCGGGCGGTCAGCTCGTTGTCCCACGCTTCGATGGCGCGGCGGAGGCCCTGGTCGAGCGACTTGCTCAGCCGGCCGCGGCGGAAGGCGCTGTCCGCCTCGCTGGTCGGCTCGGTGCCCAGCCAGTCGCGGGCGGTGTCCCACACGCCCACGGCCCACGCCACCGGGTCGCCCCGCTTGCCCAGCGATTCGGCCTGGGCCGCGGCCTCGTTCAGCCACCCGGCCAGCCGCTTCAGCGGGTGCCCCTCGGCTTTGGTCGCGGACTCGTCGGCGATGAACTGCTGGACCGGTTCGGGCGTCAGCCGGCGGTCGGCCAGGATGCCGTCGAGCAGGTGTTCGGCGGACGACGGCAGGGCCGGCACCCCGGACGCCCAGGCGCGGACGAGGTCGATGCACATCTGACGGGCGGCGCTCCGCAACAGCAGCCCGCGCGGATACCAGACGCCGAACGTGCCGAACCCGCGGAACGGCGTCCGCCCGACGGCCGGCGGCGTCTGCCGCACCACTTCCAGGCCGCTGCCCAGAGCCGTCGTCAGGTCGTAGCTGACGTACCCGGCCAGGTGGCTGAGCGTGTCGCGGATGGCCGCCCCAGTGCGCTCCGCCATCGGCAGCAGGTACGTCGCGGTGAAGGGCAGCCCTTGCGCCTCGGTCAGCGGTCCTTCCGGGCCGCCGTACCGGGCGGCGAAGGTCACGTCCGGGTCGGCGTAGTGGTTCAGTTCGGTCAGGCTGGCGAAGATGTTGGCCAGCTCTTCCGGCGGCGAGTTCGGGTCGCCCGGCGCGCCGGTCAGGACGAAACAGGTGACGGTGGCCGCCGTCATGTTCAGCTTTTCCAGGGCCTTGCGGACGGCGTGACCGACATCCACCGTCATGCCGCTGGTGCCGCCGCTGGCCGACACGAACAGGTAGACGGCCGGCAACTTCGTCCGCACCGACAGGCCGGTGTGGTCGGCCGACTGCTGGAGCGCCTCCGGGTGCGCGCAGACTTGCAACTCGTGCCGGACGCGGGCGACGAACCGCAGGTAGTGGTCGCTGAAGGCCAGCCGGCCGAGCGCCCGGCTGCCGTCCACCCGGAGCGAACGCGGGATCGAGTACAGCTTCTCGCGGGGCAGCCACTCGAGCAGCTGGTCGAGCTGCCGGCGGCGGTAGTTCGTCACCGGTTGCAGGCCGGCCAGGAACGTCTGCTCGCCGTTCAGGGCCACGTCGGGCGGGCCGGAGGCGGCCTTGGCGGCGGCGTCCGGGTCGCTGTCCAGGTAGATGTACCGGACGCACGGCACCTGCGACAGTTGGCCGACGCGGTCGAGCAGCCGGCAGCGGATCTGCTGGAGCGCCCGCCGGCCGAACCCGCCGATGCCGATCAGCACGGCCGGCCGCAACTGGCCGGCGTCCGGCTCGAACTTGAGTGTGTCCAGCGTGCCGGCGGAAGCGGCCGGGAAGCGGACGAGCGACCGCCGCGTCACCGGCGGCGGGGTGGCGCGGTTCCGGGCCGGCGCGTCCATCCGCTGCTGCCTCTCGGCCACCGGGCCGACGCGGGCCGGGGTGGTCGCGACCGGCATGGCGAGGGTGGTCTGCGTGCTGACGTGCGTGCCGATCATCGTGCGGATGAACTGGCCGCACGTCGGGAAGCGGTCGCCGGGACTTTTCGCCAGCGCCCGCGCCACCGCCGCGCGGTCGCACTCCGGCAGGCCGGACAGGTCCGGCGGCTCGGTCATGTGCTGCATGGCCAACTGGCGGATGTTCTTCCCGCGGAACGGCTTCTCCCCGGTCAGCAGTTCGACGTACACGACGGCCAGGCTGTACTGGTCCGAGTGCCGGGACACCTTGTTGGCGAACGTCTCCGGGGCGGCGTACACCGGCGTGATGCCGCCCATCGCGCCGGCGCAGCTGGCCCGCTCGATGTTCCGCACCAGCCCGAAGTCGGCCACCTTCACCCGGTCGGCGATGAGGAACAGGTTCTTCGGCTTCACGTCCAGGTGCTGGAGGCTGTGCTTCTCGATCAGGTGGTCCAGGCCCTCGGCGGCGTCCGACAGGAACCCCAGCAGCATGTCGCGGGGGATGCCCGGCCGCCCCTGCCGCTTGTACTCCTCGAACAGGTCGTGCAGGCTGCGGTCGGCCAGTTCCATGACGATGAGCAGTTCGCCGTCCACCACCTCGATGCGGTCCATCGAGCAGACGAACGGGTGGCGGATGGCCTTCACCCGCTCGAGCGCCTTGAACTCCTGCTCGGCCTTGGCGGCGTCGCCGTCCAGGTCGTTCATGTTGCCGAACACGAACTTGATGGCCTTGAACAGGCCGCCCGGCACCTCGCACTTCCACACCTCGCCGAACCCGCCCGACCCCAGCGGTTCGATGAGGCGGTAGCCGGGGATCGGTTCGGCATCGACTTCGCGGAGCCAGTTCATGGGCGTGGCCACTACGGGGCGGACGTGGAACCCGTCAACCGTAGGTCACGCCCGCCGGAGCGTCCAAGATTCCCGCACCGGGGGCGGTGGCGGTCGGGAAACCCGGCGACCCGGCGCGAGGGCGGGGAGGAAAAGCGCGGGCGACGGTGGAAAAGCGTTGCCCGCGGGACGCGCGGTTCGCGGCGGGCGGGAACGCATCGAGTCACGAATGTGGAACCGAACGGCGGCGTCCGCCGTCTCGGAACACAGGCCGAAGCGAAACGGTCGCGTCGGACAGAACAGCCCCCTCACCCGGAACGGCTGCGCCGTTCCGACCTCTCCCCCACTGCGTGGGGCGAGAGGTGTTGGGTGGTTGCATCGTCCGCATCCGCGACGGAGCCAACCACTCCCCACTTCACGGGTGGAGTCGTTCACCAGCGACCCCGTCCCACGACCCAAGCTATCGCTGGGAGTCTTTTCATCCCGGCAGAACCTCATGCCTTACGGGACGTACCGCAGCATCTGGCGGGCGATGCCGGTGTGCGGGAACGGCGGGGCGAGAGTTCCTTCCGGGGCCAGCGCGACGACCGCCTCGAAGGAGGCGCGGGCCGTCGGGAAATCGCCGGCCTCGTAGGCCAGCAGGCCGCGGAGCAGCTCGCGGGCCAGGTCCGAGCGGTGGTTGGCGATGACGGTCCCGAATGCTCCGCCCAACTCCAGGCCCGCGTACATCCGCTGGACCGCCCCGGCCAGGTCGTCGCGGGCGCGGAGTTCGTCCAGCACCAGCCGCCCCGCCGTCGCGGCGAGGGACCGCTGGACGGCGGGGGACAGCAGCGGCGACCCGGCCGCGATGCCGCCGGCCGCATCGAGGGCCGCCGCGTACCGGCCGGTGCCGGCCAGGGCCTTGATCCGCAGCCACCGGTACTTGTCGGCGTCCAGCAGCTTGGCCGTGTCGCCCAGCTCCAAGTCCCGCACCTCGGCGGCGCGGCCGGTGCGGAGGAGCAGGTCCATCTCGAAGGCCGCCCCCGCCGCGCCGAACGCCGCCAGGTCGGAGCGGAGGAGCAGGTCGCGGCCGCGGCCGACCAGCCCGAGTTGGACGGCGAACTCGGCCCGCGCGGCGATGCGGTACTTGTCCGCGTCGGCGGCGAAGGTTTTCTCCCGCTCGGCCACGGCCGCCCGCAGCGTCGCCAGCGCCGCGCCCGCCGCGTCGCCGCCCCGCGCCTCGATGTACCGGACGCTGTGTTCGAGGGCCAAGTCGAGCGCCCCTTCGCGCTCGTAGATCTCCGCGAGGTTGAGGTGCGCGGTGGCCTGCGTCGGGTCGAGGGTGACGGCCGTGTGGAAGGCGGTGACGGCTTGCGCGCGGCGGACCTGCCCCCACTCCGGGAACTGCTCGATCCACAGCCGTTCGCGGGCGGTTTGTGCGAGCCGCAGGTAGGCAACGCCGAGTAGCGTCTGGGCGGCCGCGTCGGTCGGGTCGGCGGCCACCGCCCGCCGACCCGACCGGACGGCGCGGTGGAGGAACTCGGCCGACAGGTCGTCCCGCCCGGCCGCGAACGCGGCCCGCGCGCCGGACACCCACCGCGCCAGACCCGCCGCCGGGTCGTTCGGGCCGACGCGGGTCCGCGTCGATGTCAAGCGGAGCCAGGCGTCGGCCGCGCCGCCGGGGCCAGCCCACGAGGCCGCCGACCCGGCGAGGCCAGCGAACTGAGTGGCATTCCACGCGGCGTCGGTCTGGAACGCGGCGGTTCCCCGGCTGGCATCCGCCGCGCGGATCGCGTTCGCCGCCTCGTCGCGGTCGGCCGTCTGGCGCGGCGTCGGGCGAACGAAGGCGCCCCACCAGTGGCGCGGCGTCAAAGGATCGGCATCGGGGACGGCCGCCGGCGGGGCCGCGCCCAGACCCGCGCCGGCGGCGAACACCGCCGCGAACGGGTCGCTCGCCCCGTCACCCACCCCCCCCCGCCAGCCGAACACCCAGGCGCGGCCGTTCAGCAGGAGTCGCGGCCAGACGAACGGGTTCGGCAACAGTTGGGAGAGCGCCCCGCCGTCCGGTTCACCGGCCGAGAGCGAGACGACGACGAGCCGAATTCCCGCCGCCGACAACTGGCTTTCCCAGTCGGCCGGCGGCTCCTTGGCCCGGAACAGGGTCGCCAGCCGGTCGTCCACCAACCCCGCGACGGACGGCGCGTGCCAGGCGAACGCCTGAGCCGACGCCGGCGACAGGTGCAGTACCCGCGCGTCCGCCGGCAGGAGGCCGTCCCGATACCACGCCTCCGCCGTTCGCGCCGCCGCCGCCAACGACTCCGGCGGGGCCACCACCCACTCGCGCGGGCCGTAGGGGGGGGGTTGCAGCCAGCCCGGCCACGCCGCCACCAGGAAGGCACCGCCGAGGACGACGACCGCCCCCCGCCCGGCGAACCGCCGCGCCCGCGAGGAAGATTCCGCGCTGGCCCGCGCGAGGTATTCCTGGAGGTTTCGCGCCGCCAGCGGCCCGCCGACCAGCGCGAAGAACGGCACCGCGTTCGCCTCCCAGCACGCCAACCCGGCGAACGCCAGCCACGGAAGGAATCGCTCCCACTTCCGATTCCGCCTGGTCAGGAGGAAGGACAGAAGGCCGAGGCCGAGCAGCGCGGGAAAGGCCAGGCCTGCCGGCGACAGACCCGCACCGGCGCGGTACGCGGCAGCGAACGGCGACCCCAGCCGGTCGCCGAGCAGGTCCGCTGGAAGGGCGAAGGCCCGGACGTGGAACGGGTTCAGCAGGCACGCCGCCGCCGCGACCGCCACCGTCGCCAGTGCCGCCCCCCATGCCCGCCCGCGGCTCGCCGGAGTACTGTCGAGCGCGCGGCCGAGCAGGGTCGTCGCCACCAGGAGCAGCCCGCCGACGAACCAGGCATCGACGTTCGCCCAAACGACGAACGCGACCGCCAGCGGAATCAGCGCCCGCCGATTCCACGCCGCGCCGTCGCCCACGGGAAGGAGGCGAACGACGAGAGCCGCCAGGAAAAGCGAGGCGGTCGCCGGTTCCGCTTTCAGTCGGGTTCCCATGGCCAGGACCGCGACGGCGGCGACGGCCGGAAACACCAGCCCGCGCGCGGCCATTCGCCCGCCGAACGCCAGATACACCGCGCCGGCGGCGAGTAGCGCGTGCGCGACCACGACGCCGTAGACCGGCGACGCCAAGTAGGCGACGTAGCAGCCGAGGTCGTAAATCCCACTCGCCGGCGACGGGCCGCCCGGCAACCGGTGCCAGAAATCCGCCGTGCCAAGGAGCCGCCGCCCTTCGGCCAAATGCCACCACACCGCCGGCGACTGGGCGGCGGCGGAGGCGAGCAGGAACGCAAGGGCGGACAGTGCGAAGCGGAACAGCGGGAACGCCGCGACGGGACCGGGAGGAGCGGACGGCGGGGGCGTCATGAGGATTCTTTCCGTGGCCTCGTCGGCATTCGGCGAGTCGGCCATCGTGGAAGGGGAGAGACGCGCCACAGCAGCGGCACTCCAGCGTAGTGCGTCCGCGCCGGAACCTCAATTGGGGAATCGAGTCGTTGGAAGGCGGGTAAAGTTCCGAAACTGTATGTGTTTCGGGCGATTCGGACCAGTGGCGAGCCTGGATGTCAGCCCGAGTCAGGGATTTTTACAAGAACTCGCGAAACGAACCCATTTTCTTCTTGACCAGCCCGACGCGACTTGGAAGAATGCTGTTACCTGTCACTTCCGGCGGGGCTCATCTCTCTCTACTAGAGGACAATCTCCATGTCCCGCTCTCCGCGAAATCGCGGTGCCTTCACGCTCATCGAGCTGCTGGTGGTCATCGCCATCATCGCTATCTTGATCGGCCTGCTGCTGCCCGCCGTCCAGAAGGTCCGCGAAGCGGCCGCCCGCATGCAGTCCAGCAACAACTTGAAGCAGATCGGCATCGCCCTACACGCCTGCCACGACGCCTACGGCGGGTTCCCGACGACCAACGGGGCGTTCCCCAACGCCGACACCCAGTGGGCGCGGAACACGAAACCGGCGGTCTTCGGTACGCAGCAGTACTACCTGCTCCCGTACCTCGAACAGAACAACGTGTACAACACGACCCAAGATGCCTCGTGGAACGCCAACGCCGCCCTCAAGGTGTTCGTCTCCCCGACCGACCCGACCGCGCCCGCCAGCAACTTGACGTGGTTCAACCGCGGAGCGACGAGCTATTCCGTCAACTGGCACGCCTTCAAAGGCGGGTGGGGTGAAGACTGGAGTGGGGCCGGTGCCAAGACGCGTATGCCCGCCAGTTTCGGCGACGGCACCTCGAACACCATCGCCTACCTCGAACGCTACGCCATCTGCGGGACCGATCTGAACTCCAACCGCGGGTACGGTTACGTCGAGCGGATCTGGGGCGAAGCCGGACAGGTCGCTGGTCCCACGAACCAACTGCAAGGCGGCAACTGGTTCAGCCCGTCGTACTTCGTGCCGATCACGTCGTACTCGCCGACCGTCGGAAACCATTACCCGCTCGCCGACAACTACCCGCTCCTGACGAACTACGTGACCGCGAACATCCAGCCGCAGGTCAAGCCGCCCGTCCAGTCCTGTGACCCGAAACGCCTGCAAACCCTCACCGCCTCGGGGTTCCAGGTGCTCATGCTGGACGGCAGCGTCCGCAACCTCACCGCCAGCGTTTCGGATCGCACCCTCCGCCTCGCCTTGCTCCCGAACGATGGCCAAGTGTTCGGCAGCGACTGGTAAGATCGACCGGACCCGCGCCGCCAGGGACTTTCCTCGCAATGTCCTGGCCGCATCCTGAATGAACATGTGGTGCGGGTGACACCGAGTCATCCGCGCCACTTTCCACGGCCGCACCTCTCCGATTCCTCGTGAGGATTGTACGGAGGTGGGCCGCGCCCCACTCAACCCCATACGGTGTTCCCCCATCGTGAAACAAGTCATTTGCCGGACTCTCGTCTTCTTCTTCTCCGCTTTGGCGGTGATCGTCATCGGCTGCGGCGGTTCGCGCACCTCTTCGTCCGTCAGCGGAGTGGTGAAGTACAAAGGCTCCCCCGTCTCCGGAGGCGAGTTGATTCTGGTCCAGGAGGGTAACTCGGCGTCGGCGTTCGTGACCGAGCAGGGGTCGTTCACCATCACCGACATTCCGCCCGGCGAGTACGCGGTGTATTTCGACAACGAACTGCTGAACCCGAAGCACAAACAGACCCAGTACAACCCGACGAACATGAATAAAGGCAGCATGCCTTCCATGGGGACGAAGGGTGGCATGGCTCCCCCCGGTATGCCGGCGGGAATGACCGGTCCCGGCATGGGTCCGGCTGCCGCGCCCGGTAGCGGTGCGGGCTTCAAGAAAGACGGCAAGAGCGACTCGTCCACGCCGGAGGGCATGAAAACCACCTTGGGCGGAACCTATGTGGAACTGCCGAAGGGCTACCTTCGTGCCTCGGGCAAGAGTACGCACAAGATCACCGTCGCGGCTGGCAAGTCCACCCAGGACATCGAGTTGAAGGACTGATGTCGGCTTCGGTCTCGCTTCAGTCCAACGGCGAGAAGAGCCAGGCGCGATCACCCTGGCTCTTCTCGCCACAACACATTCGGCACAGGTCGGCCGTCCCCGTTCGGAGGTCGGACCATTATGACTCGGCTGCGCCTACTCCGCCGTGTCCGACGCCACCCGACACTTCTCGTCGGCTTTTCCGCGCTTCTGGTTCTGGTCGCCGTCGGCGGCCGCTTCGCGGATCGGCACTCCCGCTGGCTCAACCTCCAGGGTGCCCTCAAGGCCGAACACTGGGACGAGGCGACCGCCGCCGCCGATTTCTTCGAAGCCCGCTGGCCGCGAGATCCCGTCGTAGTGCGGCTCGCCGCCCGCGTGGCCCGCTGTCGCGGCGACCTGCCCGGAGCCGAGTCGCGGCTGAACCGGTGCCTCGAACTGGAGGGGGGGGCGACGGCCGACACGCAACTCGAGTTCCTCCTCCTCCGCGCCCAGACCGGCGAGGTCGATGAGGTGTCGCCGGCCCTCCAAAAACTCGTGCTGGAGAACCACCCGGACGGCGAGTTGATCCTGGAGACGGTGGCCCGCGCGTTCATGCAGAAGGTGCGGTACGCCCCGGCTCAGGAGGTGCTCGCCATGTGGGTCGAGCGGTATCCGAATTCGGCGAAACCGGAGTTCTGGCAGGGGTGGGTGGCCGAAGGGGTGAACCGGTTCGCCTTCGCCAAAGTGTGCTACCTCCGCGCGATCGAGTTGGACCCGGCCTTCGCCCTGGCGCGGAAGCGGCTGGCCGAGATGTTCCTGGCCGACCTCCAACCGTCCGAGGCGCGGAAGCACCTGACGGAACTCCTCCGCCGCGACCCAGTCAACCCCGAGTACGCGGCCCGGCTCGGCCTCGCCCTCTTTCAAGAGGGGAAATTCGACGAGGCCCGCGAGCGGATGCGGGCGGTGCTGAGCCGGGTGCCGACGGACGCCACGCCCGCGCTCACGCTCGGCCGGATCGAACTCCAGTCGGGGAATGCCGCCGCCGCCGAACCGTACTTCCGCCAGGCCTTGAAGATCGACACCTACAACAGCGAGGCGCGGTTCTCGCTCGCCACCTGCCTGGCCGATCTGGGGCATCAGGAGGAGGCCGACCGCGAGTTCGGGTTCCGGCGCGAACTGGACGACAAGGTGGTCACCGCGAATAAACTGCTGGAGGCGGAGGGGTTGAAGCCGAGCAATAACCCCGCGAAATTCTGCGAGATCGGGTCGGCCCTCCTGGACATCGGGCAGACCACCACCGGCCTGGACTGGCTGACCCGGGCCCTTGCGCTGGACCCGCGCCTCGCGGCCGCGCACGCCCGGCTGGCCGCCCACTACGAATCCCGCGGCGATACCGCGCTCGCCGCGAGGCACCGCGCGAGCGGCGGACCGGCGGGGAAGTGAGCCGGAGCGAACTCGGTCCGGCGCGGGGGCGTAATAAATTGTAGTTTCGTGCCGTTCCCCTCCTCCCGCGCGTGCCCCAGATGACCCCCCCCCCGTTGCGGCACCGGTCGCGCCTGTTGGCCCTCTCGCTCCTGCTTCCGCTCGTCCTGCTCGCGGCGATTCCGCTCGCGTGTTCCGCTTCACCCGCTCCCGTCCCGCCCACCCCCTCGGACGGCGAACCGGTCGGCCCGGTGCTGTTCGAGGACGTGACGACCGCCTCCGGCATCGCGTTCACCTACCGCAACGGCGAGGAGGCGAACCACTACGCGATCATCGAAACGCTCGGCGGAGGGGTC
>JAYTTN010000291.1:0-6609 GCA_043745295.1 Fimbriiglobus sp. | reverse complement strand
GGCGGTGCGACTCGCCGGGTGGCGTTCGCCGGTCGGGTCGCCTCTCCGAGGCCCGACATTGGCCGGTTGGCGGTGTCTCTTGTAGGTCGCGGTCGAGTCTTCGAGGCCCGACAAGGCGAAATCGCAAAGTAGCCCGACTCTCCGAGTCGGTTCACCGACGCGAATTCGACCACATCGGGGAGTCGCGGAACCGCCACAACCCCAGCGGGGAGATCGGAACCGACTCGGAGAGTCGGGCTACGAAAAACAACGTCGGGCCTCGAAGACTCGACCGCGACCTACAACCCGAATGGTCGACGAACCGGCGGGCGGGAACTCACCGTCCCGCGCGCCGTCGTACAATTCCGCCATGCACCCGATCCTCATCGCCGGCGTGGCCCTCGCCGGCCTGCCCATTCTGCTGCACCTCATCATGAAGCAGGAGCCGAAGAAGCTCCTCTTCCCGGCCATCCGCTTCCTCAAGCAGAAGCAGCGGACGAACCAGCGGAAAATCCGCCTCCGCCACCTGCTGCTGCTGCTCGCCCGCGTCCTGCTCATCGCCCTGTTCGCGCTGACGCTGTGGCAGCCGAAGCTGGAAGGGTCGGCGCTGAACCTGGCCGACGACCAGCCGGTGGCGGCGGTGCTGGTGATCGACACCAGCCCGAGCATGGGGTACGCGGTCAACGGCCTGTCCCGCCTGGAGGACGCCAAGCGGCGGGCGAACGAGTTCCTCGCCGAGCTGCCGGTCGGATCGAAGGTGGCGGTGCTGGACGCCAACGACGTGTACGGCGTGTGGGAGCCGACCGTCGGCGACGCCAAGCGGAAGATCGACGCGCTGAAGGAGCCGGCCGGGTTCGCCCCGCCGCTGACGAGCGTGCTGGCCGCCGCCTACCAACTGTTCGCCACCGCCGACGACGAGGGGACCGAGCCGGAGAACCGCCTGCCCCGCGTGCTGGCCGTGTTCGGCGACCGGGCGGCCGGAAGCTGGGACGCCAACCGCGTCGAGGATTTGAAGAAGGCCCGCGACGCGGTAGCGACCCCGGCCCCCGTTCACCTGTTCTTCGACGTGGGCACCGACACGCCGGTGAACGTCGCCATCACCGCCGTCGAGATGACGCCGCAACTGATCTCCGCGGCCGCGGAGGCGATCCTGACCGTGACCGTGCGGGCGGACGGCGCGGCGGTGCCGTCGGTGGAAGTCTCCTGTTCGCTCGACGACGCGGCCAAGCCCGACCGCAAGGAGGTGGCCGTCCCCGCCGGCGGGCAGCAGGCGGTCACGTTCGCCTACAAGAATTTGAAGCCCGGCTTCCACTCGGCGGTGGTGAAGATTCGGGACGACAACCTGGGCGCGGACAACACCCGGCACGTCGTCTTCGCCGTCGCCGAGAAGCGAAAGCTGCTGACCGTCGCCGACGACCCGACGGCGGTGCGGCTGTGGCAACTGTCGCACAACTTCGGCAAGCAGGAGTTCGAGTGTACGGTACTGACGCCGGAGCAGGCGACCACGTTCGACGGGTACGAGGCGGTCTGCCTGATCTCGGTGGCCGATCCGACCAAACTGTGGCCGAAGGTGAAGGCGTTCGCCGAGGCCGGGGGGAAGGTGTTCGTGGCCCCGCCGGGGGTGAGCCAGATCGACCTGCGGGCCTACGCCGAGGCCATCGACGTGCTGCCCGCCACCTTCAAGCAAGAGCGGCGCGACTGGCGGCTCGAGGCGCGACCGGCCGACGGCAAGGCCGACCGCACCCGCGGCGTGACGTGGAAGGTGGACAACGACCGCGACCTGCTGCACCCGTTCCTCGCGCCGTTCCGCGACTGGCGGAAGCGGGGCAACGTGGACGTTCTCGTCAACCCCCGCCGGGCGTGGCGGTACTGGGAGGTGGAGAAGCTGCCCGGCGCGACGGCGGTGGTGAACTTCGACGACGCCGACGACGCGGCGCGGCGGTCGCCGGCGCTGCTCGAACGTGCCGTCGGCAAAGGCAAGGTGCTGCTGCTCACCACCCGTCTCGACGACGAGCCGCCGAACGAGAAGGACACCTGGAACGACTACTGGAAGTTCACCTCGAGCTGGCCCACCGTCTTCCCGAACCTCGTCGGCCGCTACCTCGTCGGCAGCCCGGAGGACGCCGTGTTCAACTACGCGACCGGGCAGGACGTGACGGTGCCGCTGCCGAAGGGGGACGGGGTGAAGGCCCGCGCGATCGTCGTCGAGGGGCCGGGCGTGGTCGGGCGGGACGCGCGGCCGGAGGTCGGGGCGAACCAGACCGACCTGCGGGTCACGCGGCCGACGACGCTGACCGCCGGGATTTACACCGTCCGCACCGAGGACCGCAAGTGGGAGCAGCGGTTCGCGCTGAACGTGCCGGCCGACGAGAGCGTGCTGGACAAGGTGCCGGAGGAAGCCGTGACGGCGCTGTTCGGGCCGGAGTCGGTGGTGCCGGTGGGCAAGAATGCCGACCTGAAGGCGCTCGTCACCAGCCGCGCCGGGCAGCCGCTGGCGCTGTTCCCGTGGCTGCTGCTGCTGGTGCTGTTCCTGTTCGTCGCCGAAGGTGTGTTCGCCAACCGCTTTTACCGGGCGAAGGCGAGTTGAGTGATCCCCGACCCGCGAGGATGCCATGCGCGACCGAGACGGCTGGGATGGGTGGGACGACCGCGACGACCGTGACGACCGCGATGTCCCGCTCGGTGGCAAGCCGCCGAAGGGCGGGAACGGGTGGCTCATCGGTCTGGTCGTCGGCGGCGTGATTCTGCTGGCGGCCGGCGGGGTGGCGCTCGTCGTGCTTCTGGACAACAACGACCCGCCGCCGCCCGCGGCGTTCGTCAACCCGCCCGGCGGGTTCGGCCCCGGCGGGATCGGCCCCGGTGGTCCCGCTGGCCCCGGTCAACCGCCGCCGGACTGGACGCCGGCCGACGCGGACGTGCGGCGGGACGTGCGGGACGCCCTGCGCGCGCTCGGCCGCGACCTGCAAAAGCCCGACTTCGACCCGACCGACCGGTTCGCCGTGGAAGCCCTCGCGGCCGCCGGGATCGACGCCCTGTCCGTCGAGACCGGCTGGGGCAACCGGGTGCTGTTCCCGGCTCCGGGCGATCCGCCCATCGACGCGGCCGGCGCGACGCGGACCTACCTCAAGGATCGCCGGCGGGAGTGGCGGCGGCTGGCGTGGGCCGACGCCGACATCCGGCGGGTGACGGTGTCGCGGGGCGGGACCGTCGCCCGCGCGGTGACGTGGCAGAAGCCGCCCTCCGGCCCGCTGGTGAAGACCCTGTGGACATTCGTCCGCGATCCGGCCGACCGCTGGGTGGTGCGCGACTGGGAGGAACTGGCGACCGGCCTGCGCGGGTCGGACGAGATCGCCGTGGCCCTCCTCCAGCGGTACGAACGGCGGTGGGACTTGCACGTCTTCCGCCGGCTGACCGACATCCACGCGGCGACCGACGACGGCCGGTTCGAGGACGCCCACACCTCCCTGGCCCAAGTCTTCCGGACGCGGCCGGTGGCGGCCTTCGCCGACATGGGCGACATGGCCGAGGCGAAGCTTCACGTCCGCCAATACGGGGTCGCCCGCGCGGCCGACATTCTCGACGGCATGTCGGCCCGCTGGGTGGACCGGCCGTGCATGCTCCGCCTGCGGGCGGAAGTGGCGAACGCGGCGAACAACCGGCCGGTCGCCCTCGAGGCGTGCGAGATCTACCTCCGGCTGTACGGCAACGACCCGGACATCCAGGCGCAGTACGCGGCCGCCCTGCTGGCGACGGACCGCGCGGGCGAGGCCCGCCCGCACGTCGCTGCCGCCCTCGCCGACGACCCCGACCACGCCTTCGCGCTGGACGCCCTCCGCCGGCTCCGGGACACGCCGAAGGACGAGACGTTCATCCGCGCGGCCCGCGCGTCGAACCGCTTCCCCGCCCTCTTCCCGACGCTGGCCCGGATGGCCAGCCTGGACCGCGACTGGCCGGCCCTCGTCCAGTTGGCGGAGGAGTTCGTCGCCCGCCGGCCGGAGGACGCCAGCGGCCCCGAGACCCTCGTCCGCGCGCTGGCCGAGTCCGGCGACACCGCCGCCGCCGTGCGGGCGTTCGCCCGCCACGCGGGGGCAGTCTCCACCGAAGCGCGTGCCGGGATGGTGTACGCCGTCGCGTCCCCGGCGGTGCGGGCCGGGAAGGCGATGGAACTGTACGCGGCCCTGGCGGACGAACACCGCGACGAGTTCTTCCTCCGCCTCGCCCGCGACCTCGACCTGATGAGCGACCGCTTCAAGGCCCGCGACGACGAACTCGATGGACCGACGGCCCGCAAGCAGTTGGTCGCGCTGGTCGCCGCGCACGCCGCACACCGGCCGGGACAGGGGGCGGTGCGGCTGTACGAGGCCAAGGAGCTAATCCGCGACAAGAAGTGGGAGGCCGCCGAGAAGAAGCTGGCCGCGGTCGCCGTCCCGCCCGCCGCGGCGACGGAGTACGAATCGCCGGCGTGGCTCGTGCGCGACGCCAAGCTGGACGTGTTCCACGCGCTGAAGAAGTGGGGCACCGCCCTCGACGAGGTGACGCCCACTCGCGTCGCGCTCGGCCGCCTCGCCACTCGCTGCGAGGACGCGAAGCAGTGGGACGACCTCGCCGCCCTTCTCGCCGCCTACGGGAAGAAGTCCTCCGACCCGGTGGAACTGGCCTACTGGACCGGCACGCTATTGGCGGCCAAGGGCAAACACGCCGACGCGATGGTCGAATTCAAGAAGGTGACGACGGCGGACAAAAAGCCGTCTGCGGAGGAGGTTGACGACGACGACGACCGACCGGGGCCGGCAGCCGCCCGCACGAAGTTCGCCCGGTCGGCCGTGAAGGCGGGCAGGGCGACCGACGCCGTGGCCGCGCTGGAAGCGGACGACTTCCCGCCGGCGGCGCTGTTCGCTTACGCCGTGGCGTCGGCCGGCGACACCGGCCGAGCCGTCCGTTACCTGGAGGGGTTGCTGGCGGACGAGCCGTTCCTTCTCGACGCGCTGTACGCCGACCCCGACCTCGGCCCGCTGCTAGAGAAGCCCGCGTTCGACGACTTCCGCGCCAAGCACCCGAAGCCGTTGCCGCGGGCGGGCGAACAAGAACCGACGGCGACGACTTCGCCGCGCTCCGGCGAGTCATTCGGCCGCGTCGTCCCGCTTGCGGGTGCTGTCGTTGTCCAGGCCGTTCATGTCGGCGGAGCGGTGCCGGCCGACGTCCGCCTCGGCGTGGGCGGCCTCGTCCGGGTTGTCGGCGATGGTCTGCTTCAGTTGCGCGCGGCGGTGCTTGTTGCCCCGCTTCTTGATGGCGGACTTCAGCTTGCGGATCATCCGCTTGTCGGGATCGGCCACGGCGGAACTCCGGGTGTCTGGAGACAGGACGGGGCCGCCGGCCGAAGGTTCGCGCGTCACTTCGTCATGTGCTCGACGACGGCCCGCATCATCGGGAACAGGTGGGCCGCCGCGCCGACGTGGGTGGCGTCGATCCAGACGATCTTCGGCTTGGCCGTCGCCTCCCACAGGCGGGTCATGGCCGCCGGCGGCACCACGTCGTCCCGGCTGGCGGCGACGAGCAGCAGCTTCTTCCCCTTCAGCACGCCGGCGTAGGTGAGCGGATCGACCGGGTCGATGATCGCCTTCAGCTTCGCGCGGGTCAGGCCGAGGACGGCCAGCGCCTGGACGGCGAGGCCGACCTTCGGGTGTTCGGCGAACGAGTCCACCAGCCCGCCGCCGCCCAGCAGCAGGCAGGCCCGCGACAGCTTCGGCTCGGCCGCCGCGACCACCCCGCCGATGAAGCTGCCGAGGCTGGTGCCGAGGACGCCGAGGCGGTCGCCGTCCACCTCCGGGCGGGCCGCCAGCCACGCCGTCGCCCGCCGGCAGTCCAGCACCGTCTGTTTCACGTTCGCCACCGACTTCGCCAGGTCCGGCGTCAGCATCCGCTCCGTGCCGCCGGCCGGCCGGCGCGGGCCGTAATACGCCATGTACACGACCAGCGCGGAGATGTCGTGTTGAGCCAGCCAGAGGGCCTGCGAGCGGGCGACGAGCTGGTTCCCTTGCAGGATGTCGAGGACGATGACGGCCGGGTGCTTACCCGCCGTCTTCGGCCGGAAGTACTGGGCGTGGACGGTGTTGTTGCACTCGTCCGGCGACTTCACCGGCGACGGGAAGGAGACGGCCAGCACCTCGATGCCGGACTGCGCGAGGTCGAACTTCAGCGCGACCTCGGCCGTGAACGTGTGCGGGGCGAGGCGGAACGCCTCCGGCACACCGGCCGTGGCGTCGTCGGAGGCGAACTTCACCTCGGTGATGACCACGGGGTCCGCCGCGCCGGCGAGGGCGGGGGAAACGAGTCCGGCGAGCAGCGCGAGGCGGAGCATGAGGGGAGTTCCGGCGGGGACGGTCGGACTGGTATCGTACCCGGATGGCGGGCACGCGCGCGCGAAAAAACCCGCGGCGAACCGCGGGTTTCGGGTGACAGCCGGCGCGGGGCGGGTTACTTCCCGTCCTCGAACGTCTTCAGTTCCATCGCCTGCTCGTTGTTGGCGATGGTGTAGCTGACCTTCACCTGCCCCTTGCCGGTGGCGAACCAGTACTTCACCGTGGTGGCGGTGCCGCCGATGTTCAGTTCCGCCACGACCGGGACGGCGTC
>JAYTTN010000290.1:0-6635 GCA_043745295.1 Fimbriiglobus sp. | reverse complement strand
CCCGACGCGGCTGGCCGACTTCTTCGGCGTCCCGGCCGTGTTCGACACCGACGAACCGGTTTCGCACTGAGAGACTTCCTATCAATCGGAACACGGATGACACGGATGGAAGCCGGGATCAGACCAAGATTTCATTCCTTCTGATCCTCTCCATCCCTGCCTTTTCCGCGTCATCCGCGTTCCTCTTTTTGGACGTTCCGTCCCGGACCACGCCCATGAGCCTGATCGAGAAGACTGCCGCCGAGTTGCTCGCCCTGCAAGCGTCCGGGCAGGCGACGGCGACCGACATCGCCGCCGCGTTCCTGGCGTCGGTGACGGCCCGCGACGGCGTGGTGAAGGCGTTCCTCCGGGTGGATCACGCCGGCATCCTCGCGCAGGCCGCCGCGGTGGACGCCAAGCGGAAAGCGGGGCAACCGCTCGGCAAGCTCGCCGGCGTGCCCGTCGCCGTCAAAGACGTGCTGTGTACCAAGGGCGTCACCACCACTTGCGGCAGCAAGATGCTGGAACACTTCGTCCCGCCCTACGACGCGCACGTCGTCGAGCGCATCAAGGCCGAGGACGCCGTGGTGTTCGGCAAGACGAACATGGACGAGTTCGCGATGGGGTCCAGCACCGAGAACAGCGCGTACCAGAAGACCACCAACCCGTGGGACAGCACCCGCATCCCCGGCGGCAGCAGCGGCGGCAGCGCGGCGGCCGTGGCCGCGTGCGAAGCGCCAGTGTCCCTGGGCACCGACACCGGCGGCAGTATCCGCCAGCCGGCGGCGCTGTGCGGCATCGTCGGGGTGAAGCCGACCTACGGCCGCGTCTCCCGCTACGGGCTGATCGCGTTCGCCAGCAGCCTCGATCAAGTCGGGCCGTTCACCCACGACGTGACCGACGCCGCGCTGATGATGGAAGTGATCGCCGGGTGGGACAAGCGGGACAGCACCTGCGTGGACGCGGCGGTGCCGCAGTACACGAAGTCGCTCAACGACCCGGTCAAGGGCCTGCGCATCGGCATCCCGAAGGAGTTCTTCGACTCCGGTCTGGATTCCGAAGTGGAGAAGCTGATCCGCGACGCGCTGAAGGAATATGTGAAGCAGGGGGCGACGCTGGTGGACGTGAGCCTGCCGCACGGCGCGCAATACGCCGTCGCGGTGTATTACATCGTGGCCACGGCCGAGTGCAGCAGCAACCTGGCGCGGTTCGACGGCATGCACTACGGCCACCGCACCAGGCAGAAGGCGGACCTGATCGCCACATACAGCAAGAGCCGGGGCGAGGGGTTCGGCCGCGAGGTGCAGCGGCGCATCATGCTCGGCACTTACGCGCTCAGCAGCGGGTATAAGGATGCGTATTACCTGAAGGCGCTGAAGGTGCGGCGGAAGATCAAGGACGAGTTCGACGAGGCGTTTAAAGTCTGCGACGTGATTATGGGGCCGACCTCGCCGACGCCGGCGTTCAAGTTCGGCGAGAAGGCGGACAACCCGCTGGCGATGTACCTGAGCGACATCTACACGATCAGTTGCAACCTGGCGGGTATCGCCGGCATGAGCATCCCGTGCGGGTTCACGGCGGGCAAGCTGCCGGTGGGATTGCAACTGCTGTCGGCCGCGTTCGACGAGGACCGCATGCTCCGCATCGCCCGCATGTACGAGGCCGCCACCGACTGGCACACCAAGCGGCCGGCGGTGTGATTTCTCCTGTGGAGGGCCGGGCATGTCGCGTCGCATTCTCGGGGTGATCGGTGTTCTCGCATCGCTCGCGGTGCCCACTGCGATGGCCTTCGTGTACGGGCCGGGAATGATGCGGGCGTGGAAAAAGCCGCGCGAGCCAATACCGCCGGACACCCGCACGCCGGCGGAGAAACTCGCGGAACGCCACTCCCTACAGCTCAAGATGCTGACTCAGCATCGCGCCTTATTTGAAGCTGCCGTCCGCGACGAACCGGGGAAGCGCGAGGAGTTGCACGCGACTGTTGAGGGAGTCGCGGTATCCGCTGGGCCGCCGTATCTGTTTGAATGGCGTGTGGGACGCGGTCATTTCAGCTACTCTTACAAACTGCTGTACTGCCCGAATGGCGAGAAGGAATTGCCCGATAACTTCTGGCACAGTCACATCGACTACAGCCAGCCGATGAAGATCGACGACCACTGGTTCGCTGCATTCGAACCGAGTGGCTGACACACTGCCACTTCCCGCCCCTCTCTGGGTACAATCCCCTCATGGTCGCCACACTTCCACCTCGCGTTCCCGCTTCCCGCCGGCTGCTCACGGCGGCCGACCTCGCTGCGCTGCCGACTTCGCTGCCGTCGGGAGACGTGAAGTACGAACTCGACGACGGAATCCTCGTCACCATGCCTCCACCTTCGCACACGCACGCCCGCCGGCAAGCGCGGGTCATCCGCCACCTCACCGACGCGGAGGACGCCGGCCTCGGTGAGGTGTGCGGCGACGTGGGCGTCATCCTGCGGCGAAACCCGGATCGCGTCGTCGGCCCGGATGCCGCGTTCGTGCTGGCGAAATCGCTGCCGGTGACGCGGTCCTCGGAAGGGTACTTGGAGACGATCCCGGAAATCGTCGTCGAGGTGCGGAGCAAGAACGACACGAACCCGGAGATCGCGGCCAAGAACGACGAGTACTTCCGGGCCGGCGTCGTCGAAGTGTGGGTGATCGACCCCAACCCCCGGACCGTCGCCGTCTGCCGGGTGAATCAGTCCGTCACGGTCTTCGACGACACCGACACCCTCACTTCGGTTCTCTTGCCCGGTTGGGGCGTCCCCGTGGCGAACTTGTTCGTCGGCTCGTGACGCGCCGACGCGCCGACTTTCCCTCCCACATCCGCTACTGGCCTACCCATTTCGCCCAGGCGTCGGTTACAACTCACTTTTCCGTCTTCCTCTCGGCTGTTCCCATGACCGCCCGGTTCACGGTCCTCGCCAGCGGCAGTTCCGGCAACGCCAACCTGCTGGAGTCGGCCGGCTTCGGCCTGCTCGTCGATTGCGGGCTGCCGCCGCAGGAGTTGACCGCGCGCATGCAGCAGGTCGGCAGCTCGTGGAATGCGGTGAAGGCGGTCGTCGTCACGCACACGCACACCGACCACTGGAACCGCTACACCCTCGAACACCTCCGCCGGCTGAACATCCGGCTCATCGCCCACCCGGACCACCACGCCGCGCTGGGCGCGGTGCCCGCCTACGCGCCGCTCAAGCGGGCCGGGCTGGTCGCGGACTTCGCCGACGACGTGCCGTTCGAGGTGGGCGGCGGACTGACGGTGCGGCCGGTGCGGGTGCCGCACGACTCGGAGCCGACGTTCGCGTTCCGCATCGACGGCCCCGGCTGGGCGGTCGGGCTGGCGTCGGACTTGGGCTGCGTGCGGGAGGAGTTGCTGGCCGCCTTCCACGGGGTGGACGTGCTGGCCGTCGAGTTCAACCACGACGTGACGATGCAGCGGAAGAGCCGCCGGCCGCGGTTCCTGATCGACCGCGTGCTGAGCGACCTGGGCCACCTGTCGAACGCGCAGGCGGCGGCGGCGGTGGCCGCGTGGTGCCGGGCCGGGGACGTGTCGGCCGTAGTGCAGTTGCACATCAGTCGGGAGTGCAACACGCCCGCCCTGGCGCACGCGGCCGGAGTAAATGCGGTGGCCGTTCACTCGCCGAACACGCACGTCGTGACGGCGAGCCAGCACCAGCCCATCCCGCCCATCCCGCTGGTGCCGCGAGTGGAACGAAAAACCCCCGGCGGAATGCCGAGGGTCGTGCGGTCGTTTCAACCCGCCCTGCCGGGCCTGGACGGGTGAGGGGCAGTCACTTCGTGAGCGAGATGTCGTAGGTCGTCTCCCCCTGCGCGTCCGGCTTGACCGTCGTCTTCAGGTTCGAGGTGCTCGGCTCGCCGTACCGGGCGGGGATGCCCGGCTTATTCGACTTCGGGAGGGGGGGGGCGGCGATGCCCTTCTTGTTTTCCCCCTGCCCCATCTTCTTGATGACTTCGGCCGAGTCGGACGGGGTGTACGAGCCGCGAACCGACACCAGCACCTCGCCGGCCGGGACGTTCAGGGCCTTGTACTTCCCGTCCGCATCGGTGGTCGCGCCGATCGACTCGCCGCCGGTCGCGCCGACGAAATACACGGGCGTGTCGGCCAGCGGCTTGCCGTCGTACGTCACCGTCCCGACGACGGTCCCCGTCGGTGGGGCGTTCGAGCAACCGACGGTCGCGGCGACGAGGCCGGCGAGGAGCGCAAGGTAGCGGGTCATGGGTGGGGTGTCGGGCGAAAGGGATGAACGGGGACGGCTCGCCTGCGGCGTGCGGGCGAGCCGGGTTTCGGCTCGCAAGGGTCAGTCGCCGGGGACGATTTCGCCGCCGGCGCGGGTGCCCATCGCTTGGAGGACGGTGGTCGTCGTCCCACTGACGAACGTGCTGGCGGCGTTGAACGTCATGTACCGCACGGAGCCGTCGCCCATCACCGCCTGGAACCCGCCGGTGTGGAAACTGGACGGGGCGTTGAACGCGCAGTTGTCGCGAACCGTCGGGGCGATGGGTGTGGACGGGCTGCCGCAGTTGCGGGTCTGCCCGGCCGAGTTGATGCCAGTGTAGTAGAAGGGGGAGGTCGATCGCGTCGGGGTGCGGGTGTCGTACGAGGTGGCGTACGCCCACCAACCCCAAAACAGGTCCGGGCTGGGCAGCCGCTCGACCGAAAGCATAGTGTTCGTGGTGCCGTCCGACACCTGCTCGATGCGGATCTGCTGAATCTTGTACCCGTAGGAGTACGGGCTGGCGGTGTAGGTGTACTGCTCGTACCCCGGCAGCATCGCCTTGCCGTCGCCGTAGTTGGTCGCGTCCACCGCCGCATACCACGACAGGCCGTAGGTGCCGAAGCCCTGGTTGCCGCCGTAGGTGACGCCCCCGCGGGGGTCCGACGGGCACACGCTCACGTTCAGGTTTCGGTTGGTGTTCATGTTCGTCTGCTCGATGTACGGCAGAATCTTCGACATCCAGGTCTGGTTGTTGGTGATGCTGGCGTAGGTCGGCCACGGCGGGTTCGGGTACCCGTACTCGCCGTAGACGCCGCCGGGCATGGTGCCTTGGGTGTCGTGGTAGTTGTGGCAGGCCAAGCCGATCTGCTTCAGGTTGTTCTGGCACTTCATGCGGGCCGCGGCTTCGCGGACCTTCTGCACGGCCGGCAGCAGCAGGCCGATCAGGATGGCGATGATGGCGATGACGACCAGCAGCTCGATCAGCGTGAACGCGGATCGGCGAGGCGGACGGAGACGCATGACGAACTCCTTGTGTGCGAGCCGGCGGGATGAGTCCACACCCGCGAACGGGTGTCGTCGTCGTGGCGACGACGGAGGCGGAAAACTGGGAGAGGACAGCAAACGCGCTGCGAGTTGTGAGTGAGCCTAATCATTGGACAATCGCCTGTCAATCACCAATCCCTCATTTTCCTACTTTTCCGTTCGCCCACTTTCCCAGTTGAAATCCACAACCCAGACGAAACTCGACCGACCCACTCCTCGGCCGGAGAGATGCGACGGGAAAAATCCCGTCCGCCGCGCGGCGAACCCTCTGTTGACAGCCGCTATCGAAGTGATATCATTTCGATACCACACGCGGCCAAACGAGGTGTCCCATGCAAGAGCGAGAAGTGCGTCTGCGGTCGGGGTTCGGGATGGTGTTCGTCGTCCTGCTGTGGCTGGCGGCCACCGTCGCCGCGTTCGCCTACGGCGGGGCGACGCAGCAGTTCGGGTTCGTGTTCGCCGCTATCCCGATGGCGGTGGTGTGGCTGTTCCTGCCGTTCGGGTTCATCGTCAACGGGCCGAACCAGTCGCGGGTGGTGCAACTGTTCGGCACCTACGTCGGCACGCTGAAGGCGGTCGGCTTCTTCTGGGGCAACCCGTTCTACTGGCGGACGCGGGTGTCCCTGCGGGTGCAGACGTTCGAGACCGGCGTTCAGAAGTCGCCGGAGCGGAAGGACGCGATGGGCAAGGTGACGCAGGACGCGCACAGCCGGCGGATGCCGACCAAGGTGAACGACAAGGACGGCACGCCCATCGAGGTGGCCGCCGTGGTGACGTTCAAAGTAAGCAACCCGGCCGAGGCGACGTTCATGGTGGACGACTACGAGGACTTCATCCACGTGCAAAGTGAGGCGGCGCTGCGGACACTCGTCGGCCAGTACCGATACGACGCCAGCGAGGGCGACGAGTCGTCCCTGCGGGGCCACATCGACGAAGTGGCGAAGAAGCTGAAGCACGAGTTGCAAGTGCGGATGACGCAGGCCGGCATCGACATCCGGGACGCGCAGATCAGCTACCTGGCGTACGCGCCGGAAATCGCCTCCATGATGCTGCAACGGCAGCAGGCCGGGGCCACCATCGCCGCGCGGCAGCTCATCATCGAGGCCGCCGTCGGCATGGTCGAACACGCCCTGGACGAGTTGAGCAAGCGGGGCGTGGTGGACCTGGACACCGAGCGGAAGGCGGCGATGGTGAGCAACCTGCTGGTGGTGCTGTGCAGCCACTCCCAGGCGCAGCCGGTGCTGAACACCGGCACGCTCTACAACTGACGCTCTTGCGAGCCGCGACCGCGAGGGAGCGGCAAGTTGGGGAGGGCGTGGCTCCGCCGTGCCGCGCCCTGTCCGAGCCGGAAGCGTG
>JAYTTN010000289.1:0-6640 GCA_043745295.1 Fimbriiglobus sp. | reverse complement strand
GAGCGACGGTCTTGAAGACCGTCGCTCACGCTTCCGGCTCCGATCCGAACGGGCGGTTCAAACGGCGGCGGTCTTCGCGGTCTTCAGGATCAGGTTGGCCAGTTGCCCCCGGCACGAGCCGCAGCCGGTGCCGGCCTTGGTGGCGGCGCTCAGTGCGGGCAGGGTGGTGCAGCCGTCGGCGATGGCCGCCGTCAGCGTCGAAGCGCTGACGTGGTGGCAGTTGCAGATTTCCGGGTCGGCGGCGGCCGGCGAGATGTCGCCGCTGCACAGCACGTCGAGCCGGTTGGCCGGCAGCGGGTCGGCGCGGTCGAACCAGCGGGCCAGCGCGGGGGCCGCGTCGCCGTCGCCGACCGTGACGCCGCCGACCAGCTTGCCGTCGCGGACGATCAGCTTGCGGTAGATGCCGCGCCGGTCCTCGATGACTTGCAGCACCTCGTCGGTGTCGAACTGCGGCTCGACGAGGCCCATGCTGGACACGTCCACGCCGGCGACTTTCAGCTTCGTGTACAGCTTCGACCCGCGATACCGGGCCGTCGGGTTCGCCCCGGTCAGCAGGTCGGCCAGCGTCTCGCACTGCTCCCAGATGGGCGGCACGATGCCGTACACGGTGCCGTTGTGTTCCGCGCATTCGCCCACCGCGTACACGCCCGGCACGGCGGTGGCGAGCAGGTCGTTGACGACGATCCCGCGCTTGACGGGCACGTTCGACGCGACGGCCACATCGGTGCGCGGGCGGATGCCGGCGGCGATCACGAGCATGTCGGCCGACAGGATTTCTCCGGTCTTCAGCGTCACGCCTTCGACTTTCGTCTCGCCGACGATGCCGGTGGCGGCGACCCCGGTGCGGACGAAGATGCCGAGCTTCTCCACCGCCCGGCGGACGAATTCCCCGCCAAGCCGGTCCACCTGGAGGTTCATCAGCCAGTCGGGCAGGTGGACGACGGTGACGTGGAGGCCGAGGTCGGACAGCGCCTTCGCCGCCTCCAGCCCGAGCAGCCCGCCGCCGAGGACGACGGCGGTGCTGGCCGGCCGCGCGTAGGTGCGGATCCGCTCGCAGTCGTCCACCGTACGGAACAGGAACGCGCCGGCCTTCGGGCAGTCGTCGGCCCCCTTCAGGTTGTCGAGCGGCGGCACGAACGGGGCCGACCCGGTGGCCAGTACGCAGGCGTCGAAGGCGAACTCCGCGCCCGCCGCCGTGACCAGCTTGCGCGCGGCGGTGTCGAGCCGCGTCACCCGCGTGTCCGAGTGGAAGGCGACGCCCCGGTCGGCGTACCACGCCCGCGGCTTGGTCAGGATGTCGTCGGTCGAACTGCCGCCGATGATGCGGCCGAGGAGGATGCGGTTGTAGCAGCCGTGCGCCTCCTCGCCGAACACGGTCACGTCGAACCGCGCGCCGGCGTTGCGGCGGAACAGGTCGTCCAGCAGCCGGCCGGCGGCCATGCCGTTGCCCACGATGGCGAGCCGCTTCTTCATTTGGACACCTCCGGCCCGGCGACGATTCGCACGGCGGCCAGTTTGAATTCGGGCATCCGCGACACCGGGTCGAGGGCCGACCCGGTCAGCACGTTCGCCGCCTGCCGGCCGCCCCAGTGGAACGGCGCGAACAGCGTGTCCGGGCGGATGTCGGCGGTCACGTCGGCGGTGAATTCGGCCCGTCCCCGCCGGCTCTCCAGTGACACCAGGGTGTCAGTAACGATGCGGTGGCGGTGGGCGACGGTCGGGTGCAGTTGCAGACGGGGGAGCGGCTGCGCGTCGGTCAGGCGGGGGACGTGGCGGGTCTGCGCGCCGGAGTTGTAATGCTCCTTGTACCGGCCGGTGGTGAACAGGTACGGGAAGTCGGCGTCCGGCGCGTCCCCGCCCGGCCGGTGTTCGACGGCGAAGAACTTCGCCTTCCCGTCGGCGTGGTGGAAGCGGTCGGCGAACAGGTGCGGGGTGCCGGGATGATCCTCGGTCGGGCACGGCCAGAACACGCCGTCGCCGGCGTCGATCTTCTCGTAGGTGATGCCGCTGTAGTCGGCCGGGCCGCCGGCGGTCGCGCGGCGGAACTCGGCGAACACCTCGCCGGCCGTGCGGAACGCGAACCGCTCGCCGTGGCCGAGCCGTTCGGCCAGCTCGCGGAGGATGTCCAGGTCGCCGCGCGGGCCGCGCGGCGGACGGGTCGTCTGCCGGCGGCGGATCACCCGCCCCTCGAAGTTCGTCATCGTGCCGTCTTCCTCCGCCCACTGGTAGACTGGCAGCACCACGTCCGCGAGGGCGGTGGTGTCGTTCGGGAAGGCGTCGCAGACGGCGAGGAAGTCCGACGATTTCAACCGGCCAATGATCCGCGTCGTGTCCGGCGAGGCGACCGCGACGTTCGACCCCATGACGAACAGCGACTTCACCGCGCCGCCGACCGCGTCGAGCAGCTCGTAGGCGCTCAGCCCTTTTCGCGGTAGCGACTCCGCTGGCACGCCCCACACGGCCGCCACCCGCTCGCGGTGGACGGGGTTCTCGATCAACTGGTAGCCCGGCAGTTGGTCCGCCTTCTGCCCGTGTTCCCGCCCGCCCTGGCCGTTTCCCTGCCCGGTCAGGCACGCCCACCCGGAGTAGGGTTTGCCCGGCAGCCCCAGCGCGAGGGCGAGGTTGATCCAGGCGTGAACGGTGTCCACGCCCTTGCTGTGCTGCTCCGGGCCGCGGCCGGACAGGATCATGCACGACGGCGCGGCCGCCATCCAGCGGACGAGCTGCCGCATGGCCGCTTCGGGCACGCCGGTCAGCCGCTCGACGTGCGCCGGGTGGTAGCCGAGGGCGGTCGCACGGGCCGCCTCGAAGCCGGTCGTCCGCCGGGCGATGTACTCGGCGTTCAGGTGGCCTTCTTCGATCAGCAGGTAGAGCAGGCCGTTCGCCAGCGCCAGGTCGGTGCCGGGGGTGACGGCGAGGTGCAGGTCGGCGACCTTGGCGGTGGCGGTGCGGCGCGGGTCGAGGACCACGAGCCGACCGCCTTGCCGCTTCTGGCGGTCGAACCACTGCATGATCGGCGGCAGGGTGTCGGCGCAGTTCGCGCCGACGAGGACGACGACGGCCGCGCGTTCGATGTCGGACACCGGGAATGGCATTCCGCGGTCGATACCGAAGGCCCGATTCGCGCCGGCCGCCGCGCTGGACATGCAGTAGCGGCCGTTGTAGTCGATGTTCGCCGTGCCCAGCGCGACGCGGGCGAACTTGCCGAGCAGGTACGCCTTCTCGTTCGTCAGCGCGCCGGAGCCGAACACGCCGTTGGCGTCCGCCCCGTGCTTCTCGCGCGTGCGTCGCATCGCGTCGGCGATGCGGTCCAGCGCGTCGTCCCAGGTGGCCTCGCGGAACGGCTGGCCGCGCGAGTCGCGGACGAGCGGCGAGAGCAGCCGGGCCGGGTGCCGCAGGAGGGCGGAACTGGTCCAGCCTTTGATGCAGAGCTGGCCGTTGTTCACCGGGAAGTGCGGGTCGCCCTGAATCCGCCGCGCCTCGTCCGCGACCGTGTCGTCCATGCGAATGCCGCACTGGAACGCGCAGTACGGGCAGTGCGTGCGGAAGGCGAGGTCCGGCGGTGACAGCGGGAGCGATAGCACGGAAACCCCACATTCGCACGAGGGCACCCACAAGGGGTGCCCCTACGAGGCCGGTAGGGGCACCCCTTGTGGGTGCCCTTCTTCCATCACACCGTCACGAACACCGCCGTCCCTTCGACTGTCGTCGGGTAAGTCCGGATCGCGCACACGTTCGGCTGGTCGCACGCGCCCGTTGCCCGGTCGAACCGGAAGCCGTGGTACGGGCACACCACTTGGTCGCCGGCCAACATGCCGTCGGCGAGCGGGCCGTTCTTGTGCGGGCAGAAGCCGGCGGTGGCGAACACCGCGCCGTCGCGGGTGCGGAACACGGCCACCGGCGTGCCGCCGACATCGAACGCGCGGCCGAGGCCGACGGGCAGTTCGTCCAGGGTGCAGAGGGCGACGCGGGGCATGGTCGATTTCTTGGCGAGCGGGGGGGCGTAAGCCCCCTGTTGGGTTGGGTTTCGCGGGAAGAAACAGGGGGCTTACGTCCCCCGCTCGCCGGATCAAACAACGGGCAGCGGCACCCGCCGCACGTCCTCGAACTGGCCGGCGTACACCGGGTTGTCGCGTTCGAGCCACGGGTCCACATAAGCCGCGATGGTCTTCGCCACCTCGGCGTCCAGCTGCAGGACGATGCCGAGCGAGTCGTTCACCAGCACGTCGCGGAGGAAGGCGATGCCGACGCGGGGGACGAAGTCGTAGGTCCGCTCCAGCCACTTGGCGTTGTCGCGGTAGTAGATCAGAAAGCGGCCGGTGAGCTGGATGGCGTCGGCCTGCGTCTTCACGCGGGCGAGTTGGTCCGTCCGGCGGACGTGGGCACCGGCCGCCCCGCCGACCAGCACGTCCCAGTCGCCGCCGTCGGACGCCACGATGCCCACGTCCTTCACCGTGCTTTCGGCACAGTTTCGCGGGCAGCCACTCACACCGAGCTTCACCTTCGCCGGGAACTCGAACCCCTGGAACGTCTTCTCCAGGGCGATGCCGAGGGCGGTGCTGTCGTTCGTGCCGTACCGGCAGAACTCGCTGCCGACGCACGTCTTCACCGTCCGCAGGGCCTTCGTGTAGGCGTGGCCGCTGGGCATGCCGAGGTCGGCCCAGACGCCCGGCAGGTCGTCCTTCTTGATGCCGAGCAGGTCGATCCGCTGGCCGCCGGTGAACTTGACCATCGGCACGGCGTACTTCTTCGCCACCTGGCCGATCTTGATGAGGTCGTCGGCCGTGGTGACGCCGCCGTAGATGCGCGGGATGACGCTGAAGGTGCCGTCCTTCTGGATGTTGGCGTGGACGCGGTCGTTGATGTACCGCGAGTCGCGCTCATCGACGTACTCGGTGCCCCAGATGCCCTTCAGCATGGAGGCCAGGCCGTTCTTGCTCTTCTCGTCGTCGCCGGTGCCGAGTTCGGCCAGGACAGCCGACACGCTCCGCAGCCCGCGCCGCTTGCACTCCGCCACCAGCGTCGGCTTGTCCAGCGGCACCGCCGCGACGTACCAGCTCTCGCTCGGGTCGGCCTTCACCGCGCCGGCGACGGCCTCGATCAGCCCGGCCACCATCTTCTTGCACGACCCGCAGCCGGTGCCCGCGCGGGTGGCCTTGCCGACCGCCGGTACCGTCGTCTTGCCGGCTTGGATCGCCTTGACGATGGTTCCCTTGCAGACGCCGTTGCAGTCGCAAATCTGCTTGTCGTCGGGCATGTCGGCGAGGCTGAAGTCGGCCCCTTGCGTCTTGGTGCCGGCCCCGAAGAACAGCTCCAACCGCCGGGCCGGCGCGGCCCTTTCGGTCATGAAGAAGTCGATCAGGTCGTCGGACGGGCCGAGGTCGCCGAGCAGGCAACCGGCCACCACCTTGCCGTCGCGGACGATGGCCTTCCAGTAGACCTGTCGGGCCGGCTCGGCGAACGTGACGACTTCATCGGTCGGCTTCACGTCGGATACCCGGCCCATGCTGGCCAGCTCGACGCCCATCACCTTCAGCTTGGTGGCCAGTTTCGAGCCGGTGTAAGTGGCGTCCGGCTCGGTGCCAGTCAGCCGCCGCGCGAGCGCCTTCGTCTGCTCCCAGATCGGGGCGACGAGGCCGTACACCATGCCCCGGTGCTGGACGCACTCGCCGACGCCGAAGACGGCCGGGTCGTTCGTTTGCAGGGTGTCGTCCACCAGAATGGCGCGGTCGCAGGCGATGCCATGCTCCATCGCCAGCTCTTTGTTCGGCCGGATGCCGGCGGAGATCACCACCATGTCGGCCTGCACAATCGACCCGTCGGCGAACTTCACCCCGGTCACTTTGTTGTGTTCGTCGCCGACGAATTCCTTGGTGCTGGCACTCGTCTTGGCGGTGATGCCGAGGGCCTCGATGGTCTGCTGAAGCACCTTGCCGCCGGCCTCGTCGAGTTGCACGCCCATCAGCCACGGCCCCATCTCGACGACCGTGACCGACACGTTGTGGGTCATCAGTCCCTTGGCCGCTTCCAGGCCGAGCAGGCCGCCGCCGATGACGACGGCCGTCTTGCAGTTCCGGGCGTAGCTGGCGATGAACCGGCAGTCGTCGATGGTGCGGAAGACGAACACGCCGTGCAGCGACGTGCCCTGGATCGGCGGGACGAACGGCCGGCTGCCGGTGGCGAACACGAGGATGTCGTACTCCTCGGTCACGTCGTCCGCCGTCACCGTCCGGTTCTCGCGGTCGATCGTCGTCACCTTCTTGCCGGCGTGCAGGGTGACGTCGTTCTCCGCGTACCAGGCCAGCGGGTTCAGGAAGATCTCGGCCGGCTCCTGCGACCCGTTCAGCACGTTCGACAGCAGGATGCGGTTGTAGTTGCCGTAGGGTTCGTCGCCGAACACGACGATGTCGAAGTCGTGGCTGGGGTCGGCGGCGATCACGTCCTCGACCAGCCGCGCGCCGGCCATGCCGTTGCCGATGACGACCAGCCGGCGGCGGGTGACGGGCGTGTCGGCGATGGTGTTCAGGGCGATCATCGGAGGGCCTCCGGCGAACGGCGCGACGTGAGTCCGCCGGTGCTTGGTTCGATCCGAGCCGGAAGCGTGAGCGACGGTCCTTCATCTCGAAGACCGTCGCTCACG
>JAYTTN010000288.1:0-1825 GCA_043745295.1 Fimbriiglobus sp. | reverse complement strand
GCGACACCTTCCAGCGGAACACCGACCGCCTGCCGATCCGCTACGCCAAGGACGAAGTCGTGCTGGGCCTGTCGCGCGACTTCGACTCGTTGCGCGTCTACGGCCAGGCGTCGTACGCCTTCCGCCAGAGCCTGTTCGGCGACCCCAAGCGGGGCCGCTTCGAGGGCGGCTTCCAGTACGTCTGCCCCTACCCGACCGGCTTCAGCGGCACGCCCTACATCGCCGCGCACGTCACCTCGCGCGGCGAGTTGCAGTACAACCCCGACGGCCTGGTGCAGGTCGGGTTGCTGTTCCGCAACCCGTACCAGCGGCTGGCGAACCTGCGGGTGTTCGTGGAGTACTACCAGGGCCGCTCGCCGTTCGGCCAGTTCGTCTACGACCGCGAGAAGTGGACCGGCGTCGGCATCGCCTCGGAGTTCTAACCGCCGGGCGCGGTACAATAGACCGCGACGGCGTCAGAAACCCAGGCAGGCACGACGTGGACACCATGGGCCGAATCACTGTCGAGATCACCGTCGAGAATCTCGCGGACGTGTACGCCGTCCGCCAGGGTGCCCTCGGCGTCGATCAGGCCCGCCGGGTCGTCGTCGCCGACGCCCTCGTCGATACTAGGGCGACGCTCCTGTCGATGCCGACGCGGCTGATCCGCGAACTCGGCTTACTGCCGGTGAGTCGCAAGCGGGTCACCTCGAGCGCCGGCGTCGGCGAGACGACGTTGTACGACGCCGTGCGGCTCACGGTCCTGGGGCGTTCGTGCAGCATGGACGTGTTGGAGGTTCCGGACACGGTGCCCGTGCTGATCGGCCAAATCCCCCTCGAACACCTCGACTTCGCCATCGACATGCGGAGCCGGACCCTGACCGGCAACCCGGCCCACGGCGGCGAACACACGTACGAACTGTTCTGATACGCCAAGAATCATGACCGCCCGCGCACCACGTCGAGTGCCCAGCAGCCACGTAGGTGCGGCCCGCCGTCGCGGCAGTGGGCCAGCAACGCCTCGTCGGTGACGCCGGCCTCCTCGAGCGCGTCGGCGAGGATCGGCAGCCGGCCGAAGTCGCCGGTAACGTGGACCGCCTCGGCGATGCCCTTGACGGCGTCTGTGAACAGCACCGTGCGGCCGTCGGGCTGGACAACGCCGCCGCCCTGCCAACTGGGCACGGGGGTCAAACGACGCGACGGGTTCCCGAAGATTTCGCGGAGGACATCGCAAAGGCAACGCCTCATGCGATCACGGGGCTTCCGCGCGTTCTGCACTAACCCGTGCTCCAAGCCCGCCAGACGTGGGACTCCGATCAAGACGAGTCGCGTCGCGGCCGATGGCGAGCTATTCATAGCAAGGGACACGATGGGACTGAACGCGCGCGTCGGGAAGTCATCGACTTGTGCCCTGGCTCGGGTGAACTCCTCCTCCGACGCAAGACCCTCGGCGTACCTCTCCAGGGCTTCGATTCCCTGATGGAGGACCGGTGTCTCGCCCACCCCCCTCACGAGACGGCAAGCCGCGACGGCGACGAGTTGCAACTTGCGTGGCGACGGCGAGCGGGCCAGCATGTGGTCGAACATGGCCAACGGCCCCTTCTGGCCCGTCAACCATTCAGCCTCTGTCATCCCCCACCCCCCGCGAGGCGACGCCGCAGCCTGGGGGATTTGTGCCGGCGTGCCCCCGGATTTTCGCCGCCGAAACTTGAAAGGAATTCCCCCGGCGGCGGTATAGTCCCCGTGTTGCGGGTGCGTAGGATGCCTCCGCGGTGGCCGAACCGGGTTCGTCCCGGCTGTGGCAGAGTCGCTTGTTCCCCCCGTACGAGGATGTCCGAGATGATCC
>JAYTTN010000287.1:0-6669 GCA_043745295.1 Fimbriiglobus sp. | reverse complement strand
GCAACCGACCTCTCCCCAACGGGGAGAGGTGTTCAAAACGGCCGACCGCTTGACTCCTCTTGGAACGAAACGTTCGCAGCTACCGCACGGAGCCGACATCCGGCTCCAGGTTGACTTCGGCCGACTGGCCCCGGTTCGACCGGCCGGTGCCGCTGGGCACTTGCGCGACGGCCGGTGCGGCTGGCACCGACCCGCGCGAGCGGCTGAACGACGGCAGCCGCTCGATGCGCCGGCGGGCGTACCACCGCCACGCGGCCGCGCCGAGCAGCAGCGTCGCCAGCAGAAACGCCCCCGGTTGCGCGGCGGCCATCACCTGCGACGCCGGCTGCGGGGCGAGGACCGTGCCGACCGCGGCGGCCACCCCCACGACGGCCACCGCCGGCCCGAACCACCGCGACCGCAGGCGGGAAACCAGCAAGCCGAAGAGGAACGCCCCGGCGGACACGGTGGCCACCCAGCCGATGCGGGGCAACAGGACGACCGTCATCCGATCCGGCACCGCCTGCCGCGCGGCCACCGTGTCGCCGCCGCCCGGCACCGTCCACGGGTCGGCCTCGCCGTCGGTCTCCGTTCCGGCCGTCAGCCACTGCTCCAGTTCCGCCGCCGTGACCGCCGCCGTCGGCGCGACCCCGAACCCGCGCCAGCCCCAGCGGGTGTCCGACTGCCAGTCGGCCGAGGGGAATAGCGGCACCATTCCCGGCGGCGCGGTCGCGTGCCAGCGGGTGGGGGTGCGGTACGCGGCGGCGCGGAGGACGGGGGGAATCAGCACCCGCGTGCCGGAGCCGGTGCGGGTCGTGGCCAGCAGGTAGCGCACGTCGAGGAGCGTCGCGGATCGGCCGGGCTTCAAGTCCGGCAGGATCAGCCGCACCGTCCGCTCGTCGGCGTCCGGGTTGGGGGAGCCGGGTTGCGGGTCGAGCTTCTTGCCGTCGGCGGAGATGTCCGCGACGGCGTCGGCGGGCAGCTCCAGTTCGACCCCGCCGGCCGGCCACCGCCGCAGCACGTACCGCCCGCGCACCGCCGCCGTGCCGTCGTCCCCCAGCGTCACCAGGATCAGCCCCCGGTCCACGGCGACGGCCGGACCGGTGTCGGCCGCGTCGGTCCACTGCACGGCCAGCGGCGGCGCGCCGACGGCGGTCAGGGTGAACGTCGGCAGGATGTCGCGGTCGGCGGCCGGCTCCGGCGGCAGTTCCCGCCACCCCGCGCCGCCGAACGCCTCCAGTCGCCGGCCCGTCGCCGCCGACCAGACCCGCGCCGTGGTGTCGAGCCGCGTGACCGGCACCGGCGCGAACAGGGCGACCGGAAGTTCGCCGGCAGTGACGCCCGCTTTCCGCGCCGGGTGGCGGAGGGCGAAGCCGAGGGTCAGCGCGAACTCGGCCTCGGCCGGCGGGCGGAACTCCCACTCGCCCGGGCCGACGGGGTCCACGGCCGGCACCGACTTCAGCCCGACCGCCGCCGCCGGCCCGCGCAGCCGCAGCGGCTTGCCGTCGCCGTTCGTCTTGAACTTCAGCACCTGCGTCACCGCCGTCTGCTGGTCGGCCACCGTCACCTCGGCCCGCACGTCGCACGTCACGTCCGGGCGGTGCGGCTGCCAGGTCAACTCCACCCGCTCGTCGGTGCGGTCCCACGGCCCGCCCACGGTCGTGACCGACGGGCGACGGTTGGCCGGCGGCTTGAGCGGGTCGGTGCCGACGGCCCCGCTCACCTCGAAGTCCTCCGGCACCGTCGCCGACACGGTGCCCTCGCGTTCGTCCGCCTGCGGGAAGCGGGGCAGCGGCAGCGTCACCTTGCCGGCCGCCACGGGCACCGGGAACCGGCTCGTCAGCACCAGTTCGAAGGGCGCTTTCTGCGGCGTCGTCAGGCGGATCAGACGGGTCCGCACTGGCCCGCCGTCGGCGACGGCCTGCACCTCGTCCACGACGTCCTCCGGCTTGGCGGTGAGCGTCTCCCACCCGGCCGGCAGTTCGATCAGCACCTGCTCCACCTCGCCGCGCGGCGGCGGCACCACCTTCACCACCGCCTCCCAGTGCCAGCCGTCCGACCGCAGCGCCAGCGCGTGCGCCGGCTTCACCCGCGCCACGGCGGGCACCAAGCGGGCGTCGAGGTCGAGCCACGCGGGGGGCTTGCCGGTCGGCGGCACGGGCGGCAGTGACGTGTACTGGAACGCGGCCACCTGCCCGTCCTCGGCGGTCACGTCCTGGCGGCGGAAGTCGGCCGCGCCCTTGAATCCCAGTCGCGCCGTCGGCGGGGCGAACACGCTCAGCTTGCCCGACTGCTTCACCGGCCCCAGCACCGCGAACGGGCCGAGCGGGTACGGTCCGCGGAACTTCGGCTCGGTCGGCTTCGGGCGAGGCAGCCGCGTCGTCACCGTCACCAGCCAGTCGGCGGCCGGGTCTGCGGTGCCGCGGATCGTCCAGACCGGGCGGGTCGCGTCGGTCGGCCGAACCACTCCTGGTGAAGTGCCACCCGACTCGGACACGGCCGTCACGTCCGCCCCCGGCGGCAGAACGAGTTGCCAGTCCTTCACCGGACCGCGCAGGCGAACCTTCGCCGTGGTTTCGACTTGCGAGTCGTCCACCCGCACCACCACCTCGGACTCCGCCGTCGCGGCAGTCGGCGCGGCAGTCGTCGGCGGCTCCCACGCCAGTTCCAGCGTGTCCGTCGCACCCAGTGCGTAAGCGCGGCTGAGTTGATCCACGGGTACGGATGTGCGTTTCGGTTCGGCGGCCTTCCCTTCGGTGCGGGTGCCGACGACGACTTTCTTCGCGGCGGTGGCCGGCGGCTGGTCGAGGACGAGCGTGCTGATGGCGGCGCGGGGCAGGCCGAGGTCGAACCCGACTTCGCCCTTGCCGCGCGGGGTGACGGCCGCTTCCAACTCCAGCGTCAGGGTGTGGTCGCCGGCCGTCTCGAACAGCACCGTCAGGCCGTCGTCGCCGGGCGGGTTGAGGATCGGCAGCCGGTTGCCCTCGCCCCGCGCGGCCGTCACCTGCGCCCGTTGCAGGCCGAGGGCGACGACCGTGCGCGGGGCCGTGGTGCGAACCGCGAACACGGCCGTCAGCACCGCGACCGGCTTCTCCCCGCGCGTCTCGATCCTGGCGCGGAGGGCGCACCCGCTGGGGGCGACCGGCTTCGCGGCGGCCAGCTTCTTCGCCTGCTCGACCTGGTCTTGCAGGGCCTTCCACTCGGCCGGGGACAGGACGATCTTGTCTACCGTCGGGTCGGCGTCGTCGGCGTTGCGGCTAATGAAGACGATGCCGCCGTCGGGCAACTTGACGGCGGACGCGCGGGGCGGGTCGGCCGGCTTCGGCTGGGCGGTGGCAGCTACACCTGTCGCCAAAATCGTTAAAACCGCCACGAGGCGGGAAAGTGTGCGCATCACCCCCTCCCGTATAGCTGGCCAGAGTCCGCATCCCTCCCAGTATAACCGAGAGACGTGGCAGTTGCACGGCAACCCAGTCCGACGCACGGATTGACCGTCTTACCCAACCGTCACAAAACATCTCTTGCGGTCGCCGCGCCCGTCGGATATTCGCCGCGCCCGTTCGGCAGTTCCCTCGCGGGTGTGTCATGCCCACCGTCATCGATGCCAGTGTCACGATCCTCACCGAGCCGCGCGTCTACCTGCTGGGCAAGCAGTTGCTCCAGCAGGCCGAACTCGACCGCTTCCTCGCCGACCACGGCGTCAGTTGGCAGTCGGACTCCGAAGTCGCCGCCGAGGTGGTGACGGAGACGGCGGGGCGGATCTGCTACATGTCGTTCCAGCGGCCGCGACCGGGCGGGAACGCCTCGTACCTGCACCACATCAAGGAAGTCGGCCACGGGTCGGTGCTGGAACACGCCGTGTGGAACTTCGTCATCACCGGCGTGAGCCGCACCCTGACGCACGAACTGGTGCGCCACCGAGCTGGCTGGGCGTACAGTCAACTTTCGCAACGCTATGTGGACGAATCGGTGGCGGAGTACGTCGAGCCGGACATCATCGCCGGCGACCCGGAGCTGCACGCGCTCTGGCTGGACGCCGTGACGCACGCGCACGCGGCGTACATCGCCCTGGCCGAGAAGTTGAACGCGAAGCTAGCCGACCCCGCCGCCGCGGCCGCGGCGATGCTGCCGCCCGACGCCGACCGCACCACCCGCCGCAAGACCGCCCGCCAGGCGGCGCGGAGCGTGCTGCCCAACGCCACCGAGACGAAGATCTCCGTGACGGCCAACGCCCGCGCGCTGCGGCACTTCCTGGAGCAGCGCGGCAGCCGCCACGCCGAGCCGGAAATCCGCAAGCTGGCCACCGCGATGCTCGACATCCTCGCGGCCGAAAGCCCGAGCCTGTTCGGTGATTACGTCAAAACCCCGCTGCCCGACGGCACCTTCGAGCTGACCACGCCGTTCCCGAAGGTGTGACGGCGGGCCGCTCAGTCCGCCAGCGTTTCGCAGCGAGAGAGGAAGCTGAGGACCGCGCTGTGGTACCCCACCCGGTCCGCGTCCGCCAACCGAAGGTGGTCGCCGCCGGCGACGATCTTCAACTCCGCTGCGCACCGGCATCGCTCGTGGAGTGTTCGCGCTTCGGCCTCTGTCGCACGGCGATCCGCGCCGCCGGCCAAGATCAGCACCCGCGAATCCGTCGGGATGCCGGCAATGGCGTCCGCCGGCGAGATGCGGTCGAAGTCCGGCAGCGCCACCGGCGCGACCGTTCGCAGGCCGGCATACGCGAGGAAGTCCAACACCGGCGGCAGGTGCTGCCGTGTCCGGTTCCGCACCGCCGTTCGCAAGTCCTGGTACGGGCATTCGAGAAGGTAGCCGCGGACTCGCCCGCCGAGTTCCTCGGCCGCGAAGATCGCCGCCGCCGAACCGAGGGATCGCCCCCAAATCACCGGCGGGCGATTCGGACAGCGCGCCTCCAGCCACGTCACCGCCGTCAGCACGTCTCGCCGCGCACCGAATCCGAAGTCGTTGCGGTCGCCGGTCGAATCGCCGTGCGCCCTCAGGGAAAGAAGCAGCACCGGGTGCCCGGCGGTCGCCGCCAGTACCGCTTCGGGCAAGTTCTCGCTTCGACAACTGCCGTTGCCGTGAAGGAGCAGGACAGGGACTTTGTCGGCGCGGCCGGCGACGAACCACGCGCCGAGGTCTTCGCCGTCCTCGGTGCGAAGTCGGAACGCTTCGATCGTTCCCCGGACCATTTCCGGAAAGGGTTCAACGCGCAGAGGATGCGGACGAGCGGTCAGCCGTCGGGCGACGAGGTACGAGGCCAACAACCAGACGAACACCAGCAGCCCGCCCGCGACAGCCGCGCGCTTGAGCCGAGTTCGCCACCGTCGGGGTTCTGGTGTCATGTCTTTCGGCAGATGCCGCTCCCTCGGGGTTACGGCACGAACGGCTGCGTCCAGGCGGTTTCCACGTCGCCCTTCTGGTACGGGTTCGGGTGCGGCTTGCTCGACGTCACCCGCGCGCGGACGTACAATTCCTTGCCCGTGAACGTGTAGCTCGCCTTCAACTCGGCGGAGGTGGCGACCACCTTGCCCACGTCGGCCGAGTACCGCCGGGTCGCGTCTAGCGGCTTGCCGTCGTCGCCCGTCACCGGCTTCGAGTCCAGGTTCGCGTCCTTTAGGGTGGCGACGAACTCGATCTTGTACGTCACGCCCTTCTCGGCCCGGATGTCCACGACCAGCGTGCCGTCCTTCACACGCACGTCGGCCAGTTCCACACCGCTGCTGAAGTAGAAGTCGCCGGCGTGCATGGCCCGGACGACGGCCTCGGCGCTCAGGTATGGGGCGCGGACCATGCACCACCCCCGACCCGGGTTGGTCTTGGTGCCGCCGAACTCGTGGTAGGCGTGCGCGTCGTCGGTGCCGACGCCGTACACCACCGGCATCTTCAGCTTGCCCAGCCGCAGCGCCAGCAGGATGTCCCACACCCGCTCGCAACTGGCGTGGGTGGCGTCGCCGTAGTTCCGCACGCCGGGGTGCCCGTTGAACACCTCGAAGAACTTCAACTCCTCGACGGCGAGCAGGTCCTCGGCCGTCTGTCCCCAGCCGAAGTTCGGGTGGTTCAGGAACACCAGCCCCGGCCAGCCGGTCTTCTTGCCGGCGGCCTCGGCCTGGCGGATGTTCGCGCGGACGGTCTCGGTCACGTCCGCGCCGTCGATCGGCTTGATCGCGTCGCGGAGGTTGATGCCGTTCATGTGGACCGGCTTCGTCTTGAACTTGTGCGTGATCTCCTCGCTCGGCACCAGCAGGAACTTGCCCGGCTCCTCCAGCAGACTGCGGAACTCGCGGAGCGGCTTCAACCGAACCTGGGCCTTGTCCTTGTCTTTCTCCTTCGCGGTGCGGCGCTCGACCCACGCCTCGCCGTACCGCTCGGCGTACTTGGCGGCGGCCAGCTTCCGCAGCGCGGTGGTGTCGGCATCGACCCACCGCTCGCCGTCGGCGATGACGTTGTGGTCGGTCAGGGCGAGGAACTGGTAGCCGCGGGTCTTGCACCAGTCGGCGATCATCTCCGGGGCCTCGCACAGCCAGGTGACGGGCCACTCGCTCGCGTGGTCGGCGATGAACCGGAGGGTCCACTCGGCGGGCGGGCAGATGTTCGAGGCGTTCGTCACCAACAGCAACGCCGGCATCGTGCCGGTGACGCGGATCGACGACATCGAGTTCTCCGTCGGGCCGGAGACGCGGAAGCTGC
>JAYTTN010000286.1:0-6683 GCA_043745295.1 Fimbriiglobus sp. | reverse complement strand
CCTTCTTCCCCGGTTGCGCCCCCTCACCCGGACCGGCGACGCCGTTCCGACCTCTCCCCCACTTCGTGGGCGAGGTTCACCAGAGGCCCATCCCGTAGCTTCTTCCACCGCTGGGAGTCTTTCATCCCGCTCATGCCTTACGCCGGCGTCGCCGTCGAAAACCGCTGTTGACTCGATTCCCTGTCCCCACTAACTTGGCGATGCAAAGTTATCTCGTCTTTTGGATGGCTCGCCCCGCCGTGGGGAAGGGAGGGACTATGCCGAGATTTGGTGGCGGTGCCGCCGATGCGGCCGACAGTCGGGATGCTCGCAGACATCGGAGCCGACACGGGTCGGCCGCGCTGCTGGCGATGCTCGTCCCGGCCCTCGCGTTCCCGGTCGGGTTGATCTGCCTGCGGGACGACAGCCGCTTCGAGTGGGCGACACGCCCGGCGGACTACCCGTGGGAGTTCTGGGCCGTGGCGGTGTGCGGGACGGTCGCCACGCTCGCCGGCATCGCCGACTGGCGGGTCCACCGCTCCGGCACCACGGTCGTGGGCCACCGCGAGCACCGCGCCCACGTCGCCGCGCTGGGGGGCGGGGGCATCCCGCTCTTCCTCCTCATGGCGGCGGCCTCTCTCCGTCCGCGTCCGCAACTTCTGCTGCTTCCGATCCTGGTCGCGCTGGTCGTCACCGTCGCGCTGATCTGCTACGACGAATTCCTCTTCCACCGCCGCTGCGCACGGTACGAGGTGACGATGCACCGGCTGCTGGTGTTCGGCAACGGCCTGGCCTTCCTCGCCTGGGCGCACTGGTGCTTCGTTCGCGGGGGCGGCCATGCGTGAGACCGCGCGGTCGCTGCTGAGATGCGCCGTCGCCGTCTACGACGCGCCGGATGGCGCGCTAGCGGTCGCCGCGCGGCGGGCCGCGCGGGGCGGGTTCGCGGGCGGGGCGGAATGGATGCGGCTGGCGATGGAGCGACTCCGGGGCGTGCCAATCGCTCGGCCGGCGACGGCGAACTTCGCCGTTCTCGGCATGGTGAAGTACGGTGCGGCGAGTGCGGTCGCAATGGTTTGGGCGGCGGCCGCCGTCGCGCTGGACGTTCCCGCCCTCGCCGCCTTCTCCATGCCGCTCTTCTACGCCGTCGAAGCGCAAGCCGTCTTCCTGTTTCCGGCCGCGCTGGACGGCGACCCGCGACCGTTCCGCGCGGCGCGGGAGCTGACCGTGCGGGCCGGCGGGACACTCCGCGTCGTGGCGGTCGTCGTGCCCGTCGCCGCGACCATGCTCGTCGGCGGGTTCGTCGGCCGGGGCTTCCTCCGTTCCTGGTGCCTCGGCTGCCTCGCGGTCTGCGTTTGGCACGACGGTCTCCGCGCCGCGGACGCGGCTCGCACGCCGTCCGCGTGAGGTCCGCCATGCGGTTCGAGTTCGGCGCGTCCGGCCCGTTGCACGTCCGCGCGGAGCGAGTCCGCTTCGGGCTGCGGTCGCCCGTGCGGGTGCTGTACGCCAGCGATCTGCACCTGGGCTATTGGTGGACGGCCCGCGTGCCCGACCGGTTGCTCGATATCGCCCGGTCCGTTCGCCCCGATGCGATCCTGCTGGGCGGGGACATGGCGGATCGCGAGGCCGCGCTCCCCGCGCTGGGCCGACTGGTCGCCGCGCTCGCCGGCGTCGCGCCGGTGTGCGCCGTGCCCGGCAATCACGACGAACGGCTCGGAGTGGACCGCGTTCGCGCCGCCGTGTGTGGTGCGGGTGGTCGGTGGCTGCCCGATTCTCCGGTCGAAGGACCGGTGCGGATCGACGGGACCATTTCGGCCGCCGGACCACGTCCGCGAATCCTCTGCGCGCACGATCCGAGCCGATTCCCGAGTGCGGTGGCGGCCGGCTACGACCTCGTCCTTGCCGGCCACTTGCACGGCGGGCAGTGCGTGTTCGCGGAGCGCGACGGCAAGCTGTACCCGGCCGTTTGGTTCAACCGCTGGCACGGGCGGCGGTTCGAGGACCGGGAAAGCGTGATGCTCGTCAGCCGCGGCGCGGCCGACACGTTCCCGTTCCGCTGGAACTGCCCGCGCGAAGTGATCCTGTGCGAGATCGGGTGACACCACCTTCGGCCGGCGACTTCGCCCGCGAGTTGGGATGCGGGAAGGCCCGCTCAATGAAGGTGGTGTCCACCGTGCCCTCGATGAAGGCGTGCGCGTTGAAGACCTGCCGGTGCAGCGGGATCGTCGTCCGGATGCCCTCGACGGCCCGACCCGCCGAGGACGATCTTGCCGTCCGCCTGAAGGGCGATGGCGCCGAAGGTGTCGCCCGTCGTACCGAGGTTCAGGTTCAACTTGCCGGCGGTGCCGAATGTGGTGTCGAGCGTGCCGTTGATGATGTACCGGACGACGGCCGCGGTGGTGTCCAAATTGTTGGCCGCCTGATTCGACCCGCCGGCGGCGACGATTTTGCCGTCGGATTGCACGGCCACCGCGTAGGCCGCGTCCGAGCCGGCCAGGTTGGTCGTCACGATACCGCCGGTGCCGAACGTGGCGTCGAGCGTGCCGTCCGGGTTGACGCGGGCGAGGGCGAAGTCGGCGTTGTCGGCGAAGTTGAACCGCGAGCTGCCGACGGCGACGATCTTGCCGTCGGCCTGGAGCGCGACGGCACTGCGGCTGAACCCGCCACTGTTGTTGGGGGCGTAGCTGGCGATGCCGTCGCCGCCGTCCCACACCAGATCGGTGCTGCCGTTGCTGAACGTGGCGTCGAGCGAGCCATCGGTGTTGATGCGCTGGATCGCCAGCGCCCTGCCGGTGCCGCCGGCGAGGAGTGCCTTGCCGTCGGGCTGCACGACCATCGCGTTGATGCTGATCGCGCCGGGGTTCGGGCCGATGTCCACGGCCAGCCGGCCGCCGCTCGCCGGCCGCAGAACGAACAGCCCATCCGGGGCACCGAGGCGGGCACCGCCGACGGATCCGGCGGGCACGTCCGGGAGTGACACCCCGCTGTCAGCATGACGGTGGAGCGGTGGACGGGGCGAGTCGGGTCGGGGATCGGCAGACCGTTGGCGACAGCACCGTCGAGGGGCGGACGGGGTGTCCGCGCGCCGCGCGGCGAAAACGACGGCGATCCGTCACCGACGATCAACCGTCACCGGGGCAAGTTCCTGGGGCGGCGTGTCTTATTGAGCTTGGCGGGGGCGAAACTCCCCGCCGAAGCGCCATCCTGACGCCGACTAGCGCGCCCGCGATGCACACGCCGCATACAGTTACGAGAGTCCAGTTGATGCTCTTCGCCACCTCGGATGCAACCTGACCCGATGCGTCGGCCAGCGGTTTGACGGCGTTCTCGGCAACAACTTTCGTGATGTCCGCCGCGCCGTCTATGAATGGCTTCGGGTTGACGAGGAATGCAGCTAGGGCTGCGGCCACGGCCAGTGAACCCTTGTTCTTCCAGACAAACTCCATCGCCCGGTCGCCGTACTTGGCAACTACGTCGAGGAGCTCGGGCGTGCGGCCGATCCGGGCGAGTTCGCCTTCGGTCTGCATGATGGCGAGTCGGCGGCCACTCTGGGGTGAAACGGCCTTCAGCGCACCGGCCGCCGATTTGCCAGCCGACTCCAAGAGCGGCTCAGCGATTTCGCCGTGCTTGATCATCGCCTCGCCAGCGTTGTCGCCATACTTGACAAAGATGGCCATCCGGTTCTTTTTGGCCACGACCCACACGGCATCGTCGCCGAACTTGGCCATGATTTTGACCGCATCAAGCCCGTGTTCGCCTGCTTCCTCGACCAGCCGGAAGGTGCTCGGTCCGACCTTCTTGACGGCGACCAGCGCGTCGTCGCCGTGCTTGAATGCAAGAACTTCGATCTTCCGAGCCAACCCTTCAACCCCCTCCTTACCGAACCGACCGACGACGTACTCGGCCGCCTCGCGTGCCAGCGCCACTTTGCCCTGTGCGTGCGCGAGACCGGGAGAAAACAGGAAGGCAAGCAGTTCCAGGGCGATGGCGTAGGGCCGCATCACTTCCGCGCCCCCGCCGGTTGAAGTAGGCCGATGACGACTTTGTTTCGAGTGCCGGAGCGTTCCCGCGAGAAATCGCGGAGCCGATCCTTGAGACCTTTTACGTCGGTTGACCCATCGACCCGCAAACGGTTCATCTCATCGAGCTTCCTGTCAATCTCCCCTGCCAAGTTGCCTTTCGGGTCGGAGTACCAATCCCAAATGAAGCTGACAATCTGATCCGCGATCAGGCCCACAACTAGACCGACACCAGATGTGACCGTGCCGGCTGCGGCACCAGCACCCAAGATGCCTGCCCGCACGCCCAGCCGGATTGCCACTTGCGCGAGAACTTCGTCAGCGATGGTCGAGACAATCCCGCTGGCGATGTCCTCTTGCAATTTCCCGCCGGTTGCGTCGATGGCCTTTGCAATCGCCGAATCATAGCTCTCCTGCGACCACTTGTCATCAAGTTCCGCCAGCATGTACGCAGAAGGAAAATCGCTTGTGTCGGAACGCAGATCGACCAGCATCTTGTTCTCGATGATTCGGACGTGTGCGAGGTAGCTTTTGACCGCTTCTTCAAGTTGTTCCGGCTTGAAGACATGTTCCTCGAACTTGACCTTGATGAATGCTTTGTGCTTATCCCCGCTGGACCACGGGAGGGCATCTTGAATCAGCCGGCGTTTACTGCCCCATCCAAGAGCGTCTTCCGCGAACCCGCGAGTGTTCTTCTTGGAGTCGGCGAAGAATCCGTCCAATGCCTTGACGTGTTCGTCGATGACCCGCTCGCACTCCTGCTCAGCTTTGCTGAGGTGCGGCTTCGCCACCTCTTCTGGGGGACGCGGGCGTTTGGCCTCTGGCGGGGGTGGGAGTTCGATCTTCGGAGGCTGAGGCTTCGGAGGATCGGACATCCCGTCGAGGACGGTACGCCCGAGTATCACCGCGGCCACGACCCCGGCGAACCCGAGAACGGTAATCTACGCCGTGGGCTTCCGCGACTTCTTTGGCAACTCGTCCATCGGGAACCTCTCTTACGCCGAACGACCCAGCTCAGCCGCGGCGGGGGCAACAGAGCCGTCAACGCACGCGGAACCTACATGCCCCCGTCGTCGGCTGCAGCGCCTGGTTCGGCCATCGCACCCATCGCCCACGACCCGCACGATCATCGCTCCGTACCGGCCGCGTGTCCAGCACTTGCCGCGCACTCTGCTTCGCTCTGCCTGCCTGCCTGCCGAACGACCCAGCTCAGCCGCCGGCGGGGCTAAATGAGCTATGAAGTCCCAGAAACCAATCGTGCCCCGCCGGTCTGCTGCAGCGCCTGGTTCGGCCGTGTTAGAGAAACGTCCGCCTCGGTTGCCCAAGCAAGGTTTCACCGATCACCATGTTGATCGAGGCGAGTTCGGTTGAGTTGAACTCGTTTTCTAGGTAGATGGATACTCCGGCGGTGAGATCGCGGATGGCCGGGATGCCGTCTGAAGGATCGGCGTCGGGTCGGCCATACCAACGGATCAGGTCGAGGAGAAAAGCGTAGTTCTCGGCGTGGGTGGGGTAGTGTTCGCTGAGTTGAAACTTGGGGAGGGGGAGCGATATGATCGCCTTGGATCGGACCAACTCGGGGGCAACCCCCAGATCGATCCACTGCCGCACGACGGTCCTGATGTAATCGACCGAGTCGAACAGCTTGGCGGGGAACTCCAACTGATGCATCTCGGCCAGCACGAAGGTGCAGGTCGTGAACAACTCGTTAATGAACTCCACACCAGCGGGCTCTTTGAGACGCACGGTGTCCGGGTTCAAGAACCAGGCACTCAGCTCAAGCCCCTTGGGGATCGAGGCATCGCTGTCCAGGAGAGACCGGAACTTCCTGACCAGTTCGCTGGCCTTGTTCTGGATGCCGAGGTTGTGTGCCACGGGCACCAGGAGTTCATCGATGACGATCCCGTTGATCGAACCGGACAACGAACCAGCAGCGACGATTGAGCTTTTTACCCTTCTCAACCAGTAGTCCAGCACGATGTCCTGTGCCGGGTAGGCACGTCCGTCGTTACCGGCATCGTAGGGCAGGGTAAGGTGGATGTTTATCTTCGTCTCAAACTCGATCTTGCGGAAAACGTTCCTGGCGACGAGGTAAGGTTGGAGATGCGAGTCGTCGAGCTCGATAGCTGTCGCGTTGGAAAGGGGGACGTGGTCGAAGCCAGGAGCACGCGGATCGAGAGGGTCTTTGTCGTTCCCGAACAGAGTTCCGTAAGCGAAGACCATCGGATGTGCCACGAAAAGGCTCCTTGTTGGTTGAGCGGCTCGGAGTTCCACCGCAACCTCTGCGGCCGAACTTGTTATTAGATTGCGCCGGGTGTCGGCCGTAACCTCCGGCGTACACTGCCGGGAGTGATCACTCCCGGCAGTGTACGCCGGAGGTTGACCCGCAATCAAGCCCGAAATCCGCCGCGCGCCGAAATTTCCGCTCACGGCTGATCCAACGGGCTTCGGACGGCCCGGCCACCCCGATTCAGCACATGCGTGTCGATCATCGTCGTCCGCACGTCGTCGTGGCCGAGCAATTCCTGCACCGTGCGGATGTCGTACCCGGCCTCCAACAGGTGGGTGGCCAAACTGTGCCGGAAGGTGTGGCTGGTGGCCCGCTTGCCGATCTTCGCCGCCGCCACCGCCTTCGTCACCTCGCGGCTCAGCGACCCCTCGTGCGCGTGGTGCCGCCGCTTCACCCCG
>JAYTTN010000285.1:0-1838 GCA_043745295.1 Fimbriiglobus sp. | reverse complement strand
GTTCTTCCAAGAAGACCGTCGCTCACGCTTCCGGCTCGGATCGGAAGACGCTACATGGCGGTCGCGGCTCGCGACAGCCTGTGCCGCGTCAGAAGTCGATCTTCCACTTGCTCCCTTCCTTGAACAGATCGATCTCCATCGTGTCCTGCCCGAACTCGGCCTTGCGGCCGTCGAACCGCAGCACGAGGCGGGCCTTGGTGCCGGTCGGGTCGATCTTCTCCTCCGCGACGGTGAACGGCTGGTTGAACCACCGGGTCTCGGACACCTCCTTGACGAGCTGATCGCCCGGCCGGATGCCCGCCGCCCGCGCGTCGCTCTCCAGCTCGATCCGCCCCTTCGCCGCCAGGTAATTCAGCGCGCGGTCGCTCCGTCCCGCCTTGAGTTCCTTGACGTAGGCCTCGAACACCGCCTTCGGCGGGCCGCCGACCGTGCTGCTGCCGCCGAGGAACACGAGCAGCAGCACGACCACCAGCACCACCGCCGCGCCGCCGCCGATCAGCCCGAACAGCAGCCCCTTCGACATGCCGGCCGGCTTCGGCGTCCGCCGGCGCGGGCGGTCGTCGTCGTCCTCGTCCCGCCGACGGCGGGAGCGCGGGCGGTCGTCCTCGTCGTCATCCTCGTCGCGGCGGCGGGCCATCGGTACTCCCCCTGGATCGGTCATGCGGAGGATATGATATCACTCGTGTTCGTCGGCGGCACACGCCGCCGGTCACTTCGCCTTCGGCGGCGCGTCGGTCACGGTCAGCGTCCGGGTGACGGTCATGTCCATCGCCATGTCGACGGCCGTCTCCCCGACCTTCATGCTCATGGTGCCGGCGAACGGCATCACTTCGGTGCTGGCCACCAGCCGCCCGCGCTTGGGGTCGAACGTGACCGTCCCCTTGCACTTCTCGGCCTTCAGGTCGGCCGCCACCACCGTCGGCGCGGCCCCCTTCGGGTCGGCCGGCTCGGTCGGGGCGGCCCACCCGTACTCGGCCACGGTGTCGATGACGACGTGCCCGGTGGCGACCTTCAGGTCGGCGGCGGCGCACTTGGCGGTGCGGTTCAGGCTGCCCATGCCGCCGAGCGGGTAGCTCGCCTTCTGCTCCCACTTGGCCCCCCCGTTCACGCCCTTGGGCGGCACCACGGCGAACACCTGTCGCAGCCCCTCGGTGTACCCCTTCTCGGTGTCCCCGCCCCACACCGCCGCCGCCTTGCCGCCGAGTTTCTCGGCGAACTCCTTGAACCCCTCCACCTTCGTCACCGCGAACTGCTCGTCCAGGGTGAGCGTCACCGTCGCGCCGTCGGCCTCCAGCTTGGGTGCCTCGACCGGTTTGCCGTTCATGGCGACGGCGACCCGCAGGGACACGACCGTCACCTTCACCACCCGCTTGCCGCCGTCGGCCGCCAGCACCTCGTACTTGTACACGGCCGCCGACTCGGTCAGGCTCTGCTGCGGCGGCTGGGCCACGCCCGCCAACTTCGGCGTCACCGTCCCGCCCGACCGGTCGTCCAACGAGACGTAGAACACGTCCCCTTTGGCCAGCCGCCACTTGATCTGGGCTTCCAAGTCCTTCGGCACCGGCGCGAGCAATACGGCCGGCAGCAGCGCGAACAGCAGGGACATGACGGACTCCTGGGTGGCGGGAAGAAGTGGTTCCGACAGACGGAGTATACGCGGCGGCGTGTCACTCGTCGTCGGGCACGGCGCGGCGGTCGGAGACCCCACCCCCCGGCCCCCTCCCCGTTCCGGAGAGGGGGTGTTCAAGGCGGCATCGTGTTCTGGCGAGCCGCGACCGCGAGGGAGTGGCATCGGGTCTGGCGAGCCGCGACCGCGAGGGAGTGGCCTCTTGGTCTCG
>JAYTTN010000284.1:0-6693 GCA_043745295.1 Fimbriiglobus sp. | reverse complement strand
CGAGCGGCTTCGTCCTGGCAGAGTCCTTCGTCCACGCCGTCTTCCTGCTCGACGACAAGAAGACGCTCGGCGTCATCAGCGAATCGTCGAGCTACCTCAACATGAACTGGATCCCGCTTTCGGATTTCAAGGCCGTCGAGAAATGAAACTCGGCGGTATCGCCCTGGAGTCGCGCGGCGAACCCTTCGCCACCGCCGCCTGTCGGATGCAGTACCGGTTCGATTCGTCGGACGGTCGCCGCCGAGAAACCGGGGGAGTAGAGTCCGGGCTTCGCAGGGCGAGTCGGTCCCGACGGACGCCGGCCGACCGAGCGGTTGCCGGTGCGAGTCGCGCACCGCACCACCGCCACTCGCAGTGTCAGCGATCTCGGGAAAGAGTTTGCGAGCTGCCCGCAGGGACGTTCACCCCTTCGCGTTCTCTCGCGCGGCGATCTCGGCGGCGAACAGGCGGCGGACCTTCTTCCGCGCGATCACCTCGAAGACCCACGGCGCGAACCGGTTCACCAGCAGCAGCAGTTTGCCGCGGAACGTCAGCGTGATCTCGCTCGCGTCCTTCTCGACGGCCCGTAGCGTCGCGGCGGCCACGTCGTCCGGCGACATCCCCCGCAGGTGGTCCAGCGGCAGCCGGGCCGACCGTTCAAGCATGTTCTGGCTGAAGTTCGTCCGCGTCAGGCCGGGGTTCACCACCAGCACGCCGACGCCGTGCGGCGACAGCTCCGCGCGGAGGGCGTCGCTCCACCCCTGGACGGCGAACTTGCTGGCCGAGTAGAACGACCGCGCCGGGTAGCCCCGCCGGCCGAGGACGGACGACACGTTGACGACGAGCGGTTGCGTACCCGCGCGGAGCAGCGGCAGGCAGAGGCGGGTCAGTTCGCAGGTGCCGAACAGATTCACCTCGAAAATCGCCCGCAGTGTAGCCGGGTCGCACTCGACGAAGTGCCCGGTCGCCCCGATGCCGGCGTTGTTGACGAGGATGTCGAGTCCGCCGAACGCGGCGACGGCCGCGTCCCGCATCGCCTCCCGGCCGACCGGCGAGGCGACATCGGCGACGACGGTCTCGATCACCCCGCCGGCGGCGCGGACCTCAGTCGCCAGGGCGGACAGCAACTCGCCGGTGCGCGCGGCGGCCAGCACCCGACAGCCCTTCCGCGCCGCCGCGACCGCCACCGCGCGGCCGATCCCCTGGGACGCCCCGGTGACGAGCATCCGTTTCCCAGCCAGCGGCCGGCGCGGCATGTTCGAACTCTCCCCGGTGTGGAATGCGTCGGGGAGTTATATGCCGCTGACGGCGTGTGTTGATCCGAATGACGCGAGTGCTGCGATGCCGCCGGGAGGGGAGAATTCGATCCAACAATCTCCCCTCCCGGTCGCTGCGCGACCGACCTCCCCTCAGCGAGGGGAGGTGGAAGAATGGGCCTCCCGCCAATGCGCCGCGGCGGGCAACGCCCCTCCGCGCCGAAACCCCGGCCCGGCCGGGGTTTCGCCCTCCCGAGAAAGGATCAACCCGGCGCGCGGGTCAGTTGTCCAGGCTGCCGACCTCGCCGCCCATCGACGTGCCGGCGGCCCGCCACGCGGCCAGGGAAACGGAGTTGGACACGAACCGCACGCTGCCGTCGCACAGGGCGGTACTCACCCCGCCGGTGTGCCGGCTGCGGGCCAGTTGCATCCGGCTCAGGCTGGCCGTGGAGGTGGTGGTGCAGGGCATCCGCGGGTTGGTGTAGGTGGCAGAACTGCCGCACCCGGAGCCGGTCATCACGTCCGGGGCGGTGGCGTTGTTCGGCGTCTGGAAGGTGGTGAACCCGGCCCCGCCGCCCCACCACGAGAAGCCGCGGTAGTCGCCGCTGCTCGGCCCGACGATGACCTCGCTGACGCACAGCGTGTTGCTCGTCCCGTCGGTGATCTCGGCGATCCGCCGCGGCCGCCCGCTCCGCCCCAGGTCGGCGTTGCCGGACGTGTAGTTGACGGGCGACGAGTCGCCGCCGGCGGCCAGGGTGGCCGGGTCCTCGAACCAGCCGAACGGCGCGCCGCCGAAGGCCACGCAGCCGGCGCTGCCGGCGGCGCAGCCGGTCGGCATGTTCACCTGGTAGAAGCTCGTGTTGCCGGCGTTCAGCACGTAGTTGTGCATGGTGATCGTCCCCCACACCTGGAGCTGGTCGCTGGGGCACTGGAAGATGCTGATCCGCTTGTTCGTGACTTGCGCGTTCACCCCGCTGGCGTAGCGCGGGCCGTTGTTGTCCAACCCGCCGAAGTTGGTGTACCCGCGGAACAGGTTGTCCTGTTCGATGTACGGCAGGATCGGCACCTGCCACGTCCCCCAGCAGCAGCCGGTCTTGCTGATGCCCGGCAGGAAGGTGCCGGTGCCGCTCTCGTAGTTCATGTTCGCCAGCGCGATCTGCTTCAGGTTGTTGGTGCACTTCATGCGGGCGGCGGCCTCGCGGACCTTCTGGACGGCCGGGAGCAGAAGACCGATCAGGATGGCGATGATGGCGATGACCACCAGCAGCTCGATGAGCGTGAACCCCTTGCGGATGACGGAACGCATTGCAGAACCCTCCAGAGAATGGGATGGGAACGTGGAGAGACACCGAGGGATGAGAGGGATGAACCCCGCCGGGGCGGGGGTGGGAGACCGATCAGGGAATGTCGAAGTCGAACTTGTTCGGCCCGTCCTTCGTCACCGTCACCTGCTGCTTCGAGTTCCGGTTCCAGTCGGCCGGGACGAGTTCCTTGGAGATGATGTTCGTCCCGCCGCCCGGCCCCGGCGGGGCTTCCGGATCGACCGGGTTGACCGCCGTCTTGCCGTCCCCGGCCGACACCCGGACCAGGTACTTGCCCGGCTTCAGCCCGTTCTGCTTGGGGACGCTGAACGCACCGGCCACCGTCATCACAAGGCCTTCCGATCCATCCTTGTCCAGCGGGGAGAACTGGACCGTCGCCCCGTCCTTGATCGGCTGGCCCTTGAATTTGACCGTGCCGGAGACGGCCAGACGACCGTCGTCCGGCGCGCCGCACCCGCCGACGCCGACCGCGACCAGAACCAAACCGATGGTGGTACGCATGGAACATCCCTCCGGGGAGAGGAATCGAAACAACGGCGAGTCGTCAGGGGAGTTTGGCCATTTTGATCATGAGATTCTCACGACGCAAGTTTTTTCCCCCGATTCGCCGGAACTTTTTTGCGCCTCGAGCGTTGCCTGAACTCGCACCGCTTCGTGTACAATCAGCCGACGAGTGATGGTACTCGTCGGGGGGTTGCGACCCCAGCCCCCGGCGGGATACAATGCGGCTACCTCAGAGGTGGTGCCATGTCCGCCGTTCTCGAATCCGCCCCGCCGACTCAGGCCCAAAAGCGGCCGACGCCCGTCCAGTATGTGGACGCATTGCCCATGGAGGACCAGGAGGACATCCTGATCCACCTGTTGAAGCTGTTGCGGAAGGAGAACGACGGGGCGGCGGTGATCCCCGTCGAGACGGCCGACGAGAAGCTCGGCTACTTCCTCACCCCGGACGGGATGCAGGCGTACTTCGACGCCTACGGCCCGAAGTTGAGCGCGGAGGATCGGCAGGAGTTGCGTCACCGCATGGCGAACCCCGGCCGCTGGCTCACGGCGGGGCAGCTGCTGGCCGAGCTTGATGCGGAGGACTCGGAGCCAGGAACAGCACCTTGACGAACACTTCCTTCCGGAACAGCCCGCGGACCTCAATGACGTAGCCGATCCAAGTGACGCTCGTGAGTTGGCACCACCAGACCGGAGGCGTTTCCGTCGCGTCCAGCATCGCGTCGGGCACACGGCCGGCGTACCGCGCCGCCCGTTGTCCGAACTCGTCCAGGTAGGTCTGGGCGAACAACCGCTGATCGTCGCGGTTCGGGGACAGCGACCGTCGCCAGGAGCGGGCGCTCGGTTTGACCCTTTCCGTGAGTTCGACTGTCACTCTCATCAGGCACCCCTCCCGCGTTCATCTCCACCCTACAATACCCCGCATGGACGACCTCGACGACCGCGAAGCGTTCCTCCGCGGCATCTTCGCCGACCCGGACAGCGACCTGCCCCGGCTGGTGTTCGCCGACTGGCTGGACGAGCGGGGCGAGGCGGCCTGGGCCGAGCTGATCCGGTTGCAGTGCCAGTTCCAGTTTCCCGCCACCCGCCCGGCCGACGTGTGGCACGAGTGGTTCGACCGCGAGAGGGAGCTGACTGCCGCCATCCCCATGTACTTGTCGCTCGACCGACCCGACGGGTTGCACCCCGAGCGCGGGTTCGTGGACACCGCCGTCCTCGCCTGTACCGCCGAGCAGTTGGGCGACCCGGTCGCCTTCCGCCGCGCGGCGGCGCTGGAACACCCGGAGTGGTACGGCTGCACGCGGCTGAAGGTGTGCGGCGGGGTGATCGTCGGCGGCAAGCCGATCCAGACCGTCTTGACTTCCCCCGTGACGGAGCGGGTGGCGGAGTTGGACCTGAGCGGGGCGACGGTGGCCATCCAGCGGGAGGCCGCACCGGACGAGGACTCTTACGGGCTGCTCGACGAGTACGAGTACCGGCCGGCGGTGACGTTGCAAGCGGTCGAGGCGCTGGTGGACGCCCGCGAGGCGCGGCGGCTGACCCGCCTCGACCTCCGCGACAACGACCTGGACAACGACGCGGCGCGGGCCATCGTCCGCTCGACGAACCTGATCCGGCTGAAGTCCCTCCACCTGTCCGACGGCAACCAGTTCCGCGGCCGGACGTGGCAGCAGTTGCTCGAGCGGTTCGGCCCCGACGTGCTGCAATGACCGACCGCCAAGCGTTCCTGAGCGCGATCATCGACCGGCCCGACGACGACCTGCTCCGGCTGGTGTTCGCCGACTGGCTGGAGGATCGCGGCGACCCCGGCCGTGCCGAGTTCATCCGCCTGCAAATCGAACACGCGGCGGCCGAACCGCATTCCGACGGGTGGGCGGTCCGCGACCTGCGCATCCGCGAACTGCTCCGCGAACACGACTGGCGCATCCCCGACTTGAGGGGCAAGCAGGATTTCCGCCGCGGGTTCGTCGAGGCGGTGAGTACGACCGCCGAGCGGCTGATGGGCCTGCCGGCCGAGGCGTTCGACTCGGCCCCCGTGCGGGAGTTGCGGGTGTGGAACGCCACAAGTCACCTGGTGAACACCGCACTGTTGCCCTGGATGCGGCGGCTCGAAACCCTCGACCTCCGCAACAGCCACCTCGGCACCGGCGAGCGGATGCACCAGTTCTTCTCCCGCGCGCCACTCGAACGGCTCCGGTCCCTCGGCCTGCGGAACAACATCCTCTGGGCGGAGGATCTCCAGACCCTGTTCCGCACCTGGCCGAGCCACCAGTTGACGGCCCTCGACCTGGCCGGCAACCCGCTCGGCGACGCCGGGGCGGAGGCGCTGGCACTCGCCGCCATGCCCAGCCTCCAGACGCTCGTCCTCCGCGCCGACGACCAGCAGTTCGCCGACTGCATCCACGCCGACGGGGCGAACCGGCTCGCCGAATCGCGGCTGATGGGTGGCCTTCGACACCTCGACCTGCGCGGGCACCACATCGGCGACGCCGGGTTCATCGGCCTGGTGTCGTCGGCGAACGCGGCACGGCTTCAAGTCCTGGACGTGGGGTTCAACGACATCGGCGACACCGGCGATTCGGCCGTGGAGGCGCTGGTCCGCTCGCCGCACCTGGGCGAGCTGCGCGTCCTGCGGCTGAACGGCAATGCCATCGACCGCCTGTGGGCGGACGCGCTCGCCGGGTGGGATCGGCTGGAGCAACTGGAAGTGATCGACCTCCGCCGCTGCCGGTTCGGCACCGGCGCGCGGACCCGGCTGGAGCAATCGCCGCACGCCGCGAAGTTCCTGTTCGACTGACGGCCGAGGAGGTCGAGCCGGCCGCGAATCCGAGCGATCCGCGGCCGAGACGACATCAGATCGCCACGAGCAATCGCGGGGGGAACGTGACCGGCGGGCGGAACTCGTCCTCAACCAGTTTGCCGTGGGCCATCTTCAGGATGCGGTCGGTGCCGCGGGCGAGTTCGGTGTTGTGCGTCACCATCACCACCGTCAGGCGGTCCTCGCGGTTCAGCTCCTTCAGCAGCCGGACGATGGACTCGCCGGTGTCGGCGTCCAGGTTGCCCGTCGGCTCGTCGGCCAGCAGCACGCGGGGCTTCATGAGCAGCGCCCGCGCGACGGCGGCCCGCTGCATCTCGCCGCCGGACAGCTCGCGCGGCTTGTGCCTCACCCGCCCGCCCAGGCCGACGCGGTCGAGGATTTCCAGCGCCCGCTTCCGCCACTGCCGCCGCTTCCCCCACCAGCCGGCGAACGACTCCGACACGTAGGCCGGCATCAGCACGTTGTCGAGGGCCGACAGCTCCGGCAGCAGGTGGTAGAACTGGAAGACGAAGCCGAACGTGCGGTTCCGCAGGTGGTCGCGGGTGCGGCCGGACAGGGTGTCGATCCGCCGGCCGTCCAGGGTGATGGTGCCGCCGTCCGGCGCGTCCAGTCCGCCGAGCAGGTGCAGCATGGTGCTCTTGCCGGACCCGGACGCGCCGACGACGCTGAGGAACTCGCCGCCCCGCACGGTCAGGCTCAGCCCCCGTAGCACGGGCACGCTCACCCGGTGCCGGCGGTACGTTTTCGTGAGGTCGGTGGCGGCGAGCATGGCGGAGGTTCCGAGGCGAGCGGGGGGGGTAAGCCCCCGGTTATTTAC
>JAYTTN010000283.1:0-6696 GCA_043745295.1 Fimbriiglobus sp. | reverse complement strand
CGCATGGCCGAGTCGTGCTGCCTCACCTACTCCGACCAGTGGGCGGAGTACTGGAACGCCGCCTGACACCGCCAGGAAACTTTGGCGCACCCCGAGCCTCACTTCGCATTGACGCCGCGCGCCGGTGTCCGGTATACCGCCGGTCGGACACGGATGTCTTGCTCCTTCGGCGGACGGATCATGCCCCGATCGCTGGCCCTGCATCTGGAACACGTGAGCGTGCGGTACGGGCCGACGCTGGCCGTGGACGACCTGTCGGTCGAGGTGCGACGGGGCGAGATCGTCGGCCTGCTCGGGCCGAACGGGTCCGGCAAAAGCACCAGCCTGGCCGTCGCCGCCGGCGTGCTGGAGCCGTTCGCCGGCACCGCCACCGCCTGCGGCACCCGCCGCGCGGACGACCCGACCGCCTACGCCATGCACATCGGCCTGGTGCCGCAGGAACCCGCCCTCTACGACGAACTGACGGCCGAGGCGAACCTGACGTACTTCGGCCGGCTGTATGGCCTGTGCGGGTACGACCTGCGGTGCCGCGTCGGGACGGTGCTGGAGCGGGTGCGGATGGACGACCGCGCCGACCAGCGCGTCGGCACGCTGTCCGGCGGGCTGAAACAGCGGCTGAACCTGGCCTGCGCGCTGCTGCACGACCCGCCGCTGCTGCTGCTCGACGAGCCGACCGCGGCGCTCGACCCGGCCAGCCGGGACGCCCTCTTCGCCGACCTGCACCGCCTCCGCGACGCCGGCCACGCGGTGCTGCTCACCACCCACCACCTGGACGAAGCCGAGACCGGGTGCGACCGCATCGTGGTGCTGGACCGGGGCCGGGTGATCGCCGCCGGCAAGCCGAGCGACCTCGTCCGCACCTCGCCGACCGGCCGTGCCGTCCTGTACGGCCAGCTCCGCGAGCGGCTGCCACTCTTCTTCACGCGCGGCCTGCGGAAGCGGCTCGGCCCGGACGTGGAGGTCGAAGTCACCGGCCGTCGGCTGCGGCTCGCCGCCGACACGCAAGAAGAACTCGGCCGCGCGCTGGCGCTGGTGCTGTCCGACGGCATCGCCCTGGACTCGTACCGCACCCCGCCCGGCCGCCTGGAAACGCTCCTCCGGCACCCGGCCGCCGTCGAACCGCGGAGGGAACCGTGCGACGCCAGTTGAACGCCATCCTCGCCATTGCCGGCAAGGACTGGCAGCTCTTCTTCGCCGACAAGCGGGCGGCGCTGCTTTGCTTCGCCGTGCCCATCGTGCTGGCCTCCGCCTTCGGCCTCATCTTCGCCCGGCCGACCGACAAGGCCGCGGTCGTCAAACTGCCGCTGCTGGTGGTGCTGGAGGACGACGGCCCGTTCACCCGCGCCGCGGCCGAGGACCTTGTGAACGGCACGCGGGTAGACGCCGAGATCGTGACTGCGGAGGAAGCGGCGAAGCGGGTGGCCGACCGCCGGCCCGGCATCGCCGTGGTGTTCCCGGCCGGGTTTGAAAAGCTGGCACACTGGAAGCCCGGCACGGCCGCCGACAAGCCGACGGTGCGGGTGCTGTTCAACCCGCTCTGCACCGGCGAGAGCCAGTGGGCCGAGGGGGTCGTGAGCGAGACGGTCATGCGGCGGCTGGCGAAGGCCCAGTTCGGCCCCCTCTTCGGTGACAACGGGCTGACACTGCCGTTCGCGGTGGCCGGCGTCGAGGCCGTGGACGGGCACCACGGGTTCAACGCCTACACGCACAGTTTCAGCGGCATGACCTTGCAATACCTGCTGTTCTGGGGCATGGAGAGCGGCCTCCTGCTGCTCCGCGACCGCCAGCGGAGCCTGTGGCTGCGGACCCGCGCCGCGCCGGTGTCGCTGTCGTCCATTTTGCTCGGCAAGGCGCTTTCGACCGCCGCCATCGCGCTGCTGCAAGTGCTGGTCACGTTCGCCTTCGGGTACGTCGCGTTCGGCGTCAAGGTGTGCGGGTCGATGGCCGGCTTCCTGCTGCTGGCCGTCGGCGTCAGCGCGCTGGCCGCTGCGACGGGGCTGCTGGTCGCCGCCATCGGCGGCACCGAGTCGCGGGCGCGGAGCGTGTCCATCCTGCTCATCCTCGGCGTGTCCATGCTGGGCGGCTTGTGGCTGCCGTCGTTCGTGCTGCCCGGCTGGGCGCGGGATTTGGCGCTGAGCCTGCCCACCACCTGGGCCATGCGGGGGTTCGACGGCGTGACGTGGCAGGGCGGCAGCCTGTGGGACAGCCTGACGAGTACGGCGGCGGTGGTCGGTTTCGCCGCCCTCTTCCTGGCCATCGCGGTGGCCCGACTCATCACCTCGGAGGCGCGCCGCCGGCGCGGACTCGCATGACGAATAACGCCGAAGACCTCACCCCCCGGCCCCCTCTCCGTCCCGGAGAGGGGGTGTTCAAGGGGGAGACGGTTTTGTTAGCCCGCCGCGCCAGCAAGGGGCGTGTGGCGTTGCGCGGCCGATCGCGGCTGGCCCCACAGGTGGTCTGCCCCTTGCTGGCGCGGCGGGCTAACAAGATGAACCCTCTCCGGGACGGAGAGGGTGGCACGCGCAGCGTGCCGGGTGAGGTCTTCGCCGGACGGTGGCGCGTCCTGGGGTTGTGCTTATTCGCGCTGCTCCTCGCGTCTGCCAACACCTTCGCCCAGAAACCCGACGCCGCCAAGCCGGTGGACCTCGGCTTCGAGGACCAGTTCGAGCGGAAGAACTCGCTCGCCGACCTGAAGGGGCGGGTGGTCATCCTGGTGTACGGCGACCGCAAGGGGACCGAGGCCAGCCGCGAACTCGGCGAGAAGCTGCACGTCCTCTTCCACCCGACGGCCGCCGGCGCGACCCCGGCCAAGGCCCGCGTCGCGGCCGTCGCGCCGCTGGACGGCGTGGCCGCCGGCAAGCCGTCGCCCGACGTGGTGGTGCAGGCGGTGGCGTGCGCCGGTAGCGTCCCTGGCCCGGTGCGGGCACTCATCCGCAGCGGCCTGAAGAAGGACGCCGCCGATACGCCGGTGTGGCTCGACTTCGGCACCGTCATGGCCGACAAGTTCGGGCTGCGGGAAGGCCAGCCTAACCTGGTGGTGTTCGACGCCGACGGCCGCCTGCGGCTGAAGGTGAACGGCGCGCCCGACCGCGCCACCTTCGACAAGCTGCTGCAAACCGCCCAGAACCTCCGCGCCGAGGCCGCCGGGCTGAAGTGAACGGTGTCTTTGCGAATCCCCGTTGTGTTCCGGGGCGGGCCGACAGTTAGGAGGGGATACCCCCTCGCCTGTACCGGAGTCGGCACCGTGTCCGCTGCACTGATTCGCGTCCTCGGCAACGTCTGCTTCGTGTCCGGGTTCGCCTCGGTCCTCGCCTCCATCGGCATCTGGTTCCTGATGAAAGAGCCGGATGCCGCCCACGGCGAACGGTTCGGCATCTTCGTCGGCTTGTGGGCACCGACGTTCTTCGCCCTGTCCGGCCGGCTGGACCAGTACGCCGAGCGGAAGAAGGTCACGGGTTGAGCTTCACTCGCAGTTTTCGGCCGCGGCGCCGTCGAACAGCCCCGGCTGGTCGGCCCGATCCTTCCGCCGCTTCGGCGGCGGTTTGGACTGGGGCTCCTTGCGCGCGGCCGCCTTCTTCCGCGACCCGTGCCGGCGGTACACCTCGGCCGTGTCCACCGGCGATTGCGTCTTCCGCAAGCCGTACAGCACCGCTTTCGTCGCCGCCGTCCGCTCGTCGAAGTCCACCACCGCCGGCGCGTAACCCGGCACCGGTGACGCGACGTGTTCGCGGATCGCCGGCACCTCCGCCGCCCTCAACTCCGGCACCCACCGCTTCACGAACACCGCCTTCGAATCGTGGTCGGCGAGCTGCTTGGTCGGGTTGTAGATGCGGATGGTGTTGATGCCGACGACGCCCGCCTGCATCTGGAGCTGGCTCAGGTGGATGCCAGGCTCGTAGTCGCGGAACACGCGGGCCAGGTGCGGGTGGATGGTCCGCCAGTCCAGATGCAGGGCGTGGCACGCGAAGCTGACGGCCATCGCCCGCATGCGGAAGTTGACGAACCCGGTTGCGGCCAAACACCGCATGACGGCGTCCACCAGCGGGTAGCCGGTGCGGCCCTGCTCCCACGCGGCCAGGAGCGCCGAGTCGTCCTCGTAGGGCAGGTCGCGGTACGCCGGGTGTATGGCCCTGAACTCCATCGCCGGGTCGGTCTCCAGCCGCTGCGTGAAGTGATCCCGCCAGTGCAGCCGGGACAGGAACGCACTCAAGCTCCGCGCCCACTGCTTCGCCTTCCGCTCGTCGGCCAACTCCGTCAGCCGCGCCTGCGTGGCGTGGTAAATCCGCCGCACGGAGAGCGTGCCCCACGCCAGATGCGCCGACAGCCGCGACCCGTGGAACGCGGCCGACAGCGGCGAACTGATGCTGCCGGAGTACCAGTGGCCGCGGACGCCGAGGAACTCGGCCAGGGTCCGCTCGCCGTCGGTCTCGGACACCGGTTGCCAGTCGCAGTCGCCACCCATCGTCGGTAGCCCCGTCACCCGCGCCCGCCGGCGGACCTCGTCCGGCTGCGGCACCCGGTCCACCGCCGGCAGCGGGGCGGATTCGATCCGCTCTCGCCACAGGTCGTTCAGCCGGTCGCGGTTCACGCCGGCCCGTTTCACCGCCCGCTGCGGGTGTTCGACGTAGGCGATGCCGCGGTCCCGGCACCACTTCGCCACCGCCACGTCGCGGGCGAACGTCACCGCGTTCCCGGTCTCCTCGGACGAATGCACGGCGGCGAACGGCAGCCACGTCCGGATTTCCTCGAACGTGTCGATCGCCTCGCGGGTGGACAGCAGCACGTCCGCGCCGTGCTTTCGCAGCCGCGCCCGCAGGTCCGTCACCGCCTGCCGCTGGGCGTGCCGGTGCATCGGCGAGGTGTCCGTCGCGGCCGCCAGACTCGGCTCGTCGCAGAACACTGGCAGCACGGCGTCCGCCCCGGCGACGGCGGCGGTGAGGGCCGGGTTGTCGGTCAGGCGGAGGTCGCGCTTGGCCCACCACACGGCGGCGGTCATGGCGGGAACCACGGGGGGTAGTGTGTCACGACGATTGTAAACCGGCAGTCGAGCGCCGCGCGCAACCGCCGCCAATCGTCCTCCCGCCCGCGATCTCCAGTACGGCTTTCCCGAAACGACTTTCGCTGAGGATCCCGCCGCGAATCGCTCTGCCGTCCTCCCGTCGGTGTTGCTCGCGGTCGGCGTCGCACGGGCGGGCGAGATTCCGGCGGGGCCGTCGGGACGGCTGCGCGAATTTCCCCCTGGCACTTCCGGGTGAACCGGCTCGTCCCGGTCACTTCCCCGTGGTCGCGGCCACCAGCTTGAAGAGTTGGCCGTCGGCCTTCACCGCGAACGGGGCGTCGTCCTTCTGCCACGTCATCCGGTCGGCGGCGGTCGGCTTGCCGTCCGCCTCGGCGTCCGACAGGACCACCGTCTTCTCGCCCGGCAGCAGGTGGAACTCGCGGTACGTTTCGCCCGGTTGCAGCTTCACGCACTTGCCCCGGATCGGCCGGTTCAGCGGCCCGCCCGTCTCCTGGATCAGGATGACGTGCTTGGTGTCGTTCTTGATGGTCAGCCAGCCGGCCGACGCGGGGGACGCCAGCCCGAACAGCCCGAGAGCGGCGAGGACGGCCGGCAGGGTGCGGGGGAGGCGGAACATGGGACACCACGGTGCGAGGCGCGGACGGAGGGCGGGGGCGGTGGAACACTCATCCGAATAACGGCCGTGCGCCGGAGACTTGCGCGGCGAAAATCGACGCCGGGCGGCGAACCGGGGGAAATGTCAGTCCGGGCTGTCCGATTTCACCGGCGAAAGAAAGTTCGCGGGGTGGCCGTACTTTGTTTGTCCCTTCCCCTGGAACCTTCCGATGCCCACCGTCACCAACAAATTCCTGGCCAACCCGGTCAGGTTCATGGCTTCCCACCTCGTCTTGGTGCAGTTGGGATCGCTCAACCCCGGCCCGACGCCCGTCCGCCTGGAATTGGACGCGTCCAAGACGTGCCGGACGAAGATCGGCAAACTGGCCGGTAAGGGAAAGATACCGGTGTGCCGGCTGGTGCCGTGCAACGCGACCACGGACATGTTCAGCATCTACTGGCTGCCGTATCAGAACAACAAGGTGTACCACATGCAGCTCGGGCACACCGCCCGGTATCTGTTTACCCCGACCATGGACGGCTGCTCGTTCTCCGTCGGCGGGCAGGATCCGGTCGGCGCGCCGCTGGTGGCCCACGCCAACATGCAGACCGACGACGGGCAGATCGACCAGGTGGCGATCGAGGACCAGCTCGACATTATCTACGGCGGCGGGTATGGGATCATGAAGAAGGACGGGTACACATCGTCCAAGCACTTCAACGTCGGGTCGGGGCACGTGCGGGCGACCACGTTCGGCGTCAGCGACGGGGCGGCGTGGGGGTTCTGGGCGCAGGTGTGGGAGGACTGCCACAAGGGGGTGGCCAAGAAGTCGGCCCTGACGAACATGGACCCGAACTCCCCCGGCTACGGCAGCAACGCCTACTTCAACCAGTTGACCGCCGCCGGCAGCTCGTTCGAGTTCCTCGGCGTCAAGTCGCTGAAACGACGCGGCTGAGGTGCCGTAGACGGCAGGTCCGGCTCGTGCTCTGTCCAGACTAAATTTTGGGATTGTTCGAATCGTCGATTTATGCCGACATCCGCGTTCGCAAGGAGGTTCCCATGAAGAAGAAGTATGTCGTGC
>JAYTTN010000282.1:0-6696 GCA_043745295.1 Fimbriiglobus sp. | reverse complement strand
GCCGCCACCGCCGCCGTAGCCGCCGCCCCCACTCGGGCGACCGCCGCCACCGCCGCCGTAGCCGCCGCCCCCACCGGAGCGCCCGCCACCGCCGCCGCCGTACCCACCGCCACCGCCACTGCCCCCGCCGCCACCGTAGCCGCCGCCACCGCCGCCCCCACGGGGACGCTCGTCGCGGGGACGGGCTTCGTTGACGGTCAGCCGGCGGCCCTGGAATTCGGCCCCGTTCATGCCTTCGACGGCCGCCTCGGCCCCGTCGGTCATTTCCACGAACCCGAAGCCGCGGCTGCGGCCGGTGTCGCGATCTTTGATCACCTGCGCCTTCACCACGACGCCGAACCGGCCGAACTCTTGGGCCAGGTCGTCGTCGGTGGTGGTGAACGGCAGGTTGCCGACGTACAGATTCTTCACGCTGCTCATGACAGACCTCACGCGGGCGGCGGGCCGATACGGTGATGGCCGCCGCGCCGAACTGAACCGTACCCGGAGGCCGACCTATCGGCCTCCGCGAAGGGGACACGGACGGGCACAACACCCGAGGCCCACGTCGCGACGGCCGGCGATAGAACCGGGCGGCGCGGCGGGGGAGTCGAACCGACGTTGACGGCTGTGCAGCGTGAGGAGATCGGTGCGATGAGAAGTGTCGGTGTCAGATTCAGAAGCACACATGCTCTTATCCACACAACGCTCGAAGCTCAAGGCCGACCCATCAAACGGAGACCGACGCGAACGCAATACGACCCGTCCGTGACCTTCATCCCCGATGGGTCCATCCCCACCGGTTGATGAACTATAGCCCGGCGGACGGAAAAAGATAGTGGTAAACCGGGGAAAATTCCGACAGCGCCCGGAAGGGGGACGGCGGCACCCGGTCGGTCCTCCGGAACCGGCGGTTTCGGTGAAGTCGGTGGGCTGCTATTCGGCGACGACCGTCGTGCGCGGTTTCGGCTTCGCGGCGAGGATTTCCTCCTCTGTTTCTGCCGACGCCGGCCGACGGGTTGTGCCGCGCGGTTGCGGTTCGGTTAACGGGGTGTCCCGCATTCCCCTCCGTCCGTCCGCCCGTAAAGTATCCCGCCAAACGGAGACGCGCTTTTTCGGAGACCCCGCCCATGACCGACCCCGCCCCGTTCGTCCTGCGGAAGACCAGCCGCTACACCCTGCTCTCGGCCCCGTTCGTCATCGCCGCCGGCCTGTGGGCCACCCCCGGCCTGATGGTGTACGACGCCGTCAAGGTCGTCCCGCCCGAACCGGTCGCCGCCGCCCCGTCCGACGGCCACCGGCTGTTCGTCAAGCACTGTGCCAGTTGTCACGGCGAGCAGGGCGACGGTAACGGCACCGCCAACCTGACCCCGCGCGCCCGCCACTTCGGGTTCGAGCCGTTCAAGTTCGCCACGACCGTCAAGCGGCAAGAACTCGGCTACTCGTTCGCCTGCCCGACCGACGAGAACCTGCTCGCCCTGCTGAAGCGGGGCATTCCGGGGTCGTCGATGCCGGCCTTCCAGGAGCCGCCGACGGGCACCGCGCCGGCCACGCAGGTCCACGCCGACCTGACCGACGACGAACTGACGGCGGTCATCGGGCACGTCCGCACGCTCACCCGGAAGGGGGTTTTCGCCAAGGTGCTGGCCACCGCCACCGTGAAGCAACTCAAGGACATCACCGGGGAGAGCGAGGACGACAAGGCGATGAAAGCGGCGACCCCGGCCGACTGGAAGGAGGCCCGCAAGGAGGCCGACAAGCCGATGCAATTGGCGGCGGCGGCCGACGCGCTCACCGCCGTGGGCACTGTGCTGCCGTTCCCGGCGACGTTTCCCCCGGCCACCCCGGAGGCCCTCGCCAACGGCCGTCAGTTGTTCGTGAAGGCGACGTGCGCGTCCTGCCACGGGGCCGGCGGGCAGGGCGACGGCGAGCAGTTCAAGGAGCCGCTCCCCGGCCAACCGGACAAGCGGCCGAAGAACGCCGACGACAGCCCGGCGTACCCGCGCGACTTGACCGCCGGCATCTACAAAGGCGGCGGCGACGCGAACAGCCTGTACGCCCGCATCCGCCTGGGCATCCCCGGCAGTCCGATGCCCGCCTCCGAAGCGGCCAGTGTCAGCGAGAAGGACGTGGCCGACCTGATCCACTTCGTGCAGTCGTTGAAGGGGCAGTGACGGGTTTGCCGGGGTCTGGCAAATTTTCCTGGCGGTGCGAATCGGCTTGTGTTCCCAGGGTGCGCGTCGCGACCCTGGGCTTCGGAATGTAACGCCTTCGGCGCAACAGACCACCCGTCAACCCCGACGGGGTTGTACTCCAAAGCCCAGGGTCGCGCCGCGCACCCTGGGGGCCCGAAAGTTTTGCCAGATCCGAAGAGAAAAATCCTGGATTTTTCGCTTCTCCTTCGTGTCCTTGGTGCCTTTTGTGGCGATAACCTCTTCCCACTTCCCTCTCGGAGCAACCCTGCCCGCCGCCCGAAAATGTCGTAAAATCGCCGGTACGGGCGGGACTTCCGGCCCGTAGGGGCGTGGACCCCGGCGAAACCGGTTTCGGCCGGAACTTTTCGCCCGCGTCGCGCGTCGGAACTGGTGGCAAGACGTGAACCACGACGATCGGCGATTAATCCGAGAAGCCGTCGCCGGTAATACCTCCTCGTTCGGCGAGTTGGTCCGCCGGTATCAGGATCGTCTGTACAACATCGCGTTCCGCGTGGTCGGCAACCCCGACGACGCCGCCGATGTCGTCCAAGATGCGTTCGTCAGCGCGTTCCAATCGCTGGCGTCCTTCAAGGGCGATTCCGAGTTCTTCACCTGGCTGTACCGCATCGCGTTCAACACGGCGATCAGCCAGAAGCGGAAGAAGCGGCCGACGGTCAGCATGGACGCCGTCCGCGAGGGCGAGTCCAGCTACGACCCGGCGGACGGGGCGACGGACATTTCGCCCGGCGCGTCGATGGAACGGGCCGAGGACGAAACGGTGCTGGCCGCCGCCATCGCCAAGCTGTCCGACGAACACCGCGCCGTGCTGGTGCTGAAGGACATCGACGGGTCGAAGTACGAGGAGATCGCCGTCGCCCTCGGCATCCCCATCGGCACCGTCCGCAGCCGACTGCACCGCGCCCGACTGGAACTCCGCCAACTGATTGCCCCGCACTCGGTCGGCGTGGACGAGCCGACGACCCCGATTTTCTCCGAGGATTGAATCTCCCTCTCCGGGGAGTCACTGCCATGTTGACCGACGCCGAACTGACCCTGATTTCCGCCGCCGTTGATGGGGAACTGTCCGCGACGGACGCCCGCCGCTACGGCGCGCTGGTCGCCGCCAACCCGTTCGCGGCCGCCGTCGCCGACCAACTTCGCGTCACCGCCGAACGCCTCCGCCGGATGCGGAAGCGGCTCGCGCCCGCCTTGCTGTTTCCCAAGGTGATGGCCCGGTTGCCGGTCGCGGCCGCCGTCACCCCGGCCCGCCGCCGCGCCCGTCGCCCGGTTTGGCAGCCCTGCGCCATCGCCGCATCCCTCCTGTTCTGCGTCGGCGTCGGCTCCTTCTGGTTCTTCTCCGCCCGCCAAGACCGCGACGCTACCGTCCGCGCCCGACCGGTGCCGCCAGTCGCGTCGAACCCGCCGTCCCCGTTGCCGCTCGAAGTCCCGTTCGTGCCGGCTCCGGACAAGACCGTCGCCGTCGGGCCGGACGTGCCGCCGTTGCCCCGCGAGGTGGCGGTTGCCGTCGGCCCGATGCCGCGCGACACCGCCCCCATGCCCCGGTCGCACGGCGGCGATTTGGTCGGTTCGGGCATCTCCGAGCAGGCCAAACCGCTTCGGGCAGTCCAACTGAAGCTGCCGTTCACTGGAGCCGTGAGCGAGTTCGCGCGGGAGGAGGTGCGGACGGCGTTCGCGGCGGACTTCGCCGGCGAACCGGCTGTGCGGATCGACCTGTTCGCCCGCAACCTGCCGGCCGCGGTCGAGACACTCGCCGCCGCCGTCCGGGCCACCGGCGTCACGCTGGTCGTGGACCCTGCTTCCCCGGACGTGATGAAACAGCGGCCGACCTACCCCCAGTTGATGTTGGTGGAAGGGTTGACCCCCGACGAGCTGGCGAAACTGCTGGAAACCCTGGGAAAGCCGGTCCCTGGAACGGCCCAGCCGCCGATCACGTCCGTCCACGTCCTCCCCGCCGGCCCGACGGAGCAGAAGGATTGGAAGAGCCTCTTCGGTGCCGACTTGGGCTTCTTCCGCTCCGGTCGGGGCAAAAGCCTGCCGTCGCCTTCCCCGTCCCGCCCGATCTCCGACGGGACCATCGGTAAAGTGAAGTCGCTCGTCGGCAAGAACCCCGACAAGTCCGCGCTCCTGCTCACCTACATTTGGGCCACTCAGTCGGCGGAAACCAAGGCGTACCTCGCCGGCCGGGGCGAGCGGAAGGCGGGCACCCTGCCGGCCGTCATCGTCATCCGCCCCGCCGCCAACTGAGCCGCCGCCGACACCGCGAACCGCCGCCGTGCCGCGCCCGATTCGGGCGCGGCTTTTTCGTGCGCCCGCTTTCCGGCCCGCTTCCCCAGCTTGACTCGCGTCCAAATGCTTCCGTGGATGGCTCTTCACAATTCCCCCTTCGGATGAAGTGGTATTCCCGGCACATCCGATACAGAACCCCAGCACCAGGAACTCGGACCGTCGCCCGCCGCCGTCGGCGTCCACCCGTAGGAATTCGATTCCATGATCGATCACGACGAACTCCTGGCCACCGCCGGCGAGGTGGACAGTCTCCGCCAGCAGTTGCTCCAGGCCCAGCGGATGAGCAGCGTCGGCGAGTTGGCCTCCGGCGTGGCGCACGAGTTCAACAACATCCTCACCACCATCATCAACTACGCGAAGATGGGCGTCCGCGGACCGGCGGCGACCCAGGCCCAGGCGTTCGAGAAGATCCTCCGCGGCGGCCAGCGGGCGGCGGCCATCGTCAACAGCATGCTCGGCTTCGCCCGCAACAGCTCCACCACCCGCGAGCAAACCGACATCGTGCACCTAGTTGAGGAGGTGCTGCTGCTGACCGAGAAGGACCTGAGCAAGCACCGGGTGACGGTGGAGAAGCGGTTTCACGGGCGGCCGGCGGCGGTGGTGGTGCCGGGGCAGATCGAGCAGATCCTGCTGAACCTGGTCATCAACGCGCGGCAGGCGATGACCGCCGGCGGGCGGCTGAAGCTCGAAGTCCGCGACAGCGCCGACGGCGAGACGGTGGAGATCCGCATCGCGGACAACGGCGTCGGCATCCCGCCGGACCAACTGCGGATGATCTTCGAGCCGTTCTTCACCACCAAGCAGCCGGACGAGCACGGCCGCGGCGGCACCGGCCTCGGCCTGAGCGTGTGCCGGCAGATCATCGAGCAGCACCACGGCCGCATCCGCGTCGAGAGCGTGGCCGGCAAGGGGTCGAGCTTCACCGTCAAGCTGCCGAAGCGGCTGCCCGCCGACGGCGACGAGTGAGGGCGGCAGGTTGTCGTGCTCCCATCTCCCACCTTTGCGGATGCCCGGCGAGGTCGTCCGAGACCTCACCCCCGACCCCCTCTCCGCGAATGGGGAGAGCGTTTAAGTTGCCAGAATTGTTCGGAAGTCTCTTCGGAACTTCGCACCCAGGGCTTGCGCATCGAACCCCCCCACGATTCCGGCGGGAACGCCTTCGAGGGAGTCCTGCTGATTCGCAGGTAATAGAGGGTGTTCGTTGGGGTCCGTTAGTGGTACTAAATCCATTACCGTGAAAACCGCCACGCCGAAACTCAGCGCCGCCGACCAGGAAGCCCGCCGCACGCCGGCCATCCGCAAGGTTCTCGACGGACGCACGCCGACGTCGCCGAATTCCTCGGCGTCCACGCGGTGACGGTGGCCGAGTGCATGGCCGCCTATCGAGCCGGCGGACAGGAAGCCGTCGCCGCCAAGCCCCGCCCCGGTCGCCCGCGATTCCCGACCGACGAGCAACATGCCGAGGTTCGCTCCTGGCTGCTCCAGAAACCCACCGGGTTCGGCTTCCGCACCGACTTGTGGACCGCCGCTCGCGTCGCCCAATTGATCCGGCAAAAACTCGGCGTGACATTCCATCCCGGCTACTTGCGAGAGTGGCTGTCCACACGCGGATACTCGCCGCAAAAGCCGGTTCGCCGAGCCGAGCAGCAGAACCCGATGGCCATCGACGCCTGGCTCGGCCAGGGTTACCCCGCCATTTGAAAAAAGTCGCCGGAGACAACGCCCACCTCGTGCTGATCGACGAAACCGGCCTGTTCCCGAACCCGCTCGTGCGGCGGAGTTGGTCGCTCATCGGCGACACGCCGGTGATCGGCGGGGACGGCGGTCATCGCGAGAACGTGCCGGTGATCGGAGCGATGACGGTGTCGCCGCTGGCTCAGCGATCTGGCTTCTACTTCGCCACTGCGGTGGACGGCTACTCCGGCGCGGAGCAGGTGGTCGAGTTCCCTCGCGACCTGCTGAATCGCCTGCGGGGGAAGGTGGTGGTGATCTGGGACGGCGGGCCGAACCACAACGGTCCAGTGATCCGCGAGTTTTTGCGGAAGAACGAGCGGCTGCGGTTGGAGCGGTCGCCGGCGTACGCTCCGGATCTGAACCCGCGGAGATGGTGTGGAGTGGGTCTGGCAAAACTTTCGGGCGGACCTCACTCGCGGCGGGGACGAGGGTTCGCCAGTACGCCGGCCACGGGTCGCTCTCCCGCACCGCCTCCAGGGCC
>JAYTTN010000281.1:0-1840 GCA_043745295.1 Fimbriiglobus sp. | reverse complement strand
CGTGGAATGGCGGCCATTTTCTGGAATGACCACCCCCCCCCGCCTAAGACTTCCGGCGAGTGCCGAACCGGGCTTCCGCGAATAAAGATGGGAAGCCGCGATTACCCTCCGTCGCTTCTGCACCGCCGAAGGATTTCTCCTCCCCGCGGCGGTCGCCTCAGTGAGCGACCAACCCCGGAAGTTTACTCTCGGGCTCCATCAGGAACTCGATCTCGCCCGTGGCGACATCGTACATTGCACCGACGATCGCGATCCGCCCTTCCCGGACGAGGCCGTCGAGTGTCCGGCTTTCGCTGCGCATCCGCTCGACGACCCGCGTCACGTTGCGGCGGGCCACAGCATCAACGAACAGTTCCTTCTCGGCGGCGGGAAGCTGCTCGGCACCCCAGCAGGCGTCCAATTCCGTCGCTTGCTGAATGTCGTTGACGATGTGATCCAAGTGTTGGCAACCCGTGGCCTCGGCCGCCGTGCGGTTCCCGCAGATGAGTTTGACGGCCGCGGTCACGGCCCCGCACCGGGTGTGCCCCATGACCAGAATCAGTTTCGCCCCGACGACGGCACACCCGTACTCCGCGCTGGCCAGCACCTTCCGGCTGGTGACGTTGCCGGCGATACGGATGCTGAAGACGTCACCGACCCCCAGGTCAAAGATCAACTCGGTGGGCGTGCGGGAGTCGATGCAACTGAGCACGACGGCCAGGGGGTGTTGCCCGTCGGCGGTCGCACTGACCTGGCGGCCGAGGTCGCGGGACAGACGCCGGCCGGTGCGGAACCGCTCGTGCCCGTCCTTGAGGATTTGCAGCACCTGCGGCGGGGTGACGGCGTTCTGGAGGTCGCGGGTCGAGTAGTCCACGTACTGAATCTGGTCGTCCAGTTGGTACTTGCGGCGGAACCCGATCAGGCTCACCTCCACGCCGCGGACCGGCCCGGCGTGGTCCTTGTAGTCGCGGATCAAGTCGAGCACGTCCGGGTCGATGTAGTCCGTGCTCTGCGCGTCGAGCAGGACGTGCCCGCCGCGCGGGATGTCGTCCAGAATCTTGACCAGGGCGGCCCGGTTCAGGAAGCTCACCTGGTTCGCCAGCTCGATGCGGACCACGTCCCCGCCCAGGTGCTTCTCCACGAACCGGCGGACCGGCCGCCGCACACTGCTGCGGAGGATGAACCCGACACTCACGGCCAGCCCGATCAGAATCCCGACCAGCGGGCCGGTCAGCACGACCGCCGTCACCGTCACCGCGAACGGGGCGAACTGCGGCCACCCTTCTCCCCACATCCGCCTCACCACCGTCGCGCTGATCAGCTTGACCCCGGTGACGAGTAAGATCGCCGCCAGGCAGGACATAGGGATCAGATTCAGCGCCGCCGGGAGCAGTGCCACGCTGACCAGCAGGAGGACGCCGTGGGCGACGGCCGCGAGCTTCGTCCTCGCACCGGCGTTGATGTTCACCGAACCGCGGAGCACCACCGACGCCACCGGGAGGCCGCCGACCAGTCCGGCGACCACGTTGCCGATCCCCTGGGCCAACAGCTCCCGGCTGGCGGGCGAGGTCCGCTGCTGGGGGTCGAGCTTGTCCACCGCCTCCAGGGTGAGCAGGGATTTCAGCGAGCCGCCGGCGGCGATGGTCAGGGCGGCGAGGTACACCGCCGGGTTCGACCACTGGGTGAAGTCGGGCAACTGGAGGAACTCGACGAGTCCGGCCAGGGTGTCCGTCACCGGCACCTCGACGCGGTGACTCGGCCCGATCACCCACACCCCGCCCCACTGCTGGAAGAGGTGGGTGACCCCGACGCCCAATAGCACCACGGCCACGGGGGCGAGGACGGCCGAGGTCTTCAACGG
>JAYTTN010000280.1:0-6708 GCA_043745295.1 Fimbriiglobus sp. | reverse complement strand
GGGGTTCGGCCCTTGCTCGCGCGGCGGGCTAACAAGGCGGTACACCGAAGAGAAGTCCGCTCTAGCCGAGGAACAGTCGGCCGAGAAAGTACAGGGCCGTATCCAGGTCCATGGCGAAGAAGGCCCAGCCGATGTTGACGCAGACGTAAGTGAGGAGCCAGCCGGCGAACCACCGCACCTTCGACCGCCGTCGGTCGGCCGCCAGCTGCCCACCGTACCAGAGCCGGTGGATGACAAGGAGGACGCCGTGCCACAAACCCCAGACGACGAAATTCGACCCGGCCCCGTGCCAGATGCCGCTCACCAGGAGAACGATCAAGACGTTCCGGCAGACGAAGGCGGTCGATCCCCGCGACCCGCCGAGCGAGACGAATACGTAGTCCACCAGCCATTTGTAGAGCGACATGTGCCAGTGCCGCCAGAACTCGGCGACGTTCGGGCGGAAGTACGGCCAGTCGAAGTTCTCCGGGATGCGAACACCGAACAGCCGGCCGGAGCCGATGGCGATGTCCGAATACGCCGAGAAGTCGAAGTAGATCTTCCACCCGTAGGCGAACAGCCACAGGGGTAGCACCCACCGGTCGGCGGCGGCGATGTCGGCGCGGGTCAAGTGGTCGGTGAGTGCCGTGAGCAAGTCGGCGACGGCGAACTTCTTCACCAACCCCGTCAGGATGCGCGTGACGCCGCGGTTCCAGTCGGTCGCCCAGTCGCCCGACGGTCGCCGCAGGTACGGGAGAAAGTCCTGGAACCGCTTGATCGGCCCGGCCACCATCGTCGGGAAGAAGAACAGGAAGGCCAGGTACTCGCCGGCCGTGCCGCGCTCCACCTTCCCGCGATACCGGTCCGCCGCGTAGTGGATGAACTCGAAGGTGAAGAACGACACGCCGAGGGGAAGGAACGCCCCCTCCCAACGAACGGGGTTGTCGCCCGCGAACGCGAGACCGGTCAGGAAGTTCCAGTACTTGAACGCCACGAGGACGCCGACGCTGACCGCGACACCCGCCAAGCAGGCCCCCGCGCCCGGCCGGTAGAAGGAGCGGAACGTCCCTTCCCAAACGAACAGGAGGACGCACGCCATTCCCCACCAGCCGCCGAATTGGGTGGCCGAATAGTAGGTGAAGAAGGCCGCGCCGAACGCGGCGGACGACCACGCCCGCACCGGCCCCGACGTACAGCGGAACACCACAGCCGCCGGGATCAGGAAGGCGAGGTAATAGGCGACCGTGTTGAAGATCAAGTGCGAGCTCCGCCGGGCGAGTCGTACCGCCGTCACGTCTGCTGATGCCCTTCGAACACCGTCCCGCCCAGTAGCGGGCCGTACAGGTCCGGGCGTCGCCAGTTCACGCGGTCGATCTCGTACTCGCCGACGCAGTGGATGACCTTCTTCGCCCGTGCCGCCGCCGGGTCCACGTCGGCGTACAGGATCGCCGCGCCGTCGTGGTCGGCCGCCGCCAGCGTGTCGCCCACCGCGTCCAGGATGGAACTGTGGCCGATGTAGTGGTAGCCGGCTTCGGTGCCGACGCGGTTCACGGCGGCGAAGTAGACGTGGTTTTCCAAGGCCCGCACGCGGGGCACCCACGTCGCCATCTTCATCGCCTTGTCGGCCCAGTTCGTCGGCAGCAGGATGAGGTCCGCGCCCAGCAGCGTGTGGATGCGGGACGCTTCGGGGAAGCTGCCGTCGAAGCAGATTTGGATGCCGATCACCAGCCCGCCGAGGTCGTGGACGGCGAACGGCCGGTCGCCGGGGTCGGTGAACCGATCCGCGCCGACGCACGGCAAGTGGACCTTGCGATACCCGGCGACGAACCCGTCCGGCCCGACCAGCGCGCAGGTGTTGAACAGCCGGTCGCCGGCGGCTTCCAGCATCCCGTACACGCACCACACGCCGAGGCGGGCGCAGTCGGCGGCGACGGCTTCCGAGGTCGGCCCCGGCAGCGGCTCGGCGACGGCCGCCACCGCCGCGCGGCTGGCGAACCCGTACCCGGTCGTCGCGCACTCCGGGAACACCACCAGCGCCGCGCCGCCGGCGGCGGCTTCGGCCAGCTTGGCGCGGATGGCCTCGCGGTTGGCGGGCACGTCGGCGAGGCGGCAGTCGGCCTGCACCGCCGCGATCTTCCAGGTGGTCACTTCGGGCCTCCGGCCGGCGGGGCGGCTTTGTGGCGGTCGATCAGGCCGGCGTAGACGGGAACGAGTTCGAACGCCGGCATGTACTGCCGTACGTCCACCCGCTGGCCGACGCGGGCGACGAACGCCTGAGTGAGGGCGACGACCTGGTCGAGGGGCACGCCCTGCGGATGGAACACTTCCTCAAAGCTGACCCGCGCCGTCGCCACGTCGCCGTCGTACAGGGCCAGGACACCCCGCTGGTAGAAGTGCTGGGCGTCGGCCAGCAGGGTCAGCCGCGCCTTGTGACCGGCGATCAGCGGGTGCTTGTCGGCGTGGTCCCGCTCGAACTCGGCGAGCAGGGCGGGGAGAGCCTCTTGGCGGGCGTTCGGCGGCGGTCGGAATTCGGGCAGAAGCCCCGTCAGCGGGCCGACGGCCGCGCCGGCGAACCCGGCGAACTCCGCCGGCAGCAGGCTGGACAGCAGTTTCTGGTCGGCGGTCAGGCGGGGCATTTTGGTGCTGCCGTGGAACTCGTCCAAGACGGCGATGGCCTCCCGGAAGTTCCCTTGCCGCCGCAGCTTGACCCCCTTCAGCGCGGCGAGGCGGTCCTTCAGGTGGGTGGGGAGGTTCGCCGACTGCGCCTCCAGTTCGGCCAGGTCGGCGGCGGCCTCCTCCAGCCGCCCGACCTCCAACTCCAGATCCACCAGGGCCAGGGCCATGTCCGCCTTGGACGGGGCCCCGGCGTCGGCCGCGCTCAGCCCGAGGGTCGGCTTGATGCCGTCGATGGCCTTCCCCGGCAGGCCGAACCGGCGGGCCAGGGCCGCGCGGGGAAACGGCTTGGCCCCGCGCGTCTGGGTGTCCCACTGCTCGTTCGCTTTGCTGACCACGGTCGTCACCGCGTCGTCCAGCTTCTTCAGCAGTGCGGCGACCGACTGCGGCTCGTTTCGCCCGCTCTTCTTGGCCTGCCCCTCGAACTCGAACTCGTCGCGGCCGAGGGGCAGTTCCTGGCCGGTCGTTTGCCGGTACACCGGGGCGAGGCGGGAGAGGGCGAACGCCACCACGCGCCCCAGATCGGCGGGTACGGCCTCCGGGTTGGTCGCGGCCACCGCCGTCACCGTCTCGCGGGCCTTCTGCGCCGACCCGCGGGCCAGGTCCAACTGGCCGAGGGCGACCTGCTCGACGAACAGCTCCAGCCAGGTGTTGACGACGGAGCCGACTTCCCGCGCGGGGCAGCGGTCGGGGGCGGGGCGGCGGGCGGCGCAGCGGGCCAGGGCCGTCAACCGCTGGCGGGCGGAATCGCCCGGCTCCACCTCCGGCAGTCGCGGGTTCCTGTACATCAGGGCCAGGATGAAGTACCCACGCGGGTCGTCCGGCGACTCGTGGAGGGCCTGCCGCGACGCCCGACAGGCCAGCAGCGGCAGGGCCAACTCGGCGAACGACAGTTCCATCCGGTTGGGGACCGGGGCGGCGGTGCCGGCCAGCGGCCACCCACCGGTGGCCGCCGACACCCACGCGGCACGGTCGCGGAGCGTCCGCATCTCCTCCTGCTGAGAGGTCCATTCGCTCAGTTGCAGGTACGCCACGGCGTCGTCGAGGAACGGGGCCGGCTGCGGCGGGCGGTCCACGAACTCGGCCAGCCAGCCGCCGGCGTCCGGCGGCGGCGGGGCCAGCACCGGGCCGTCGGGCAGCCCGTTTTGCTGCGGGCCGAACGCCTGCCGCACCGGGTTCATGCTCAGCTTGTCGCGGAGGGCCAGCGACGCGGCCGAGTTCGCCCGCCCGACCACCGCCGTCCGCCCGTCCAAGTGCCACAGGGCGGTGAGGTCGTTCTTCTCCGGCGACAGGCCGGTGATGGCGGCGTCCACTGCCAGCAGGTCGGTCGCCGTGTTCGGCTGGCCGAGGACGACATAGGCCACCCCGTACTTATCGGCGACGGGAGCGGCCGGCTTCGGCGGCGGCGCGTCCGCCGCTCGCAGTCGTCGGCCGAACACCACCGACGCGCGGAACTGGACCAGGTCGTCCAGTTCGGCCGCGTGGAAGCGGTACCGGGTGTTGACAAACACCGACTCGGCCGGCGCGAACCAGGCCGCATAGTCGCCGAACTCGGGGTGCGAGTGGAGGCCCCGCGCGGCCGCCGGCAGGTCGCCCGCCGCCCGCCACCGCTGGAGCTGCTCGGCCCCGCGGACGAGCGCCGCGTCCGCGGCGATCCGCCATTCCAGTCGCCGCGCCAGCGCCGGGTCGAACCCCTGTGGCTGGAGCCAGCCGGGCACCGTCACGGCCACCAGCACCAGGACCAGCGGCACCGTAACGAGGCGGCCCGCGCGGCTCGCCGTCAGCAGCCCCTGGGTCTGCTTGTCGGCCGTCGTGCCCAGCGGGAAGCGGCCCGACAGCGCGTTCAACAGGCCGCTCACCAGCGGCACCGCGACGAGGGCGAACAGCGGCACGAACCGGACGTTGGTGAAGCAGAGGAGTAGCACGACCACCCAGAAGGCGAGCTGCAAGCTCGGCGGCCGCCCGATGCCGACGGCCAGACCGCCCGCCCCGAGGAGCACCAGCAGGGCCAATCCCACGCTGCCGGCGTTGTAACCGAGCCGTTCGTCCTGCCGATATTCACTCGAGAACAGCGACAAGTTTGCCAGTCGGAACTGCGGGTCGTCGGCCATCGTCTCGGCGGTGCCGAAGGCCAGTTCGTAGGGGATCAACTGCGCGACGGCCGCGACCGGGCTTTTCGTCACCCCGATCACGAACGTCGGGTTCAGCAGCACGCCGAACACGCCGACGGCGGCCGCCAGGAACAGCGTCTTGTGGGCGGGCGGCGAGTCGAACAGACTGTGCGCGACCGGCGGCGCGGCGGGTTGCCCGTCCTCGGTTAAAAACGGCGAGTCGAACGCCGACTGCACCGCGCCGGCGATGGCCGCCACCAGAAGCAGCAGCGGCCCGAGCAGGGCGAACGAATCGAACCCGCCCCACAGCCAGCACAGTCCGCCGACGAGGGCCAGCGTCCGCCCCCGCCGTTCGGTCCAGTCGCCCCGGAACAGCAGCAACAGGAGGAGCGAGCAGAAGAGCATTCCGAAGACGATCGGGCGGAGCTGGGCCGTCCCGCTCGCCGCCAGCGCGCCGGCGACGATGCACACCGCCCACGGCCACCCGGCCTGCCCCGGCCGGCGGAACCACAACAGCACGCCGAACGCGGCGGCGAACACGACCGCCTTCAGCACCACCGCCACCGCGCCCGTCGGGTCGGCCGAGTAGACGGCGTACACGGTCAGGTCGAACAGCCAGCTCTGGTTCACCCACGGGCGGTCGGCCCCGGTGTAGCTGAACGGGTCCGAGCCGAGCGAGTACGTCCCGTTCAGCAGCCGCTGGCCGCCGGCCATGTGGCGGAAGAGGTCCGGGTTCCGCGCGGCGAACGACGCCATGAGGAAGGCGAACAGCAGGGCCATCACGAGGAGGGCGTTGTCTACGCCGGTGAACCACTCCGGCCACACCGCTTGCTTCGGCGGTTCTACTGGCGGCGGGGGCGCGGCCGGGTCGGCGGGGCCGTCCGGAATCGGCGCGGGTGCGTCCACGGCCGGGGGTGCCGACGACGACATGAACTGCGGGGCGGACACCTTCACGGCAGGCACCTCGGCGACCGGAACGACGAACGATGAGAAGGAGTTACCGTAGGTACGGAGGTGGGCGGAACAAGGTTCGGCCGCGCGGCTCCCGAAGTCGCCGCGAAGACTCTTCGCGGCGACTACAGGAGCTGTCATTCCCTCAACCCCCTAGTTGACGCCCGGACCCCGTTCGCGGACATTGGTGGTGTCTACCCGCCTGGAGCCTGCCCCATGATTCGCCCGCCGACCCTCATTGCCCTCCTCGCCCTGGCCGCCGTCGCGGCCGCCGCCGACGACAAGCCGCCGGCCGGCATCGCCGTGGACAAGGAGAAGAAGTCCGTCACCATCGACGCCAAGGTGTCGCCCCGCAAGGTGCTGGACTCCGGCGAGGTCTACCCCATCGAAGTCATCGCCTGCTGGGGCAAGGACAAGAAGGGGAAGAAGGCGCACGAGACGGTCGTCACCATCGACGTGCTGCCGAGCGACGTGGCCAAGGCGGTCGAGAGCCTGGGCGCGAAGGCGGGCAAGCCGGCCGTCGGCGAGGACGCCAAGGCGACCGGCCCGGAGGTGGCCATCTTCATCGAGATGGCCCCGGCCGACGGCGGCAAGAAGCTGGCCATCGACAAGATTCTGGTGGACCCGAAGACGAACAAGCCGATGCCGAAGACGAAGTTCCTGTTCACCGGATCGGGGCCGAGCAAGGTGCCGGGCAAGGACGACATCCCGTTCGGGGCGGACACCACCGGCTCGCTCATCATGCTGTTCCCGGTGGACGCCGAGACGGTGTTCCAGTCGGCGTTCACCATGAAGGAGGAGAAGTACCTGAAGCTGGACGTGAAGAAGGACGCCCTGCCGAAGGAAGGCACGCCGGTGAAACTGGTGATCGAGCTGACGGGGAAGTAACGCCGCCTGTTGGGAGCCAGGAATCGCCTGAAACACCTTGGCGAACGGACGGATCACGCCCCACCTCTCCCCCGCTGGGGAGAGGTCGGTTCGAGCGAAGCGAGAA
>JAYTTN010000279.1:0-1850 GCA_043745295.1 Fimbriiglobus sp. | reverse complement strand
GACGGGGGCGTGCCCGGCGTGGGCGTGGGTGTCCCTGGTGGACGAAACGGACGGCGGCCCGGTCGTCATCGCGGCCCGCCTTGTCAACCCGGCGGCGGCCTTCGCGGACTACGACTTGGCCCTGACGGCGGGGGCGGCGGCCCAGATCACGAACTACGGGACCCTCGTCCTCCGGGTGACGGCCGTCCGCGGCGGCTCGTCCTCCTGCTCCGAGCCGTCGGCGAGCGGGCACTCCGCGTCCGGCGGCTCGTCCGGCTCGTCCGGCGGCCGGTCCGCGTCCTCGGCCGGCCCGTCGGGGTCGTCCGCCAGTTGGCCGGGGCCGTCGGTCTCGGCCTCGTCCGCGTCCGGCGGGCGATCCTCCGGGTCGTCGGCCGGGTCGATGTCGGTCGGGTCGTCCTTCAGTTCCGGCAACAGCCAGTCCTCAGTGTCGGGCTCCGACGCGAGCAGCGGCAGTCAGGCGGAAATCCCGGTCAACGTGCCCTGTTGCGACGAGGCCGCCATCCCGCGGACGCTGTTCGCCACGGTCGACGGCGGGGCATGGAGTTCCCTCGGGACCCTTCAACTCCAGTGGGACGGCCGGGGGTGGTACAACTGGGACGTCAAGCAACTCGTGTGCGAGGGCGAGACGTACCGGGTCGTGGTCGGCATCGTGTGCGAACCGGTTACGTCGACGGCGTGGCAGTGGTTCGTGACCATCACCACCCGCCACACCGGGGAGCCGGACACGTTAACCAAAGTCCCGGCGTCCGACGTCGTGTGCCGGCCGCTGTACGTGGCCGGCCAATTGAGTCCGCCAATCCCGTGCGGCGGGCCGATCGTGGTGACGGTCACGGAGGTAGAGCCGTGACCGCGGCGCAATGGGCCCGAGTGGTGGCCAAGGACCCCCGGTACGCCGCCGTCACCCCGGTCCTGAGCGACGGGCCGCCTCGGCCGGCCGGCGGCCAAGGCGTGTGCCGCCACCTCGGGGAATTGCTCCCGGTCGGCCTGCACCGGCGGGCGTGCGGTAAGGGGCGGGCCGGGCCGCCGCCGGCCGGATTCCCCCCGTGCCCGGGCGTGCGGCCGTGCCGCGACTGCGGGCCGGCCAAGTGCCCGGACTACGCCCCCGGCGAGGGCGACGGCTGACTGATGCGGCGGGCGGTCTGTTTCTCCCACGAACTGGTAAGGGCTTATCAATGGCCACGATCGACGTCAGCTGGGCGATGTTCCGCGTCCCGGCCGCGAAGGAAATCCCGCAGGGCAAGACGCCGCCGGTGACCCCGGGGTGCACCAGGGTCGGGCCGCGGTGCGGGTGCGGGTGCGCCACATGCACGGACTGCGTCAACAAGAACGGCGACTGCGAAGTGGCGAAGTTCCCCAAGCCGGTGCGGTACCGGCACGGGGAGATCGAGCTGGACGCCGTCGACGTGGCGTCGGACGGGTTCGGGACGGCGTGGGAGCACTCGCGGAGCTACTCGAACCAGCTGACCGGCGCCGGCGGGTCGCCGCAGGGCGTCAACTGGCTGGTGTACCGGTGGGCGTACCTGGTCCAGGCCGACGGCAAAGTCGCGGTCGTCCGCGGGACGGAGGGGACCATCTGGTTCGCCGCCGCCGGCGGCGGGTACGCGCCGCTGTACGGGGCCCACGCGACGCTCACGCACGCCGCGGCCGCCGGGACGTTCACCCTGGCGTTGCCGTCCGGGGACCGGATCGTGTTCCACGACTTCGGCCAGACGGCCTTCCCGCCGGGGACGCTGTCCCGGCACGTGGCCCCGGGCGGGGTGACGACCGAGGCGGTGAGCTACAACGCCGCGGGGTACGTGGAGGAGATCCGGCGGACGGCCCCGGGGGCCGGGGGGACGCCGCTGACGGAG
>JAYTTN010000278.1:0-25324 GCA_043745295.1 Fimbriiglobus sp. | reverse complement strand
TGACCGGCGTCTCGTACACCGGCTTCTTGCGGCCCTCGGCGATGAGGGCGAAGTTGCCGGCGTCCAGGGTCGCGTCGGCCACCTTCGGGTACGGGATGAACAGGTCGTCGCCTTTGCCGAAGAACCCGGACTTACCGGCGACCTCCAGCCCGTCCGGGGTGAACCGCACGCGATCCGTCCACGGCACCGTCTTGCCGTCCTTCAGCTTCTTCAGCATGTGCCCGGCGATCACCCGCGACACGTGCTCGCGCAGGTTGTCGATCTCGTCGTCGGCGTTCTTGAAGGTGGCCGAGTACGTCAGCTTTTCGCCCTTCATCGCCTCGAACTTCAGGCTGATGACGGTGCCTGTGTACGCCCCGTTGTAATAGTTCCGCACCGCCGAGTAAGTGAAGACGCGGACCTCCTTGAACCGCATGGCGGTCTCGCCGCGCGTCGTCGCGCGGGCGACGCCGAAGGCGTGGCAGCGGAAGACGTTTTTGCGGTAGTACAAGCTGGCGAACACCATCAGCCCGGCGAACACGAGCAGGCCGACGCCGACCAGCGCCATGCCCGGCTCCTTCGGCCGGCCGGTCAGCCCGACTACGGCGAGGCCGACCGCCAGGATCGCGAAGAACCCGGCCAGGATAAAGAGCAACACCAGTATGGTCGTCGTCAGCGACTTGTCCCGCTCGAAGAGGACGCGGCCGAGGGTGCCGTCGTCCTCGCTCTCGGCGGCCGGCTTGCCCTCGAACCGCTTGGTCAGCACGCGGAACAGCACCAGCGCGTTCGGCGACGGGGCCGGTACCTTCACCACCGGCATCGGCACGCCCGTCCGCCACACGCACACCTTGCCGTCCACGATGTCCACGGCGGTCAGCTTGTCCAGCCGGACGGTGCGGTCCTCGCCCTTGTCGGCGTAGGTCAGACCGTCCTTGTCCAGCACCCAGTCGTCGCCCGACACCTCCCGCCCGGCGGCCATCGCCGCCGTCGCGGCAGCGGTCAGCCGCTCCAGGTTCCGCTCCACGAATTTGCCCAGCGGATCCTCCTCGTTCAACCCCCACTCGTACTTGAATTCCAGTCGGCTGGCGAACTCGTCGGCCTGGATGAACAGCGCACCGGTGCGGGTGACGGCCTTCGGCGAGCCGTTGGCGAACCGCACTTTCGCCCAGGTGCCCAGGTCGGTGATGACCTCGTCGTCGAACTCGAACTCGCCCCGCTTGTCCTCCAGCACGAACCCGTCGCGGGTGGCCGTCAGCCACCGCCGGCGGCTGGCGATGCCTACGCCTCGGATCACGCCGAGGAGGAAGAAGATACCGCCGACGATGGCGAGGATGGCCGCGGGGAGCAGCTCCTTCGCCGCGGCCGCGACGACGAGTGCGATGAGGAGGAAGATCCCGCCGACCACCCAGCAGACGATGTACCAGGCGTCGGCGTAGGTCGAACCGATGGAGATGCGAGCGGCCACGGCGGGCCTCCGGAATGCGCGGGAGCGGTTCGGAGGCAGGATACCGACGGCGGCGGCGTTCGTCAGGGCGCAGGGCGGACGCCGTCTACAGCGAGCCCCGCGCTTCCCGAATTCGATTCAGCAAGACGAGGCCAGGGTAGGAGTTCTTCCTATCGAGTCGGATGCTAAGGAATTGGGGTATCCCGGATGCCTTGTGCAAGTGAACGACACGGGCATCGAATGTCAGCACCAACACTTCTTCGTACCGTACCGTTCCCGCCTGACGCCACCAGCCAGCAGTCCAAGACAGCCCCTCCGCCGTAAACTCCACCCCATTGCACCATTCGATTGGTTCGCCCGCCCCGAACCATTCCCACCACTGGACGGCGATCCGCCGCGCGATTGCATCTCGCACCGATACCAGAGAGGAGAGCGAACCGCGATATTTACAGTCAAATTCGAGTCGCTGCCTCGCCGCACCTTCGATGCGCATGGCGACGCGGTACCACCCACTATCCCCAGTCCCAGATTGCATACCTGCGAGCGCGCCCGAAGTGGCGGCGGTTGAAGCGGTCATAGGTGCCCCAAGCACGCCGCCGACAGCGACCCCGACGAGACCGGCCATCACTGCCGCCGTATCATCGAACGTTTCCCCACACCAGAAGGTGAGTGATTCCACTTCGCGATACGATATCGACGACGATCTGACGGGAGTGATGACGTGGACGCCGTCCGCATCAGCGCGGAGTGTGCGGCGTGCCGTGACTCGCATCGCGTAGACGAGAGATGCCGTGACGCCGAGGCCCAGGCTCCCACCAATAATGCCGATCAGCAGCCGTTTCTGACGGGATTCCTTGGTATCGGAGACGGCAATCCAGATCGGTGCCACGACGAAGAACAGCACGACGACGGCGATTCCGAAACTGTAGCCCCCGGTATCCGTCATCGGTCGGCGATAAGTAACCTCTGCCTCGCTCGAACCCCAATAGGGGGTGGGATTTTCGGGCAGCGGCAACGGTTCCGGTGTGGACACGGGACAACTCTCTGGATTCGCGGTTGCGACATCGTACAGTACTTCATCAAGGGAGGTGATGACAGCAGACTACGAACTGGAGCCGCGTTCGTCTTTCGGGTCGGGTGCCAGCGTCAGGGCGATTCGCTTCGCCTGGGCGCGGATGTCCGCCTTCTCCTCGTCCGGGATGCGGTCGAGGTTCTTCACCTGCAACGCCATCCGCTGGTTGGCCTTCAAAAGTGGCTCGTGCCGCATCAGGAAATCCCAGTACAGCGTCGTGAACGGGCACGCCGTGTCGCCGACCCGCTCGGCCGGGTCGTACCGGCAGCCAGTGCAGTAGTTGCTCATCCGCTGGATGTACTTGCCGGTCGCCGCGTAGGGCTTGCTGGCCATCACCCCGCCGTCGGCGAACTGCGACATGCCGACCACGTTGGGCAGCTCCACCCACTCCACGGCATCGACGTACACGGCCAGATACCACTCGTGGACTTGCTTCGGTTCGACGCCGAGAAGCAGCGCGAACAGGCCCGTCACCATGAGCCGCTGGATGTGGTGCGCGTAGCCGTACTCCAGCGTCTGTCCGATGGCCTGCTTCAGGCAGTTCATGTCGGTGTCGCCGGTCCAGTAGAACGCCGGTAGCGGTTGGTCGGCCTTCAGGGCGGTGCGGGATGCGTACTCCGGCATGAAGTGCCAGTAGATGCCGCGGACGTACTCCCGCCAGCCGAGGATTTGGCGGATGAACCCCTCGGCGGCCGCCAGCGGAACCTTGCCGGCGCGGTACGCCTTCTCCGCCGCCGCGCACACATCGCGCGGATCGAGCAGCTTCAGGTTCAGCGCGGCACTGATGCGGGCGTGGTACAGGTACGGCTCGTCCGTCCACATCGCATCTTGGTACGTCCCGAAGTCGCGCAGCCGGTGTTCGATGAAGTCGTCGAGCGCGGCGGTCGCCTGTTCCGGCGTGACCGGCCAGTCGAAATGGGCCAACGAACCGGGGTGGTCGCCGAACCGCTCCGCGACCAGGGCCAGCACCGCACGTGTGGTGGCGTCCGGCGGGAACACGACCGGGGCGGGAACCCTCCCCGGCCCCTTCTTGCCGAAGCTGCCGCGGTTGTCGGCGTCATAGTTCCACTCCCCGCCGGTCGGCTTGCCGTCCTTCTCCATCATGATGCCGGTCTTCTTGCGGAGATCGCGGTAGAAGAATTCGAGCCGGAGCTGTTTGCGCCCCTTCGCGTGTTTGTCGAATTCGGCGAGGGTGCCGAAGAAGTGCCGATCAGCGCGGGTGTCCAGTGAAAGACCGAGTTTCGCGGCCGTGGCAGTCAACATCGCGCGGACGCGGTGGTCGCCGCACTCGGTCATCACGAGTCGTTCCGGCTTCAAGGTGACGGCCGCGCGTTCCAGTTCCGCACCGAGGTTGCCGGCGTTGTCGGCATCGTCCAATTGCCGGTATTCGACGCGAAATCCCTGCGACTTCAAGCCGTCGCGGAAGTGCCGCATCGCGGATAGGAACAGCGCGGTGCGGGCCTTGTGACTCCACACATGTGTGGACTCCTCCGCGACTTCGGCCATCCACACGGCATCGCGCTTGGGGTCGAAGCCGTCGAACGCGGATGCGTTCGCGTCGAGTTGATCGCCGAGGACGAGGACGAGGTTGCGGACGGGCTTGGGCTTGCTCATGCCGCATTAATAGCCCGGTCACTTCTTCCGTTTCTTGGGCTTGGCTTTCTTCCGCGTTGGCTCGTCCGGCAACTTCTCGAACAGCTTGACCAGCAGCAACGCGAAGCCCGGTAACACGGCACCGCCGGTGAGGGTATCGGCTTCGGTGAGCAGTTCCGAATCCTTCGCGGACGTATACACCCGGACCGTCCGCGCCTTCGGGAACACGAGCCACACCAACCGCACCCCGGCGGTGAAGTAATCACCGATCTTCCGCGTCATCTCGGCCTTCGTGTTCCCCTTGCTGACGACCTCGACGGCGATGTCCGGAACGAGGGCGGGGACTGCGGCGCTATGCAGTTTGCGATCCGGGAACTTCTCCCAGACGAAGAACGACATGTCCGGCAGGCGCACCATCCCGGGCAGGATTCTCAACGTGCCGTCCGCACCGATGACCACGCCCAGGTCGCCGTTATCGTCCGAAAAGTTCCCAACCATCCGACCGAGGAACGAAGCCAGGAAGCCTTCCTTCGCGCCCATCGCTTTCTCCACGAGGGTTCCGTTCACCAGCTCCACCAGCCGCCGGTCGTCGCCATCGACGTAGCGGATCACGTCCTTCACCGTGGCGGTGCCGGGCGGCGGGTCGAACAGGATTCGCGAGGCGGGGATGCCGCCGAGTGAATCCTGCAACTCCTGCATGTTCTCGAACCGGGGGCACGGCCCCGCCCGACGGCGGGTCTTGCTCGCGGCGGATCGTACTTTCGTGGCGATCATGGCTGTCCTCCGGTGTAACTAGTTTACGACACCGGCACCCGGCTGGTGGGTACGTCGTCGAACCGCCGGGTGGTGCGCGATGCTGATTGGCCCGGCCAGGGTGTCAACGTGTTGTCAATCGACATCATCCTCGTGTCGTCGAGTGGTGCTCGGCAGGCCTGCGTTTTTCAACACGGACAACAAGAGGAGGCCGGGAAAGAAGTTCCGCTCGTCCAGCGTGCCGGTGACCTCGCGCCGGTCGCGTCCGTACCCGACGGCCAGCGAGTACCGTCCGTGCTCGAACGCCACGTCCCCGACCTCGGTCAGAGGCACTCGGAACGAACCGCCTCCCGTCCGGTCCTCGGCTCCCGCGACCTCAAGCCCGCCCGGCGTGAATCGCATCTGTCGGCCCCACGGCACGCTCTCCCCCCGCCCGAGTCGCTCCAGGCCGCGCTGCGCGAGGACGCGGGTGACGTCGTCCCGAACCCGGTTCAGCGTCTCGCCGGAGTCGTGCGCCAGGTATTTGAACCGACCGCCGCGGTCGGCCTGAATCTCGATCTCGAACAGCGTGTTGGAGTAGGCGTTGTCGAAGTAGATCCGCGTCATCTTGCACGCGAACCACTCAACGGCGTCGAACGCCACTTCCTGGACGGCACCGTTGAAGTAAAAGTGCAGCCCGCGCTCGTGGCAGCGGAGTATTCGCACTCGGCCCGGCTCGAGGGGCATCAGGAAAAATAACCCCAGAAGGCCGGCGAAGACGCCGACGATACCGCCGGCTTCCGGCTTCTTCATCGGGCCGGAGGCGACCCACACGCTGCCGAGGACGATCAGCCAACAGACGGCGGAAGCGATGTAACGCGGTCCCATTTTCGTTTTCGGTTTGGACTCATCGAACTCGTGGAGGACGCGGCCGAACCGGTGCGTCGGTGCGGTCGCCGGCGTTCGGGTAAGCCGGGCCACGAGCAGGTCGCGGAGGACGGCACCGTTTCGACCGGCGAGGGAGACCATCAGGAACGGCTCGCCCACACCGACCCGCCAAAGGCGGAGGTGCCCCTGGAAGGTGTCCACTTTGGCGAGTTGATCGAGTGGCACCGCGTACCGGGTGCCGACGACCTCGTACACGAACTGACCGGCCTCCATCGACCAGCCGTCACCGCTCAACTGGCCACCGTCGGCCAGTTCGCCGCGGGCCTCGTCCGAAACGCGGGCGTGCAGCCGCTGGCACAAGTCCCCGAGCGGGTCGGGGTACTGTTCCTCGAACGAGTACATGAACGGGATTTCGCCCTGGTACTCCTGTCCGTGAACCCGGATCGACCCTCTCCGGCACAAAGCCGGCCGGCCCCAGCCGATGGTCGTTCCGAACCCAGGCGCGACGGAAAAGGCCGTCACTTCCCCGTCGCGGATATCGCAATTCGACTTCCCGTCGAAGTACTCGAAGCCGTCGTCGGTCGGGGTGATCCACCTGCGCGGGAAGAAGGCGTACATGTAGGCCATGGCCGTGCCCGCGATCACGCCACCGGGGACGAGGATCAACAGCCCCAAGGTTCCGTCCCGTAGGAATGCCACCGACACGCCAGCCAGAACTGCAAGGAACCCAATCGCGGCGACGAAGTCCGCCGTTTCGTGGTGCGCGCGTTTGGCTTCTTCCAACCGGACGGGCTGACGCATCTCGGTGTCTCCGCGGGAGGAGTTCGGCTCCGACCTCAGCTCACTGTACACCTCGAATCGTGTTTGGCAGTCTCCAGGCCAGGAGTTCTCTGCGCGGGCGGTTTACCCCGCCGGCACCAGACTGGTGGGCACGTCGTCGGTCGGCTTCAGGCGGTCGCGGAGCTGCTGCTGGACCACGCGGTTGATCACCTCCAGGTACGCCAGCGCGCTGGCCTCGATCACGTCCAGGCTGACGGCGCGGGCGCTCGACCGCCGGCCCTGGTGTTCGATCTCGACCGTCGCCTCGCCCTGGGCGTCGATGTCCTGCGTCACCGCCCGCACGCGGTAGTCGGTCACTTTGGCCGTCACGCCGGACACGCGGGAGATGGCCTTGAACAGCGCGTCGATGGGGCCGTTGCCGGCGGCGGCGTCGCGGCGGACCACCCCGGCCGGGTCGTCGGCGTTCCGCAGACTGACCGCCGCCGAAGTCTGCGAGCCGGTGCCGGCGGTGCTGGTGAACCCGACCAGCGTCCACATCTTACCCGCCCCGGTCGCCTGCAACTGCGTCTCGATGAGGGCCTCGATGTCGGCGTCGAACACCTCTTTCTTCTGGTCGGCCAGCCGCTTGAAGGCCGCGAAGACGGCATTGATCTGATCGTCGGCGAGGGTGTACCCGAGGTGCGTCACGCGCTCGCGCAGGGCCGCGCGGCCGCTGTGCTTGCCCAGCACCAGCTCCGTCTTCGAGATGCCCACGTCCTCCGGCCGCATGATCTCGTAAGTGTTCGCGTTCTTCAACATGCCGTCCTGGTGGATGCCGGCCTCGTGCGCGAAGGCGTTCCGCCCGACGATGGCCTTGTTCCGCTGCACCTGCATCCCCGTCAGCGTGGACAGCTTGCGGCTGACCGGGAACAGCAGCTGCGTGTTGATGTTGGTCGTCAGTTGGTAGTGATCCTGCCGCGTCCGCATGGCCATGACGATCTCCTCCAGCGCCGTGTTGCCGGCCCGCTCGCCGATGCCGTTGACCGTCACTTCCACCTGCCGCGCGCCTTCCATCAGTGCGGCCAGGCTGTTCGCCACCGCCAGGCCGAGGTCGTTGTGGCAGTGGACGCTGAGGACGCACTTGTCGATGCCGCGCACGGTCTTTTTCAAATGCCGGATGATGGCCGCGTAGTGTTCCGGCACGGCGTACCCCACCGTGTCGGGAATGTTCAGCGTCGTCGCCCCGCACTCGACCGCGCGCTCGACCACTTCGGCCAGGAAGTCCAACTCCGTCCGGCTGGCGTCCTCCGGGCTGAACTCCACGTCGGCGCACAAGTCGCGGGCGCGCTTCACGCTCTCGACGGTGCGGGTGAGGATGTCGTCGCGCGACATCTTCAGCTTGAACTCGCGGTGGATGGCGCTGGTGGCGAGGAACAGGTGGACGCGCGGTCGCGGCGACTCCCGCACCGCCTCCGCGGCGCGGTCGATGTCGGCCGGGTTGCACCGCGCGAGGCCGGCGATGATCGGCCCGTGGACCTGCCGCGCGATCTCGCGGACGCTCTCGAAGTCGCCCGGCGAGGCGATGGGGAAGCCGGCCTCGATCACATCCACCCCGAGCGCCTTCAGCGCGTGCGCCATCTCTAGCTTCTCCGGCAGGTTCATGGAGCAGCCGGGGCTTTGCTCGCCGTCGCGGAGGGTGGTGTCGAACACGATCACGCGGTTCGGGTCGGCGGCGGTCATCGGGTACCTCGCGGGGAGGGAGAGTGGGAAACGAAAACGGCCCCGGAACTCTGGGTTCCGAGGCCGTCGCGGTGTCGGTCGCCGGCTGACAGTCAGCGGGCGCGTACCTCGGTGCCTCGGGGTGGCCGAAGGGGTAGGAGGTTCGGAGATAGCAGGATTCGCGTCATGGGTTGGAGGCACTATACGTCGCCGTCGGGTTCGGAGCAACGCCTTCTCGTCACCGGTCGATCATGAGTGGGCCATCTCTCTCCAGGTACGGGTTCAGTCCGCCCGGCCCGTGCTGGCCGGGGTTTGTTCCGGTTCGCTGTTCCAGCCACAGCATCCCCTGCTCGAAGGCGGTCGAGAGCGCCTTCTTGATGTCGCGGTGCCACAGTTCCACGCGGAGAGTGTTGCCCTTGGTGCCGAGCGTCAGCGTCAGCGGCGCGAGGCCCTTCACCGCGTCGCGGAACGGCTCAGACACCTCGGCGACTGGCGGCACCGGCGGCTGGGACGGTTGGATGGGCAGAAGGTCTTCGATCCGCGACACTCCCGGCGGCGCGGGCGGTTCGACCAGAGGGCGCGGGGTCGGGTCGATGGCCTGCTTCTTGACCGGAGGGGGCAGCAGGCCGGCCAGTCGCACGAATCCGAACCCGCTTGCCGCGAACTCCTTTGTCGCGGCCGGCACCACGGGTGGCTTTCCGCCGTCCTTCGTCACGGCCGCGACTCGCTTCTGATCCACCCCGATCACCAGTCGATCCGCCAGCCGCGCGTAGTGGACGGGCACCTTCTGCCCGTCCACGGTCACGACCACGGCCGACACGCGCACGCCGCCGACGGTTTCCCGACTGACATCGGGTGCCTTCTCAGCCCCGGCCAGCAGCCCGGCCAGCTTCGGGAACTCCGTCTCCCAGTGCCCGGCGTCCGCGTCGGACTCGAACCGCAGCGCCACCAGCGGCCATTCCGGGACGCCCTTCGGCCGGTCCAGTTTCGCCGGCTGGAAGACGGTGGCGGCCGTCACGCGCGGGAGCAAGTCCTCTTCCAGTTTGAACCCCTTGGCCTTCGCCTCGGCGACCCGTTCGGTCGGCGACGCGCCCACTCGCCCGGCGGCGGTCGCCAGCGCATCGGCGACCGCCAGCAGCGCCTTCGCCCGCTTGTCCTTCGCGGGAAATCCCAGGGTGAACGCGGCCACCGCGTCGGGCGAATGGCGGATCGCCGCCGGCTCCAGGGCGGCACCGGACGCGATGGCGTGCAGCGGCGATTCGGCCTCCGGCTCCACGTCGCCGGTCAGCACCAACCCCACTCCGTCCGGCTCGATCACGAGATTCCCGGTGATCGCGGGCACTGACTTCGGGTCGAGCAGGAACCGCACGGCGGCCGCGACGAGGTCGGCCGGAATCTCGGCGGGAAGCAGCGCGCGAAGACCCGCAGGATTGCCGAGGACACCGGCTGTATCCGCAAACAGGAACGCTCCGGCCTTCGTTCGCTGCGCGGCGGCCTTCTTCAATTGGCCGCTCGCCGCGAAGCTGGCCGATGTGTCCTTTCCCGTGAACCGTTTGTACACGCTCAGCACCGCCGCCTTCCCGGACCCGACGACGAACAGCCCCGGCACATACAGATACGTCGGCTCGCTCGCCCCTTCGGCCGGCACCGGGTCGGCGGCCGCTTTCGGCATTCCCTGGTCGTCGAAGGTGCCGCCGGTCAGCCCGCGGTTCTGGTAGATGGGCACGCCGTCCACCTTCCCCACCCGCCGGATGTTCGGCGACAGCGTCAGATACGTCCGGAATTGCAACCCGATGGCGTGGCTGTCGCCGAGCAACACGGCCGCCACCCACTGCGGCTTCCCGGACTTGGCGTCGAACCCGGTGACGGCGACGGCCGCGCCCCGAACTCGCTTCATCTCGGTCAGCATCTCCGGCGCGGTCAGCAGCCCGATCAGTTGCGACCGCGTGAAGCCGGGCAACTGCTGCGGCTGGGACAGCTTGTCCCGGCGGTCGTGACTGAACGCCAGCGTGTCGGCGAGGACCGTGTCCTTCAGGTACTTCGACAAGGCGGCGGAGGTGTCGGCCGGGTTGCCGACCTCGGCGTACAGCAGCACGCCCGCCGGGAACAGCGCCGCCGGGTCGGTCGGTTCCGCCGCCGACGCACCGGCCCCGACCGTCGCCATCGCCAGCACGCCGAGTAGCCGTTTCACGGTGAAACCTCGTGATGAATGTCGAACGAGCCGCGCCCTGGCGGGCCGGATTCGCCCGATTTTCGACTACTTCAATCGGCCGAGTGCCGCCTTCGCCTCGACGGTGAGGGTGGCCAGGGGGGCGCCCTCGGCCCACGCCGCGAGCAGCTTCTTCGCCTCCGGCGTGCCGATCCGCTCGGCCACCTCCACCGCCCGCGCCGCCAGCACCTCCGCCGGGGTGCCGTACCCGCGTTGCAGCCGCGCCAGCAGGTCGGTGGCGATCCGCCCGCTCTCCGGCGTACCCGGCGCTTTCGCCTCCGCCTGGAGTGCGAGGGTGGCAGCCGCACCCGCTTCGGCGAGCGCCTTCCGGCCCGCGTCCCTCTCCTGGAACTCCTTCGACGACAGTTTCGCCCGCCACTTGGCGATCTCGTCCGCCGCCGGCCCCGTCGCCGGCCGCACCGCCATTCGCAGTTCGAGGAGCGCCTCGGCGGGGCGGGCGGCGAGCCGCGCCACGGCCTGGTACGCTTCTTCGCCGTCCCCCGAAGTCAGCGCGGCGCGAGCCTCGGCGACGGAGTCGAAGGCGAACGCGCGGCCGAGCAACTCCGGCGGCTTGCGGTAACTGAGATCCCACACATACCCGCAGCCGTCCGTGCCGCAGGTGACCAGCCGCTTCCCGTCCGGCGTGTACGCGATCCCGGTGGTGTTGCCGGATGGGGAGCCGGGGAAGTCGGTGATCAGGTCGGCCGTCGCGGTGTTCCAGACCTGGATGGACCGCTCCGGCCCGCGACACGTCGATGCGAACCGCGTTCCGTCCGGACTGAAGGCGAGGATCGTGTGCCCGCTCCCGGTCAGCGACACCTGCCACAGCCGCCGACCCGTGACCGAGTCCAAGAGGGTGACGTACCCGCCCATTTCGCCGACGCCGAGGGTCCGCCCGTCCGGGGCGAACTTCACCTCCGACGCATGGACCTTCACCGACAGGCGAACTTTGCCGGTCGCCGTTTCGATGAGGAGCGTCTCCTCCTTCTTGCCGCCGACGACCAGCGTGCGGCCGTCGGGCGACAGCGCCGCGCACCCGCCCCCCGCGATGGTCGTATACGCGAACGTGCGGGTCGGCTGCTTTTCGTCCAGGTCGCACAACTGCACGCTCTCGGCGAGAAAGCGGACGCACCGCGTCGGGTGGCCGGCGAGGAAGGCGAGCGACACGGCTGCGGCCTCCTCGGCCGGCAGCTTCTTCACGAACTCGCCGTCCTTGACCCGCAGGCACACGACCGCCTTGTCGCCGGTCTCGTGCAGCACCCGCGTGCCGGACTCGTCCCACGCCGTGCCGCCGGACGAGTTCCGGCCGCGCGGCCATTCGTCCCGGATCGGCTCGCCGTCGGCCACCGCCCACGCGCGGAAGCAGTCCTTCTCGTCCTGGCTGGTCGCGGTCTTGCCGTCCGGGGACAGGCGCAGCGCGACGAACGGGGCGGCCGTCTCGGTGGCGGAATGCGCGCCCGTCGCCGGGTGCCACGTCGCCCAGCGCTGGTCGGCCCACCGGGAGACGACCGTCTTCGCGTCCGGGGCGAGCGCGGCGAACTGCCAGTCGGCGATGCCCGTCGGTGCCGACATCGGCTTGCCGACGGGTTTCCCGGTCTTCGCGTCCAGATGGTGGAGCGTGCCCGGCGATTCGAGGGCGAAAAGGGTTTTGCCGTCTCCGCTCAGGCGGAGGTCGCACAGTTTCCCTTGGCTGGCGAACGGCGCGAACGCCGGGTCGTCCTCATCCGAATCGAGCGTCAGCAGGCGCACGCCCGTCAACGTCTGACAGTAGAGCCGATCCGAGGCGGCGTTGAACCGCACCAGCGGCTTGTCCGGCACGGCGAACGACCGCACCCGCTTGCCCGTGCCCACGTCCCACAGGCTGAGCGAGGTGGCGTTCTCCGCCGCCAGCCACTTGCCGTCGGGCGAGAACGCAAGACCGAGCGGCGGCGCGTTCGCGGCGAGCGCCTTCGTCACTTCCTTCGGCGCGTCCAGCGGCATCAGGTGGACCGCCTTCTCCCCGCCGACCGCCAGCATTTTCCCGTCCGCGGAGAGGGCGACCACCGCGACGCTCTCCGGCAGCAGGTCGGGCGGCAGCCGCACGACCGGCCGGCCCGCCGTCCACAGCCAGACGCCGTCCGCCACGACGGCGACGGTCGCGTCGGACAGGAACAGCACCCGCTGGACGTTCGCCCCCTTTTCCGGAAAGCAGCCCAGCTCCCGCCCGCTCGCCGCTTCCCACAGCCGGATCTGGCTGTCGTCCTTGGCGCGGGTGACGAGGTATTTGCCGCCGGGCGACAGTTGCAGGTCGGTCAACTCGGACCCGTGCCGGTAGCGGACGGACCCGAAGCGGGCGACCGCCCCGGCCGGCAGCGGGTCGCCCAACCGGTCGAGTTTGTCCACCCACGGCGGCGCGTCGGCCGATTGCGCGACGAGGACCGACAGCAACAGCGGGGCGAGCATGGGGAACGTCTCCGAACTGAAGGGGAATCACTTGGCGAACGTCGCGTCGTCCTTCAAGCACCAGCCGAGGGCGTTCAGCAGGAGGCGGTTGAACGCGGCCTCCCGGAAGTCGTCCGGGTGGCCGAGCGAGGTGTAGAACACCCGCTGTTTCGCCTTGTTGGTGTCCCGCTCGCGGACCCAGGCAATCGGTTCCGACTGCTTGGGAATGACCCCGGTCAGAAGCACCGTCACGTCCCTGGCCACGCCGGGGTTTTTATACAGGCTGCCGACCGACGCGAACGGTTTGAAGTCCTTCAGGATCGGGTGATCCTTCCCCTTCTCGGCGACGGCCAGCTCGCACTTCGGCCCGGCCCCGAAGTGGTTCTTGTAGTCGCCGCCGAACACCTCCTTGTCCATCGCTAGCCACTTCTGGAACCCGTGGCTGGCAGTGCGGAGGCCGATCACCGGCTTGCCGGACGCGCAGTAGTCCTTCACCGCCTTCAACTGCTCGCCGTCGACGGTCAGCCGGCGGGTGAAGAACACCGCGACATCGCACTCCCCAATTGTACCGATGTCGGCAATGTCCGCGTCCGATTTTCGGAACATTTTTACACACTCGATTGGGTACTTCTCTTCCAGCAGTTTGGCGAACGCCGTCAGCGACTCGTCCGACTTGTACTCCACCGACCCGGACACCAGCGCGATTTTGTACTTCTTCGTGTCCGACGAGCCGCGACCGCCAGGGAGTGGCTTCTCACCCAGGCCACTCCCTGGCGGTCGCGGCTCGCCAGAACGCGGCTCGCTCCCCAGGTACGCGAACAAGTCCCGAATGTCGGCTTCGCTCATCGCGTCCAGCAGCTTCTCCGGCATGATGGACACCGGCGACGGGTCGAGCTTGTCGATGTCCCGCTTGGCGAGAACCGTCTTCTCGACCTTGCCGTTGACGTAGCCCGCCAGGGTGATCGCCTCCGGCGACTGTTCCAGCAGCATCCCCGTCGACGCGCGGCCGTCGAGGGTGTTGGCGGTGTAGCTGATGAACTCCGGACGGATGTACCCGGACGGATCGACGATGCTGGCCAGCATCGACATGCGGTTCTTGCGGTCGGCCGTCGTCAGGTCCGGGCCGATCTTGGTGCCTTCACCGTGCAGTTGGTGGCACGCCGCGCAGGTCTTGGTGAAGACGAGTTTGCCCTTCGCCGCGTCGCCGGGTTTCTCGCGGCTCAGCATCATGTTCAATGCCGCGATGCGGGCCTGCTTCTCCCCGGCGGTGGCCGGCGCGATCTTGCCGAAGTGCTTCTCGACGAGGGCCGTCACCGCCTTGTCGTTCAGTTGCACCGCCGTCCGGCCGTGATCGACGGTGAGGTCGGCCTTCGGGAACTTACCGGCGTCCCACGCCTGGAACAGCGCGAGCGCCCACGCCGGCCGCGACAGCAGCGCCTGCACCGCCCGCTTCTTCACGGCGGCGGACCACCCTGCGTACTTCGCCAGCATCAACTCCGCCGACTTCGCGTTGTCGAACCCCTCTGCCGCCGCGATCCCGGCGAGCAGCATCGCATCGGACTTACCGCCTTCCAACACCGTCGGCACGAACGCCTTCAACTCCGGCGACTTCACCAGCGCGAGCAGTTGCATCGCCTCGATGCGATCTTTCTCCGCGAGTTTGTCGTTCTGAAGGCGGGCCACGACGAGCTTGGTTTCAACCTCATCGCCGAGACGAACGAGCAGACGGGTGTAGAGCGGGTGTCCTTTCGCCTTGAGTTTTTTGTCATTCATCCACTTCAAGACGGGCGTTCGGAACGACTCCGGAGTGTGCGCGGGGAGTCCGGCATCGAACCCGCGCAGGACCGGCTCGAATGAGAGGGGGAACTCCGGCCGAATTATGAGCGAGATGTCGGGGAGTCCTTGCGCGACCGCCTTGCGGACCAGCCGCTCCAAGACGAACCGCGCCAGCTCACTCTCTTCTGCTCGTTGCAGATAATTGCTGAACGCATGAGGGATGTCGAGAATCAGGTCGATATGTGCTTCGGTCGCCCACCAGAGGAGGAGCGGAAGTGCGTGGTCGTCCGGGCCAGGCGCGCCCCCGATGCGGAACAGGAACGTGGTCGCGATACCCCAGTAGCCGAAGCGATCCATGAACTTGGCACTGGCAAACAGTTGCGCCAGCACGACGGCATTGGTCTCGACCTCCGCCAGTTTGTGAACGGCGCGGACGACCTGTTTGTCCTGGATCATCGGACCATCGGCTACCAATCGAACGCCCCAGGCGCGGACGTGTTCATCGGCGTGTTTCAGTGTCGTAAGCTCAGTCCTGGAGTCCAGTCCGCCGACGGCATGCAACGCCCACAGCGATTCCATCGCGGCCGTCCCCTTCTCCGCGGCGAGTTGCGTCTTCAGTTGAGCGATCAGTTCCGGTTCCACCTTACGCTCGCCGAGCAGTTCCCTCGCCTGCCGGCGGAACCAGATGTTCGGGTGCTTCAGCAGGTCCACCAACTCCACGTTGGTTTTCTTTCGGAGGTCGAACACCGGCGGACTCACGTCGCGCCGTTCGCCCTTCGTGTACTCGATCTTGTAGACGCGGCCGTTGGTCTTGTCCCAGTTGTCCACCGGGTCGAGGTGCGCCGCCCGCTTGTCGTACCAATCCGCTACGTACACACACCCGTCCGGACCGAGTTGCAGGTCCACCGGCCGGAACCAGGTGTCGTTCGCCTCTAGCAGCTCGCCGCCGTGTTCCGCCGTGAAACTCGCGCCCTTCGGCGTCATCTTGTGCCAGTACACGGCGTTGGAGAGCAGGTTGCCGGCGATGTACTGCCCGCGATACTCCTTCGGATACACATCCGCCTCGTACAGGATGCCGCCGCACGTCACATGCCCGCCCTTGAAGTTCTTGTACGGGACGTGGTCGAAGTAGCCGTAGGCATACGGGTTATGCAGCGGGCCGTGCTTGCTGAACCCCTTGACGTAATACGCCCCCTGGAAGTGGTGCAGCATCGCCGAGCCGCCGAAGTTCGTTCCGGCGATGCACTGGCCATTGCGGTCGAAGTCCAGCCCATAGGTGTTGCCGCCGCCCTCGCTGAACAGCTCGAACTTCTTCGTCTTCGGGTGGAACCGCCAGATGCCCTGCTGGAACTCGATGACGGGTTGTTTCGGGTCGTTCGGGTTCACGATCTTGCAGGTGCTGGTGCTGCCGGCCGCACCATACAGCCAGCCGTCGGGCCCGAATTGCAGGCTGTTCGCCAGCGAGTGCGTGTCTTCCATGCCGAAGCCGGAGTGCAGCACTTCGGGGTCGCCGTCCGGCACGTCGTCCTCGTTCTTGTCCGGGTAGAAGAGCAGGTACGGCGGCTGCACGACGTACACCCCGCCGGGCGCAAGGCAGAACCCGGACGCCAGGTTCAACCCGGAAACGAAGTCCTTCGACTTCGTGAACACGCCCTTCTCGTCCGGCTCATAGCAGATGGTGATCTTGTCCAGCCCCTTCGGGCCTTTGGGCGGCGCGTCCGGCACCTTGTCCCACACGGTGCGGAGGTACTGGTCCTGCTTCACCGGCTTCAGCCCGGCCGGGTTCGGGTATTGCAGGTATTGCAACACCCACAGCCGGCCGCGGCTGTCGAAGCTGATGCTGAGCGGCTGGCGGATCATCGGCTCGTGCGCCACGCACACCGCCTTGAACCCGTCCGGCAGCTTCATCCGCTTGACGGCCTCTTCGGGCGTGAAGCCCTGCGCGAAGAGGGGGGAACACGTCAGAAGCAGGGCGACGAACCGGAGCATGGGAGGGTTCTCGAAGAGACGCACAGCGGCAACCCGTGTAAGATCGGCCATTCGCCGGCCGAATGCAAGCACCCTCCCGGATCGCCGCATGTCTCCCGTCTCCCGTCGCGCCCGCTGGCTCGCCCTCACCGCCGCCCTGCTCGGCTGGATGTTCGACGGCCTGGAGATGGGTCTGTTCCCGCTGGTCGGCCGGCCGGCGCTGCGGGAACTGCTCCCCGCGGGGAGCGACGAAACCCGCGTCGGCTCGTGGTTCTCGGTCATCAACGCCGGCTTCCTGATCGGCGCGGCGACGGGCGGCGTGCTGTTCGGCTGGCTCGGCGACCGCATCGGCCGCATCCGCGCGATGACGTTCTCGGTGCTGGTGTACGCCGGGTGTTCCGGCCTGTGCGCGTTCGTCGAAGCGCCATGGCAGCTCGCCGCGCTGCGGTTCGCCGGGGCGCTCGGCATGGGCGGCGAGTGGGCACTCGGCGTGGCGCTGGTCATGGAGATGTGGCCGAACCGATCGCGGGCGTGGCTGGCCGGGTGGATCGGCGCGTTCGGCAACCTCGGCTACTTCCTTCTGGCCTGCGTCGCGCTCGGCTTGAACCGGATCGGGGCGGAGCTGCCGGGCTACCTCGGCGCGCTCGGCCTGTCCGACGATTCCACGGCATACCTCACGCGCAACGGCAACTGGCGGCTGCTCATGCTGGTCGGTGCCCTGCCCTCCGTGCTGACGCTGTTCATCCGCCTGATGGTGCCGGAATCGGAGAAGTGGACGGCCGAGAAGAAGGCGGGCAAGGCGTCGAACTGGTCGGGTTACGACCTCCTCGCGGTGCTGCTCGGCGGGGTGTTCGGGGCCGGTGTGCTGAGCCTGTGGGTGCTGGATGTCGGCTGGCCGGAGAAGATCGCGGGCACCGTCGTCGGCCTCGGCGTCATGGCGAGTTGCTACCTGTTCCCCGCGCGGCAGTACCTGAAGCGAAGCGGGTTGTCGCTGGTCGAGCGCCGCCACACCCTCGGCCGAATGCTGCTCGCGGCGGGCCTCAGCGGGGTGCCGCTGCTGGCCACCTGGGGCGGCGTCATGTGGGTGTACAACTGGGTCGATGCGCTGGAACCGACGAACAAGGACGCGCGGCCGCTGACGCAACTGTCGTCCGCGCTCGGTGCGGCCGTCGGCTGCCTGGGGGCGGCGCTGCTGGGTGACAAGATCGGCCGCAAGCGAGCGTATGCGCTAATGTGTATCGCCTCCGCCATCACGCTCTACAGTTTCTACACGTTCAACACGACCTTCAATTTGACGTTCATCCTGTCGGCCGGGGTGGTGGGCCTCATCACCGCGTCGTTCTACGGCTGGCTGCCGCTGTACCTGCCGGAGCTGTTCAAGACGGGCGTCCGCGCCACCGGGCAGGGGTTCGGGTTCAACTTCGGGCGGGTGCTGGCGTCCATCGGCTCGCTGCAAACCGGCGCACTCTTGGCGGCGTTCGACAACGACTACGCGAAGGCGTGTTCGGTCGCCGCCGGGGTGTACGTCTTCGGGTTGGTGCTGATCGCCTTCGCCCCGGAAACCAAGGGCAAACCCCTGCCGGAGTGACGGGCTACGCGGTGCCGAGGGCGATGTGCGTGAGGATGCCGTAGATCTTCTCGCGGATGTCCAGCGAGTATTCCACCCGGTCTACCTGGCCATGCGTCCCGGTCAGGGAAAGGAACCGCCACTGGAGGCCGGTCGTCACGACCCCGCCGATGCGGTCCAGGTCGATCCCTTCCGCCCGATTGAACCGCTGCGCCGCCACCATCTCGGCGAGGCACTGCGGGACACCGGCGAGGATGTTCTCGTTCTTCGCCTCAACGAGCACGCAGGCCGGGGCGGTGAACTCCAGTTGCAGCGGGTTCCGCGCGACGACGAAGTCGCATCGCCCGGTCAACTGCGCGGCCGCGTCGAAGGAGAAATCGATGCCGGAAAAGACGCTGAGGCGATCCGGGTGCGACAGTCGGAGCTCGAACAGCATCGGGGCGATGAGGAGTTCGGAGCGCCCTTTCTCGGTGCCCATGTTCAGGGCGATTGGAAGGTAGCGGTCGAGAATCGCCGCCAGAGTAGCCGGGAACGGAACCGGTGGCAGGTGGCCGAACAGGTCGTCCGCGTCAGTCACCGTCAGGCCGAGCTTCTTCTTCACGTCCGACAAGGTGAAGTCGTGGAATGCCATGCGGCACCTCGGTTCGGATTGGGTTCGCGCCAAGCACCGCTATCATACCGGGTGCGATCACCGCCACCATTCCGCCGACGCCCCGCCATGCTCCGCGAAGACCAGATCGACCTCCGCCGGCAGCGGGCGAAGACGACCAAGCTCGTCATCGAGAACCTGACTCCGAAGAAGAAGGTGTTCAGCACCTACAAGGTGACGAACCCGGACAGCGGCGGCGAGTACGAGGTGACGGTTCGCGGATTCGAGGTCGGCGAGAGCAGTTGCACCTGTCCGGACTTCAAGTCGAACACGCTCGGCACCTGCAAGCACATCCTGGCCGTGCTGGACGAACTGAAGGACCACCTGCCGGCGCAGCTCCGGAAGAAGAAAGCGGCCGTCGTCCGGCCGGAGATCGTCCTCGACTACGGCGAGACGCTCCGGCTGACCCTCCACCTGCCGCCCCGCCACTCGGACAAGCTGGCGCAGTTCGCCAAGCGGTACTTCGACGCCGCCGGGCACTGGTCCGGCAAGGGGCGGTACGAGGAACTCGTCGGCGACGTGGAGCGGGTGCCGGAAGAAATCTGGATGCCGACGGACGCCCTCGACTTCGCGGACCGCGAAGTCGAGCGGGCGGAAATGGCGAAGAAGGAAGCCGAGTGGCTGGCGCAACTCGACGCCGGCACGCTCGACCTGAAGCTGCTGACGGTCCCGCTGTACGACTACCAGCTGCGCGGCGTGCTGTTCCTGGCCTGCCGCGGCCGCAGCATCCTCGGCGACGACATGGGGCTTGGCAAGACGATCCAGACGCTGGCCGCCATCGAGTTGTTGGCCCGCGAGCGCGGCATCGGGCGGGTGCTAGTGGTCGCGCCGTCGAGCGTGAAGTACCAGTGGGAGACGGAGATCCGCAAGTTCACCGGCCGCGCCGTACAGGTGATCGACGGCAGCCCGGAGGAGCGGAAGGATCAATATTCGGCAACGACCTTTTACCGGCTGGTGAACTACGAACAGGTCGTCCGCGACCGCACCGCCATCAACGCCTGGAAGCCGGACGTGATAGTCCTCGACGAGGCGCAACGCATCAAAAATTGGGCGTCCAAGACGGCGAAGGAAGTGAAGAGGCTGGTGTCGCGGTACGCCATCGTCCTCAGCGGCACGCCGCTGGAGAACAAGCTGGAAGAACTGTTCAGCATCGTGCAATTCGTGGACGAGCGGCGGTTCGGCCCGGCCTTCCAGTTCCTGAACGACCACCGCGTGCTGGACGACAAGGGGAACATCGTCGGGTATCGCAACCTGGACAAGATTCGGGAGCGGCTGGAGCCGATCTTCCTCCGCCGCACGCGGGGCGAAGTCCTCACGCAACTCCCCCCGCGCACCGACACCACCGTGTACGTCGAGTTGAGCGACGAGCAGCGGACGCCCTACGAGGAACAGCGGTCCACCCTCGCGCGGCTGCTTCAGAAGGGGTTCCTCTCGGAGATTGATCGCAAGCGCATCCTCGCCAGCCTCGCCAACATGCGGCTGCTGTGCGACAGCACCTTCCTGTTCGACAAGACGACGAACGTGTCGCCGAAGTTGGCGGAGTTCGAGGAGGTGATGGGAGAGCTGGGGGAGCATAAAGTCGTCGTCTTCTCCCAGTGGGAGACGATGCTGAACCTGGCGGCCGAGGTGCTGGACTGGCTCGGCGTCGGGTACGCGCTGCTGCACGGCGGGCTGCCCGGCAAGGACCGCAAGGCGGTGTTGGCGACCTTCAACACCGACCCGAACTGCAAAGTGTTCCTGAGTACCGACGCCGGCGGCACGGGGCTGAACCTGCAAGTGGCGGACACGGTGGTGAACCTGGAACTGCCGTGGAACCCGGCGGTGCTGGAGCAGCGGATCGCCCGCGTCCACCGCATGGGCCAGAGCCGCCCGGTGCGGGTAGTCAACTTCGTCACGCGGGGGACGGTCGAGGAGAACGTCCTGCGGACGCTGGAGCAGAAGAAGGCGCTGTTCGCCGGCGTGTTCGAGGGCGACGAGGACGAGATCGCGTTCAGCGCCATCCAGACCGGCGGATTCCTGGACGCGGTGCGCGAGATCATCGGCGAGACGAAGCCCGAACCGGTCGGCCCGGCGGTGCCGGCGGCAACAATCGCCGGAACCGCCAACGCTTCGATCCCAGCCGCGTTCAATAACAAAACGGACCTCACTTCGATTTCCGTGCGCATGTTGGAGTCGGTGGCGGCGTTCCTGGTGCAACCGGAGGTGTCGGCCCTCCTCGTCGATGAAGATCGCGAGCGGATTGCCACTGCCCTGTCCCGACTTCACTGCCTCTCAACTGGAGAATGACCATGACCGCTCGCCTCCTCCTCGCTACCGCGACCGTCGCGCTCGCCTCCGCCGCCGCCTCCGCCCAAGTCCGTCGGCCGATCAGCGGCCCGGTGATCGTCCAACAGCCGACCTTCACCCCCGCTCCGTTCGTGCGGCCGCAGTCGCTGCCCTACGCCACCCCGTTCGTGCCGAACGTCAATCCGTTCCCGGCCACGGCGGTCGGCCGCGTGGTCGATCCGTTCACCGGCGTCGTGACCGACTACGGCACCGCCACTAACCCGTTCACCGGCACTACGAAAGAGGTGTCCACCTCCGTCGATCCGTTCACCGGACGGACGGTCAACCGCACGGCGCTATCCAACCCGTTCAACGGCCGCCTGTCGGAAACGATCCGGACCGACCCGCTCACCGGCGAAGTGTCGCGGACGACGAAGTTCCAGCCGCCGCTGCTTCAGAACCCGCTCTTCCCGAACAACCCGTTCGGCCGGTGAACGTCCCCGATCGCCCGCCGCGAACCACCCGGCCACTCTGACGATTCGGAGGCGCGGGGTGGTTCGCTCACTTGCCGACACCCGCATCGGGCGGTGGCCGCCGGATTTCGGAGGTGAATGGCGGGGGCGGCGCGATTACAGTGATCGGTATTCCCTCCCGATCCGTCCGCGAGTCCCCCATGCGTTGCCTGTCGTCGGTCGTCCTCCTGCTGCTCTTGACCGCCCACGCGCCGGCGGCCGAGTTCACCCTCACCTTCGACAAGGCGGCCCTCGACCGGCCGTTCACCGGGCGGGTGTACGTGATGCTCCTCCGCGCCGAGCCGCGGACGGTGCCGAACGGGTTGAACTGGTTCAACCCGGAGCCGACGTTCGCCAAGGACGTGAAGAACTGGAAGCCGGGCGAGGAACTGACACTCGACGCGACCGCGATCTCCGTCACGCCGATGGCGGAGGTGAAGGCGGGAAAGTACTTCGCCCAGGCGGTCCTCGACCGCGACCTCGGAGGCATCAGCTTCGCCGCCAGCCCCGGCAACGTGTATTCGAAGCCGGTGAAGATCGACTTCGACCCGAAGGCGACCGACGCCGTGAAGTTGACGCTCGATCAGGTGGCGGTCGCGCCGGTGTTCAAGGAGACGGAAACGGTCAAGCTCGTGGACATCGAAAGCAAACTCCTCACGAAGTTTCACGGCACGCCGATGCGGATGAAGGCGGGCGTCATCCTCCCGCCGTCCTTTGCGAAGAACCCGGACGCGAAGTACCCGGTCGTGTATTCCGTACCGGGATTCGGCGGCGACCACATGGCGGTGAGTGGCCTCACCAACGTCCGGCTCACGGATCTGGCCGGGACGGAGGCGATTTGGGTCGCCCTCGACCCGCACTGCCGGCTGGGGCACCACGTCTTCGCCGACTCGGACAACAACGGCCCGTGCGGGACGGCGCTGGTCGAAGAGTTGATCCCGGCCATCGAGAAGAAGTATCGTGGCAGCGGCAAGCGGCTGGTGACGGGGCACTCGTCCGGCGGGTGGTCCAGCCTGTGGCTCCAGGTGACGTACCCGGACACCTTCCACGGCTGCTGGTCCACGTCGCCGGATTCGGTGGACTTTCGCGACTTCCAGCGGGTGGACCTGTACAACCCCGGCTCGAACCTGTTCGCCGATTCGACCGGCGGCAAGCGGCCCATCGCCCGCCGGGGGTTGAAGCCGGCGCTGTTCGTGAGGGGCTTCTCCGACATGGAAGTGGTGACGGGCCGGGGAGGGCAACTCGGCTCGTTCGAGGCGGCGTTCAGCCCGCGCGGGACCGACGGCCAGCCGGTGCGACTGTGGGACCGTAAGACCGGGGCTCTCCGCACCGACGTGGCCAAAGAGTGGGAGAAGTACGACATCCGACTCGTCCTCGAACGCAACTGGGCCAAGCTCGGCCCGAAGCTGAAGGGCAAGCTGCACGTCTACATGGGCGACGTGGACACCTTCTACCTGGAGGGCGCGACCCGCCTACTGAAGGAGTCTCTGGCAGCCCTCGGCAGCGACGCCGCGGTGGAACTGTTCCCCGGCAAAGATCACGGCCTCGTAGACCGCGCCCTCCGCGAGCGGATGACCAAGGAGATGGCCGCTGCCGTGAAGGAATGACCACGGCGGTGCCACACCGTGCCCGTGAGCGCGAAGAAGGGGAGCGAGCCCGACGGCCTCAAGCGGTGACGGCGGTTCGGACGTTCCCACTCCGGAAGGATTCGCCATGCCGCTGTTCGGTGCCCACTTCTCCGTCGCCGGCGGGCTGCACAACGCGGCCGAGACCGCCAAGCGGTTCAAGTGCCCGACGTTCCAACTGTTCACCAAGAACGCCGCGCAGTGGGCCGCGCCGCCGCTCGCCGACGAGCAAGTGCGGCTGTTCAAGACCGCCGTCGCCGACGCCGGGGTCACGTCCGTCACCGCCCACGACTCGTACCTGATCAACCTCGCCGCACCCGGCGACGAGTTGTTCGCGAAGTCCGTCGATGCGTTCGTCGTCGAACTGGAACGCGCCGAGGCGCTGGGGCTGGACTACCTCGTCACGCATCCAGGGGCGCACGTCGGCAGCGGCGAGCCGGCCGCCCTCGCGCGGGTGATCGACGGGCTGAACAAGAGCGCCGAGCGATCCGCCGGGTTCCGCGTGAAAGTGCTGCTGGAAACGACTGCCGGGCAAGGTACCTGTCTGGGCTGGAAGTTCGAGCACCTGCAAACCTTGCTCGGCGGCGTGGCCGAACCGGAGCGGTATGGCATCTGCCTGGACACCTGTCACGTCTTCGCCGCCGGGTACGACATCTCCACGGAGGCCGGCTACGCCGACACGTTCGGCCACTTCGACGAACTCATCGGCCTGGGCCGGCTGAAGGTGTTCCACGTCAACGACAGCGTGAAGGGCGTCGGCTGCCGGGTGGACCGGCACGCCTTGCTGGGCAAGGGGAAGATCGGCAACGCCTGCTTCAAGCGGCTCGTCACCGACCCGCGGTTCGCCGACCGGCCGATGATCCTGGAGACGCCGAAGGAGGACGCCGACGGCCGCGAGATGGACCCCGTACACCTGAAGCAACTGCGGGGGTACGTCGGCCGCGCGAAGTATGGTGAACCGGCGGCGTGAGCCGCCGGGTGGCGTCAACCCGTCCCTCGCCACCGACAACTCGCAGCCAGAATCGGCACTCGGTTTTCGGGACGGTGGCTGTCAACCGATCAACAGGCCGCCGTCGAAGTCTGGCGCGAAAGCGAGGAAATCCCCAGGTAAGCCCGCCGTCCGCCCGTCCCAGACTCGCAGGCGAGACCGGCCGCCCCAGCCCCGGTGGCGATCTCGGCGGAGCCGTCCCCGTTCAAGTCCCCCGTCGGGATGCTCACCCCGCCGCGGAAGGTCGGGGCGTAGGCGAAGAAACTCCGGACCTTCGGCTCCGCTCGCGCCGTCGAACACCTTGACGTGGGGGCCACCTCCGGCACCGGTCGCCGTGACGATGTCGGGCGTGCCGTCCCCGGTCAAATCCCCGACGGCCACTCGCACCCCGCCGCCGAAGGTCACCTCATAGGCGTGCAACGAGCGGACCACCGCCCCAGTTCGGGTGTCGAACGCCGCCGCGCGGCACGGCCCCGGCGCGGAAGGTGGCCGTCACCGCGTACCCGACCATCGGCGGCAGGTGCGGGAAGCACGGCGCGATGCGGCCGTCCATGTAGCCGCTGGTGCGGGAGCGGGCGTCGAACAGCTCCAGCACGTTGCAGATGGTCGGGGTGTCGAACTTCCGCAGCGCGTCCAAGACACAAGCAGGCAGCGGGGGCATGGCGGGAAACCGGTTGGAAGTCAGGGGACCGCGTTCGTTCGCCTTCAAGATATCACGCCCGCGCGGCCGCCGCCGGGGCTTCGTCGCGCAGCGAGAACAGGTCGAGGTTGCGGACCCTCGGCGGCGGCGGCGGGGGCAAACTCCGCCGAACCGCCTCCAGGTCGATCTCCGGTTCTTCCGCGCCGGCGTCGCGCGAGCGACGGCCGCGACCGCGCTCCAGCATCCAGTCGTCGTCGTGGTCGTGGAAGTGACCGATGACCCCCTTGTGAAGGGCCTGCAACGTCAGCCGCTCGCGCAGCGGGATCGGCCGCGCCGGCTTCGGCGGGGAAGCCGAAGACCCCACCCCCCGGCCCCCTCCCCGTTCCGGAGAGGGGGTGTTCAAGGGGGTGTCGTTGTCCGGCGAGCCGCGACCGCCAGGGAGTGGCATCGGTTCCGGCGAGCCGCGACCGCCAGGGAGTGGCATCTCGGCTTGGGTTAAAGAGGCCACTCCCTCGCGG
>JAYTTN010000277.1:0-6774 GCA_043745295.1 Fimbriiglobus sp. | reverse complement strand
GCCCGACGGCCCCAAGCACGTCCTCGACCTGGTGGCGAAGGTGGCCCTCGCGGGGCCGGCCGGGGCCGATGGCGCGTCCGACCCGCCGGCGTGTCTGGCGCTCGTCCACATCGAGATCGAGTCGCCCGACCGCACCACCGCCATCGCGCCGCGACTGCCGAAGTACTGGCGGCACCTGACCGAGCAACTCGGCCTGCCGGCCCTGCCCATCGTCGTGTACCTGAAGGTCGGACTGGACGGTCTGGGCGAGGAGACCATCGTCGAGCCGTTCCTGGATTTCGGGGTGAACACCTTCCGCTACCTGTACGTCGGCCTGCCGGGGCTGAACGCCGACGACTACCGGCACGGCGACAACTGGCTGGGGGTGGCGCTGTCGGCGCTCATGCGGTGCCCGAAGGACCGGATCGTCGAGTGGGGCGCGGAGGCGATGCGGCGGATCGGCGCGGCCCCGCTTTCCGACCGCCAAAAGTTCCTGCTCGGCGAGGTACTGGAGGGGTACTTGCCGGTGCCCCAGGAGGAAGTGGACCGGCTCGCGGATATACTGAACCAGAACGCTACCGGGAGGGTTCCGCCCGTGAACAAGACATCGTACATGAAGGGCAAGGAAGAGGGACGGGAAGAGGGGATCGGGCAGGGGATCGAGCAGGGGATCGAGCAGGGGATCGAGAAGGGGGTCGAACTGGGCCGGCGGAAGGGGGCCGTGGAGTTCCTGGAGGCGCAACTCGTGGCCAAGTTCGGGCCGCTGTCGGCGGACTCGCTGGACACGCTCCGCGGGCTGCCGGACGCCGACCTGACGCGGATCGGTCTCGCCGTCTTGACCGCCGCGTCGCCGGCCGCCCTGGGGCTGTGACCCGCGCCGACATCCCCGGCGGGATCGCTATACTGACGGCTGATTTTTCGCCGGGTGCCGCGCGGGTGCGGCCACGGGTTGGACGACACGGATACCTCCCTTGACCACTCCCGAACGCATGTCGCCCCGCCCCCGCTGCCGGTCGCTGACCGGGTTCCGCGTCGTCGGCAGCGGCAAGTACGTGCCCGACTCGGTCGTGTCGAACGACCACCTGCACGCCCGCCTGGGGTTCGACTCGGACTGGATCGTCAAGCGGACGGGCATCCTCGAACGCCGCCACGCCCTGCCCCACCAGGCGACCTCCGACCTGTGCGTCGAGGCCGCCAACGACTGCTTCGCCAACACCGGCCTGAGCGGCAAGGACTGCGACCTGCTCGTGCTGGGCACCTTCACGCCGGACATGTCGTTCCCGTCCACCGCCTGCCTCGTCCAGGACCGCCTCGGCATCGTCGGGCCGGCCATCGAAGTCGAGGCGGCGTGCGCCGGCTTCATGTACGCCCTCGTCACCGCCGCCGCCTACGTGAAGGCCGGGCTGAGCGACCGGGCGCTGGTCATCGGCGGGGACACCAACAGCCGGGTGCTGAACCCGGACGACATCCGCACCTACCCGCTGTTCGGCGACGGGGCCGGCGCGGTCATCATCGAGAAGGGCCGGCCGGACCAGGGCATCCTGTCGTACAGCATGGGGTCCGACGGGGCCGGCGGGATGCTGCTGCGGCGGGACACCTGCGGCAGCCGCATGCCGGTGACGCCGGAGCTGCTGGCCGACAAGAAGCAGTACATGGCGATGGACGGGTACGCCGTCTTCAAGTGGGCGGTGAACATCCTCACCGACACGATCCAGGACGTGCTGACCGACGCCAAGTTGGGCGTGAACGACGTGGCGCTGTATGTGGCGCACCAGGCGAACATCCGCATCATCAACGCCGCCGTGGACGCCCTGCACATCCCCCGCAACCGGGTGTTCAACAACCTGGAGAAGTACGGCAACACGTCCGCCGGGTCGATCCCCATCGCCCTGGACGAGGCGCTGGCCGACAACCGCCTGAAGCGGGGCGAGTTGGTGCTGCTGAGCGGCTTCGGGGCCGGCCTCGCCTGGGGCACCGCCGTCCTCCGCTGGTGAACGGCCTCTCGCGGGGCACCTCCGATTCGGCCGTCAGCGGTCGCCCGCCGGCGGCCGACAGAGCCAGTCGGTTCGCCACAGCCGCACCACGCCGTCCTTGCCGCCGGTGATGAGCCGGCCGTCGGGCGCGAGCGCGGCCGTCAGCACCGCCTCCGGGTGTTCGAGGGGCGGCCCCAAGGGCAGGCCGAGCCGGAAGTCCCACACGCGGCCCGTGCGGTCGTGGCTGACCGTCAGCAGCGCGCCGTCGGCGGCCCCGGTCCCGAAGACGAGTTGGTTCACGCGGTCGGCGTGGAAGAACGGCCGGCCGACGGGTTTGCCGTCCGGCAGCGACCAGACGCGCACGCTCCCGTCGCGGCCGCCGGTCGCGGCGAACGTCCCGGCGGGGTGAACGGCGACGGCGGTGACGGTGACCGGGTGGGCGAGTTCGAGGACGAGCCGGCCCGTCGTCGCGTCGCGGAGGCCGGTCGGCTCGCCCAGCTTCTGGCCGACGAGTACGGTTTGCCCGTCCGGGTGCGGGGCGAGGACCAGGGGGTACGAGAGGGCCGGCCACCCCGGTCGGTCGGGGACGGGCTTGCCGTCCCGCCACGTCCACCAGCGGAGGCCGCCGCCGGTCGCCTCCTCGGTGACGGTGAAGAACGACCGCCCGTCGGGGAGGATGCCGACCGCCGCCGCTTCGACGCCGAGCGGGTGGTACGCGGGCGTCGCGCCGGACAGATCCCAGACCCCGGTGTACGAATCCGACCAGCCGCCGGAGACCGCGAGTCGGCCGTCCGCGCTCACCTCCGCCGCGCGAATTCCCCGGCCGGCCCGCTTGTAATCCAACTTGTTCTCGACGGCCGAGTACGGCGGTTCGACGCCGGCCCACCGCTTCAGAGCGCCGGGGCTGGCCGACCAGACGTCCGCCGAACCGGGCCAGAATCCGACTGCCGAGACGGTGCGGTGCGAGGTCGTGCCGATGGGGACGGTGTCCCACGGCGCGGCGGTAGTGGCGGTCGGGACGGCGAGGGTCTGGTCCTCGCGCGGCGGCAGCCGCCACAGATCGACGACCCCGTCGTCCCCGGCGACGAGCAGCAGCAGCGGGTCCACCGGGTGGAAGGCGACCGCGCGGACCGCGTCGGAGTGGCGGAAGCGGGCGATGAGCCGGCCCGTCTCCCGGTTCAGGCAGGCCACGTTGCCGGCGTGGTCGGCCGTCACGCACACCCGCCCGTCCGGACTGAACGCGACGGCCCCGGCCCGCTGCGGGTGGTTGTGAATCCAGAGCGGGCGGGACCGGTTGTGGATCGACCACAGGCTGGTCGCCGTTTCCCCGCCGGCCAGGAAGTACTGGCCGCCGCCGCCGACGGCGAGGCGGAACACCTCCGTTCCGAAGTCGAAGTGGTGCAGGCAGACGCCCGTCGGCAGGCCCCACATCAAGACCCCGCCATTTCGCGCGGCCGCCAGCACGAACAGGCCGTCGTCGGCGAACGCGACCGCGCTCGGCGAGTTCGCGCGGCTTTTGGGGTCGAACTCCGGCGGGTCCGCTTTGCCGACGGGCGTCCGGTGCGTCAGGTCGGGGAGGACCAATTTTCCCGTCTCGGCCGCCACCACGCGCACCGTCCCGGCGCTGCTCGCGAGGGCCAGCCACTTCCCCCTGGGGTGGACGGCGAAGTCGCTCAACTCCGTCAGAAACGGCAGTTCGAAGGCGGGGCCGTCGGGTCGTCCGGTGCGGGAGTCGAACCGCCGCACCGTCCCGGACCGGTACCCGACGTACAGGCCGCCGCCGGGCGCGGGGACGAGGCCGACCGGCACCGGCGTCCGCAGAACGGTGCGATCCGGGCGGAGTTCGTAGGCGGGGCGGTCGGCCGAGGCCGGCGGCGTGGGCCACGCGCGGAGGACGCCCGACTTGCCGTCCGCCAGCACGACGAGATCCCCGCCGTCCGCGAACTCGACCGCCGTGGTCGCGCCGCTCCCGGCCGCCGGGTAGCGGCGGACGAGGACCGGCAGCCGCCCCCGCCAGACGCGCAGGTTGACCCGCGCCACCCGCGCCAGGTCGCCGTCGCCGGCCTGGTCCGCCTTGCCGACGGCCGCCTCCAAGTCGCCGACGCCGCCGTCGATGTCCCCGGACGCGCACCGGAGGACGGCCCGGTCGAACGCGATCAGGGCCTCCCGCCGCTCGGCCAGCGCCCGCGCCTCGGCCTCGGCCGCGCGGGCGTCCTGCGCCACGCGCGCGCGCTCGTTGGCGGTTTTGGTGGCGGCCATTTCCCCGACGCGGGCGGCGTTCACCAGGATGAAGGACGCGGCGGCCCCGAACAGGAACGCGAACAGCGCGGCCGTCGGCCACGGGTTCCGCCGGGCGAAGCGGGCCACCCGCTCCCACGTCGCCACCGGCCGCGCGGTGATCGGCCGCCCGGTCAGGTACGCCCGCAGGTCGTCGGCCAGGGCGTCGGCCGTGCCGTACCGGCGGGCCGGCTCCTTCGCCAAACACTTCCGGCAGATCACGTCCAGGTCGCGGGGCACGCCGCCGGCCAGCGAGCGCGGCGCGCGCGGCTCGACGTGGATGACCTGGTGGAGGACGTCCATCGCGGACGAGCCGGTGAACGGCGGCTGCCCCGTCAGCAGCTCGTACAGGATGGCCCCCAGCGCGTACACGTCGGCGCGGGTATCGACCCGCCGCACGTCGCCCGACGCCTGCTCCGGGGCCATGTACGCCGGGGTGCCCATCACCGTCCCCGTCACCGTCACCACGGTCGCCTCCGCGCCGTCGATCCGCGCCAGGCCGAAGTCGGTGATCTTGGTGCGGAAGCCGAGGCGGGGGTCGGTGTGCGTCGCGTCGTCGCTGCCGCCGCCGGTCCCGGCGTCGTCCGGCCGGTCGTCGGTCAGGATGTTGGCCGGCTTGAGGTCGCGGTGGATGACGCCGGCCCGGTGCGCGGCGGCGACGGCGACGGCCAGTTCGAGCAGCAGCGCGGCGGCCGACCGGGGGTCGAGTCGGGGGCCGTCGTCCAGCCGCCGCGCGAGGGTGCCGCCGGGCACGAACTCCATCGCCAGGAAGGGCGACCCGTTCGCGTCGCCGAACTCGAACACCTGGACGATGCCCCGGTGCCGCAGGCGGGCGACGGCCTCCGCCTCGATCAGGAACCGCATCCGCGTCTCGGCGCGGACGAACGCCTCGTTCAGCAGCATCTTCACGGCGACGGTGCGGTTCAGTCGGAGGTCGTGGGCCTGGTAGACCACGCCGATCGCGCCGCGGCCGAGTTCGCCGAGGATACGGTAGCCGGGGAGCGTCGGCCACGCCGCCGGCGTGTCGGTGGGGCGCTCGACCGGCCCCTGCCCCCGGATGCGGTTGAGGAACGTCGTGGCGAGGAGCGACGGGTGATCGCCGGCGGCCGGGGACGCGGCGCGGAGGCGGTCGGCCAGCGGGCCGGCGGTCAGCTCCTCCAGCCGCCGCTGGCACTCCCGGCACCCGTCCACGTGCGCCTCCACGCCGCGGGCGTCCGGGGGGAGTGCGGCGTCGAGCATCGCGCGGAGGTGAGCGTCGGGCGGGCAGCGGTAGCGGTCCACGGACGGCCTCACGCGGTGGGGTCGAGGGCGGCGACTTCGTCGGCGAGCATTTTCAGGACGCGGCCCTTGGCGACGAACACCGTGGCCACCTTCAGCCCGGTGCGGGCCGCCGCCTCGGCCGCCGACAGCCCGTCCACGGCCGTCAGCTTGAACGCCTCCCAGGTGGCCGGCTCCACGCGCAGGCGGACGCGGGCGGTGGCCACGTCGAGCAGCTCCTGGTCGAACTCGGCCTCCACCCGCGCGACCAGATCGTCCCGCGCCTCGACCGACGACAGGAGTTCCCACACGCCGGTGTCGCCGCTCCCCCGGCCGGGCCGCTTGCCCCCTTCCAGCCAGTCGGCCCAGGCCGCGCGGGCGACCGTCTTCAGCCACGCCCGGAAACTCCGCGCCGCGTCGTAGTGGAAGTGCCGCATCTGCTTGGCCACCCGCAGCAGCACGTCCTGGCACACGTCCTCGGCGTCCGCCGATTGCAGTTCCCAGCGGCGGCACCAGGCGAACAGTTGGGGGCCGTACCGCCGGACGAACTGGTCCCAGGCGGCCGCGTCCGTCACCCCCCCGCCCAGGCGGGCGAGCAGGGTGGCGCTGGTCTGCGTCGGGGTGTCCATGCGATCCGACCCTCGGGATGCGGGCGGACGCCATTATCGGGGCGGTGCCGGGGAGAGTCAAACCGGCGGCGGGCGGAAAAAGCCCGCCCCGGCGTTTCGGTCGCGTCTGGCAAACCGATCCGGCCGCGCGGCGGTCCGGCCCGCACTCCAGAATGGGGACGGGGGCTGTCAGGGGTAGGTATTCGGAAGAAACCCCACCCCCCGTCCCCTGTCAGGGGTAGGTTTTGGGTTTTTCCTGGGTTTTGGAAGCCCCCACCCCACGTCCCCCTCCCCGTTCCGGAGAGGGGGTGTTCGAGCGAGAATCGTTGTCCGGCGAGCCGCGACCGCCAGGGAGTGGCATCGGTTCTGCCACCCTCTCCGGGACGGAGAGGGTCGCCGGCGCAGCCGGCGGGGTGAGGTCTTCTTTCTTCCGCCCCTGGTACTTGCCACCGCTCGACGTGCTGTCTTCCATCGACCCCAGCCCGGACGACCACCGCGTCTCGACGCGCGTGCCCGCCACCGGCTCCTTGTGCCGGAGCCGCGTCTTCTCCAGGTCCAGGATCATTTGCAGCGCCTGGAAGGACTTCTCGTCGCGGGTGCTGGCCAGCCGGCGGCGCAGCTCGGCGACGGCCTCGGCGACGGTGTCCTCCCAGTACTGCTTGCGCCCGGCCGCATCGCGC
>JAYTTN010000276.1:0-1860 GCA_043745295.1 Fimbriiglobus sp. | reverse complement strand
TGTACGCTCGGCTGCCGGTCCCGAGAGCGGGGCTGGTCGCGGTCACGGTGAAGCTCGACGCACCGGCTCCGGTCGGCGTTCCGCTCAGCGCCCCGGCGCTGCTCAGAGCGAGGCCGGCCGGTGGGGTGCCGGAGGTGATGGTGAAGGTGAACGGGCCGGCCGGACCGGACGCAGTGATCGTCTGGCTGTAGGCCGTGCCGACCTGCCCGCCCGCGATCCCTGCCGGCGCGACGACCACCGCGACCGGAGCGGGCTGCACCTCGACCGCCCCGATGTCCACCGTCCCATTCGAGACGCGAACGAACCCCGAAGCCCGCTGGTCGGTGGCCAGCCCCGCGGCCGCAGGGTTGTCCCCGGCGTCGATCGCCGGGCTGCCTGCGTTCGGGAGCATCGTCTGCGTGAACCCGCCGTTGTTCGCAAGCCCGGCGAGGTTCGGGTTGACGATCGTGAACTCCGGGCCGGTGTGCGTGGCCCCGCCGACCTCGTACACCGCGACCGAAGCGATGTTCGGCCCGGTGGCGTTGAGTGTCGCGGACCCGACCATGAACCTCTGGTTCACCACGTCGAGGAGCCCTAGCGGCGTGTTGGCCAAGATGCTGTTGCCGACGTTCACGATGGCGTCTTGGCCGTTAGTGTCGCTTCCGACTTGCACGGAGAAACTGTACAGGGCACCCCCGGCGGCGTAGGCGAGCTGCCCACCGGTCCCAGGAGCGACGGTGTTCCCGGCGATGGTCGTGTTGGTCAGGTTGAGAGTGCCGTTGAGGTTGAACAGCGCGCCGCCGCCACCGTACCCTCCCTGGGCACTGCCCGAGGCGTTGCCCCCCTGGGCGGTGTTCGAGGTGAGTGTGCTGTTGGCGAAGGTAACGGTCCCGCCCTGGTTGAACACCGCCCCGCCGAGCCCCGCCCCGCCGCCTGCATTACCATTCGCACCGGCACCTCCAAAACCACCTGGACCGCCGCTACCGCCGCCGCGGCCGCCGCTACCGCCGCCGCCGCCGCCGCCGAAGCCGCCGCCGCCGCTGCCACCGTTGCCGCCGCCGCCGCCGCCGCCGAAGCCGCCGTTGCCGCCGTTGCCGTCAAGGCCGCCTCCGCCACTGCCGCCGCCGCCGCCGAAGCCACCGTTGCCGCCGTTGCCGCCGCCGCCGAAGCCGCCGCCGTTCGGGCCGCCGCCGCTGTCCGCGGTCCCCGGCCCGCCAAGGCCGCCGCCGCCAAGGCCGAAGCCGCCGCCGTTCGGGCCGCCGACCGCCCGGTTCACCGTCAGGGTGCTGCCGAGAATACGGAGTGTCCCCTGGTTGTAGATCGCCCCGCCGAGCCCCGCCGCCCCCCCGCCGAGCCCCGCCGCCCCCCCGCCTTGGGCTAGCCCGTTAGTCAGGGTCAGGTTCTGAAGTGTCAGTTTGCCGGCGGCTGTCACCTGAAACAGTCGGAAGGCCGACGCCCCGGTACGGGTGATCGTCGCACCATTCCCCTGAATCGTGATTGGGCTGGTGATGAGAAACGCACTCGGCCCGGCGGGTTGCGGCACGGCCAGGGTGCTGACAGGCGGGTTGGTGAAGGTCGCGATGTTGATCGTGCCACCGACCGCTGCACCGCCGAACACGATGGTATCGTCGTCACTGGCAGCGTTTGCCTGGTCGATCGCGCTCCGCAGGCTGCCGGTCCCCGTGTCGGACAGGGTGGTGACGGTGAAGATCGTCGGCACGTCGCGGCTTTCGAGGAGTTCGACGCCGAGAAACGGTTTACGTTTCGTTTGCCGAGTCAGCAGAAGAGAGTGACGCATGGTGAACCTCGTAGATGGGAGAGAGGCAAGTCAATGGGCACCACATGCGATTACGATACGCGAACATTAGACGATGTACAACA